>NZ_CP136241.1:1239536-1549420 GCF_046529725.1 Methanosarcina hadiensis | reverse complement strand
CGGGATCTTCCGGCATCAATCAATAGGCCACATTCAAAGGATTATGGCTATTTTCAAAATCTAGTGATTTTTAATTTCACGTTCATCACTAGATTTTGGCATTGTGTCCAAAATGTGTCATTTTCAACAATTAGACCCTGAAGTTTTCATATCTAAAAGTTTTCTTTGTGTGTAAAGGAAACTTTTAAGCCAGAGCCCGGAATCGAACCGGGATGAAATGGATCTGCAGTCCATTGCGTAGCCTTTCCGCCACTCTGGCACTACATGTTCACGATTGTGAACTGGCAACAGATCATACACAGTATTAATATTTAAAGTTATGTTTTAAGGCAAAAAGAGTTTCAAATATTTCTGCTGTTTGACATTTAGAAGGTTCAAATACACGTATACTGTTAATATATTTTTTCCATGAGCCCCGTGAAGAAGGACTCTACTGCCACAATGAATATACAGCCATTTAGAGATATCCACCTTTAAAAAGAGATGTTTTTTTCCTGGAATTGCCTGCTGGAGTTAATATTCTGCAATAAAAAAGAAAAGGAGGTTAGAGCTTTACAAATGAGCTCAATCAACAACAGTAAGATGATTTTGAGGCTTCAGTTAGATATGGAATCAGAGGAAGGGTTGATGTGCGACCAGATACCATAATGAAGTCCCCATATGACCCTGTATCCCTTTTAGAATCCATTGTTAGCTGTCCGCACATATTGATCCCTGTTCCTGAAATGCGATACATATTGAATACTTTCCATAGCCGGGATTTTCCTTTTTCAAAGAAACCACCTGTTACTTTCTTGAGTTGAACAAATTCCCGTTCAATCGGTTCCAGAGGATGAGTTCTAGCTTCAGTAAGCGTGTACTCCACTGCAAGAAGCATATGTCCAATTATACGCAAAGTGAAATACAGTTCTATTAGATTAAGAGCCTCCCATATTATTTCTACTGTAAGCCCGTCATCAAGGGCTTCCCAGAATGCTTCAACGTGTTCATCCAGATCGAGGATATAGTCCTTTGATCCGTCAACGATCTCTCCTTTCATACTTTAACCTTTTCGAATTCATATCTTCGCCTTCTTTAAATTCTCATTTTCACCTGTTCTTTTGTCTGTTCTGCTAAACTCCTGTTTCTTTCAGTTTTAAGAGGACTTCATGATTCAAAGGCAAAAACTCAAAGAGTTTTCTTTCCTCTGAATACATGGAATTCCTCCAAGCCAGGACCCGGAATCGAACCGGGATAAATGGGTCTGCAGTCCACTGCGTAGCCTTTCCGCCACCCTGGCAGCAGTTCATTCACAATTGTGAACTGACAACAGATCATACTCACCTTTAATATATTAATATATTTTTTAAGGCAAAAAGTACCTGAAAATTATCTGTACCCGCAGATTAAGGATAGAGATTGCCTGTTTACAAAAAAATAGTTGAGCATTTTCTGCCACTTCAACATGAATTCAGAATCAAAATAGGAACTAAGAGGATTCGGAACTGCCGAATCCCAATTATTCGCTGGCAGAGATATTCTTTAAAGCTTCATCAATAAAGTATGGAGCTTCTATCGCATTGATCCCTTTTTTTCTTAATTCTTCCTGCGGCCTGCTGCCAATTCTGGAGCAAAGCAAAACCTCACAATCAGAGATCAAAGAAATTGCCCTGCCCAGGATATCATCTGCATGCCCCTCATCCGCCGAGCCGCATACAGGTATAGTCTCCCGTACTTCCAGGAATTGAATATTGTCATCTTCAACCTCAAATATATAAAAGCGAGATGCTTTTCCAAAATGCTGATTGACGACCTTACCATCACTTGAAACAACAGCGACCTTCATCTTTAATCCCCATTTTTCCTTTTTAAATATTTAACAGAGACTTATTTTTTATTAATTTATTGGTTTGTATGCATCATATGCATCAGCAGGATATGCTGGCAAAGAAATGAGAGATTAGTAAAAATTAGAGGGGACAATCCCAATTTTTGCATTAGTCGCTATTTTATATAAAGCCTTCAAGCTTGAATACCTTTTATTCTCCAGAGTTACGCTATAGTAGGGTACCAATCTGGGGGAAAAAGCCATGATAAACTCTGCAAACCTTGGAATATTTCCTGCCATTACATTCATGTATTCAAAATTTCTGGACTGCAGGTCAAGAAATTCATTGTAATAGAGAAGGGCATTTGTTCCTCTCAGGCTAAAAGCCGGATCCCGGGCAGAGGACCAGCCAATTGTGCTATTCTTTCCGTAAAGAGTCAGATGTGCTGCGACTGTTTCTCCTTCAGGAGTTTCGGAAACAAACATATAACCAATGTCCTTTTTCCGCATCAGGTCAAATACCTTTTCGAAAAACTTTCTGGGTAATGGTATTTTCAGGTTCTGTCTCTCGTATACTTTGGAAAGCAGCCCATAATATGTTTCAGGATTGCTCCATTTTCTTGTCTCGAGTCCTGCTCCGGTTGCGGATTTAAGATCTCTCCGGATCGTCCTTGAAATATTGTCATTCACGTCTTCTTTAAGATCCAGGTAATGGGTATAGTGAACCTTTGAATCCCACCCATTCCATGTAAATGGTCTGATATCCTCAAATCCTGGAGAGAATTTTAGGTGAATACTGTCAAAGCCCTGCGAGCAGAGGAATTCTCTAAGGGAGTTAAGAATTTCGTGGTTTTCCTGAACTCGTCTGCCTGTTTTGGAGCTTGAACTCTCATTTATAAGGGGTCCGCAGTAGTCAGTCATACTGGATATCGAAGATGCCACTTTGAGAATTCCTTTGAGGTTCTTAACAAAAACGGGGCATCCTCCCACAAGCTCATCATTTCTGAAACAACCATAAATCCTGACGTCTCTTAAAAGGACATCCCTGTAGATCTGCAGCCAGTCGCTTGTGTGGAAAGGCGTACCTGGCTGGTTCCTTTCTACAAGCGTATCCCATTCTCTAAATTCGGATGGCGCTAATTCTCTAACTTCAATTTCATTCATTTCAAGCCCCAGCATAAAATAGGTGATTGTTCTTTATATGCAACGAATACGGTACTTACACAGTGAGCTGTACCTGTTTTGAACTCAACTGTGTAAGACTTAGCGTGAAAAATTTCACGGTTCTTAACTGATCTCCACGGTTTTTTCGTGGGCAGTTACCACATCATCCAGTTTCATCACAATATTCCCATCAGAAACCGTGTAAGGGATACTTTCCTTGGGGAATGACACACAGCCTCCTCCGATACCCGTTCCTTCTGCAGCGTCAAAAACGGTGCCACAGGAATCACATACAAGAGTGTCCTTATCAAGGCTAAACCCTATCGAATTGCATGGAGGGCATACATTGGACCTGACAAATATCTCATCATTAAATCTGTATGCCATAACCGCGATTTCCCCGCTGTCAGTATTTACTTTGAAATGAACATTTGTGTTCTCTTCTACAAAACTGAGTGGAATGGATACCTGGTCTGCACTGACCTCAGCAGTAATCCAGGTAGCTTTTACAGGACTCGCATTAGCTTTACCCGAAGATCCGACATCCGTACATCCTGCTGCCACGAGGGACACTGCGATTGCTAACAAAACCATACCGATTAATTTTATGTTCACTTTTTCACTCCGCTACGTTCCCATCTTTTAAGTATACAATACGATCAGAATAAGCTGCAAGTTCCCTGTTGTGAGTGACCATTATGACGGTCATCTCTCCTGCGAGGGATTTCAGTAAAGAGATTATCATTGAGCCTGTGTTTGCATCAAGCGCTCCTGTGGGCTCGTCTGCGAGCAGAATTTTCGGGTTCATAACAACAGCTCTGGCAATTGCAACCCTCTGCTGTTCTCCTCCGCTCAGCTCTACCGGTTTATGGTGCATCCTGTGAGCCAGCCCTACTCTTTCAAGAGCGCTTTTTACAGCGCCATCTTCTTTGTCACCTGCAAATACAAGCGGCAGGGCAACGTTTTCATAGGCTGTGAGAGAAGGGATAAGGTGAAACTGCTGGAACACGAACCCAACGGTTCTGCGCCTGAAATCGACAAGTTCTTTCTGGGACTTTTTTGTGATATCGGTATCTTTGATGAGGATGCTTCCACCAGTCGGTCTGTCAAGCATCCCTATAATGTTCATCAAAGTGGTTTTTCCGGAGCCTGACTGTCCCATAACGGACACGAACTCTCCTTCTTTGATTTCGAGGTTAATTCCGTGCAGAACTTCTACCTCGTTATGGCCAAGCCTGTATTTTTTTGTCACATCTTTGACCTGAATCAGGTTTTCAGTCGTTTTTTCAATCAGGTTATCTGACAGTCCTTCAGGATTACGGGATATTTCAGAAATTTCAGGATAATCAGACACTTCTCAACACCTCCGCAGGGTCAACTCCGAGAGCTCTTTTTGCAGGAATAATAGAAGCTACCATTCCAGTAACTATACAAATTCCGGCAACACCAGGCAGGATCTCCCACATTGGAGAAGGCGATACTGAGACCAGCATGGGTGCAGCAATTGCTGAGGCTGCCGTTCCTATGGCAAAACCGATAGTTCCACCGATTATTCCTATAATCGCTCCTTCAAAGAGAAGCATAGAAACTACCTGCCTGTTGCTTGCTCCGACTGCGCGCATAATTCCTATTTCTTTTAGCTTTTCATTTACGGACGCAAGCATTGTGGATGCAACTGTCAATGTGCTTACGAGCAGGGTAATTATCGACACTGCCATTGCTGAAGACTCGGTGTGTTCCACCACCGCCATTTCGGTCTCTACAATCTGGCTCATTGACCTTGCTTCAAGTCCGGGAAACACTTCTTCTATCTGCCTGCTGATCTCTTCAACAGGACAATCGTTACACAGCGCCCTAACTTCCAGACTGCTTACCTTTCCTTCCTTGGAAAGCAGTTGTTGGGACGTTGCAAGGGGAAGAATAATATATCCATCTTCATTGCCGCCTGTGCTCTCTATTACTCCGGCAACCTGAGCGTCAATGGAATTATCACCCTGGCTGAGAGTTATCCGGGAACCTTCTTTAAGCCCCAGAGGGCCGGCTATATCCGAGCCAACCATTACCTCGGTTTTCTCTGGAGTTTCTGCACCCATCCAGTGCCCCTGGATTTTCCACCAGGGCTTGAGTGTTTTTTCTTTTTCAGGGTCCACACCCATTATAACTACGGAAGAATCGCCAAGTTCCGCAACCCCATACAATCTCGGGGCTACAACTGCGAGGTTACTGTTATTCTGGATAGTATGAATTCTGGGAATTTCTGATTCCTCAATATAGTTCTCTCCCGTAGATAGAGAACCAATAGAGGTTGAACCCGCCACGAGCGGAATGTTTGTTACTTCAGGTCTGACTATGATGTTTGCACCGAATTTATTCGATTCCTCATAGAGACCGTCAGTTGCTGCGGAAAATGTAGTAACCACAGCCACTATTGCTGCAGCAGCCACTACCACACTCAACACTGCCAGACCAAGTTTTGTTTTTCTGCGGGATATGTCTTTTAAGACCAACGTATGTAAACGCATTTTAAATCCTCAATACTGCTCCCGATTCATCTTTCAATTGTTTACCTTTCAATTTTCACATTGAATCGAAACTAAATTTAATCGGATACCATGTTGAATCGAATATCATGTTGAATGGAATTTACTATACACCTGGTGTAAAGATCTGACTTTACATTGAGTGTAAATGTACTTTAACTTTACGCCAGATGTAAACCAGCTGAGATTAAAAGGACGAGTTGCCCTGGACTAAACGGGTTCCGTGAAAAAAGGTAGTCTTAAAGCTCATCATAAAGCTTATATTTGTTTACAGCAGTTGTAAACCCATGGTAAAGTTAGACCGGATAAATCTTTCCAATGAGGGTTTGACAAAATTTTTCAGCCCAATTGAAGCTCAGATTATGGAGGTTTTGTGGACAAACGAAGAGTCAACAACTCCTGAAATTACCGAAAAAACAGGAATTCCTTTATCCAGCGTTGCAGGGACACTTGACAGGCTTGTAAAAGCCGGTTTTGCAAAAAGAACGGTGGATAAAAGTGGCCACAGGGTCAGGTACCTTTACTCTGCAACTGAATCCATGGACAATACCGCAAATACCATCACAAGGAAAGTGCTGGACAGCCTTGTAGATACCTTCGGCAAAGTGGCTGTTGAAAACTTTCACACTTATAAAAATAATAAGTGAGCCCCATAAACAGGGTTTTTGAATGATTTTGAGCAGTGGACATGTTCTCTATTACGCAGGAAATTGACTGTTATATTACATGCATCACCGGTTCCGATCTTTTGCCACTAATAGGAATAGAAGCATTCCTGGCTTTAGTATTCTTTACATTTTATCTTAAAGCAGGAAAGCCAGTTTTCAGGCTTACTTCGTTTATTGCTGGACAGTTATTCATGGTACTTCTTATAGGTACGGTTATTTCGGCTATGCAGTGCAGTCAAATGCTGACAATCGAGATCTACACAGCCTACGCTGTTCTTTCAACCACAATTGTCATGCTCCTGCCAAAAGTATATTATAAAATCCTGATCCGAAAATACAGCGCTCAGCCAATTACTGAAATAGTGGACTGGCCTCAAGTATTTGTAAATGATTTAATCGAAGGAGCAAAAGTGTATTATTACGATTCAGCAGTGCCCGCAGCTTTTGCTTCGGGAAAAGTTATTTTTTTATCAATGGGGATGCTTGAGCTGATGGACGAAAAGGAATTAAAGGCTGTAATTGCCCATGAAGCATGGCATATCAGGTATAATAACAGGACTCCTTTATTGAGACAGTTATCTTTCATGACTTTTACGAAAAACCATTCAAAAGATGAACTTGAACTTCTTGCTGACGCTTTTGCTGGAAAAGTTGTTAGCGAAAGTGCAGTAAAATCAGCAAGGGCAAAACTGAACTAAAACTCAGATTTTTTTATTATTCTTTTCTCTCTTTAACTCTTTTTCTTTCATTTTTCTGTCAGGTGGAGAGTATCGCAACCTATTTAAGTTCACAATTGTTATCTATAGCTAAGTTCACAATTGTTAATTTACCTGGTTAAAAATTGTAAGTAGTAATGCTTGTCGAAAGTTTGCCGGGCTCATATTGTGATATTTCGACTTTCATCGAGTGTATAAATATGGATACTGAACTGAGTTCAACTGTTAAGGCAGACCTTCTGAGCATAGGGAGTGTTCAGATAGACCCGTCGCTTTTTCCTGCGCAGCTCACGAGTCTGGCCACGGCCGGACCCGGAGCTGGGGGGTCTTCAATCTTTTTCAGGTCAGGAGACCGACGGGTACGCCTTACGATTAATGAGCTATCTCCCTTGCGTGCGGTGCCTGAAGATGAAAATGTAGTCATCGTAAGAGGCGATGATGTAATTGCCAGAGGCATGCTTGAACGCCCTCTCTGCCACTGTCCTGAACAGGCATACATTACACTGTCCGAGAAATGCATATACGATTGCCAGTTTTGTCCCGTGCCGAAAATGCAGGGCGGGATAAAGGACAGCAAAAAGGTACACCGGATGGTTGCGGAAGCTTATGCGACAGGTGAACTGAAGGCAATTTCCCTTACAAGCGGGGTAGCTGTATCTCCAGAAAAGGAAGTTAAGAGGATGGTGGATATCGTAAAGCAGCTTACACGTGAGTACGATCTCCCAATAGGTGTCTCTGTCTATCCCACAGCAAGTTCATCAGCAGAACTTTATTCTGCAGGCGCATGCGAGATAAAATACAATGTTGAGACTATGGACCCCGAGCTTTTCCGTCGTGTTTGTCCGGACCTCTCGCTCTACACAGTTCTTGATGCTCTCGACACTGCAGTGAATGTTTTCGGCAGAAATCGGGTATCTTCAAACTTCATAATTGGTCTTGGAGAAAGTGACGAGACTGTCCGAAAAGGCATCAAACGTCTTACTGACAGGTGTATAATTCCAATTCTCAGACCTATATCTCCACATCCTCTAAGGAAAGATGCAATAAACATCCATCGACCGGATGCTGCACGGCTTCTAAAACTAGGAGGTATGCTCAAAGAGATGCTTGACTGTCAGTCCCTCTGTGTAGAAAAATCGAAGACAATGTGCCTTCTCTGTACTGGCTGCGACCTGACACCTCATAGAGATATTTGAAATCCTGATCGACTGAAATCGTAATTTATTTGACTTGCAATCAACTTGGAAATCATGATTAACTCCTAATTCGACATTGATTAGTTCCGACCCATAGCTTTTGAGGTCTTGGCCCTATTTTTGCGTGTACTCATGTGATGACAACTCTTCGGGCAATCCTTGAGGAGTATCATAGTTTCGAATTAGTCCATTCTTTCCAATATATTTCATTTTTTAACCCAATTGGGAAATATATTATTGATTTTTTAGCTTTAAAGGATAATATTTTAGAATTTATGGAAAAGCTTATAAAAGCCAGATCTAATCCTTTGAATACATGACACAACAATTTACTCTTACTATTGAATCCGGAAAGAACAGACTTGGAGAACAGGAAGGGTTTGGCAGAATAGAAATCAGACCCGGAGACACTCTATCAATAGTTGGTCCTACAGGTTCGGGAAAATCTGCTCTAATCAACGATATTGAAACTCTTGCACAGGGAGATACCATAACAGGCAGGAGGATTCTTATCAATGGGGAAGAACCTCCAGAGTCTTTTGTACGTGAGCCTGCTTTCAAACCAATTTCCCTGATTACCCAGAATACGCGCTGTCTGGCTGATCTTTCGGTCGAAGAATTCCTGCTCATGCATATAAGGGCACGAAGACCTAGCAGGGAAGATTTGCTCGATGAGACAATAAACCTTGCAAATACCTTTACCGGTGAAGAGATCAGTCTTAAGAGCCGAATGAGCGGCTTATCCGGAGGCCAGACACGGTCTCTTATGATTGCAGATGCCCTCATAATCGGTGACACTCCAATAATTCTCCTTGACGAGATTGAAAATGCAGGGATTTTCAAAGATCGCGTTATCCAGTCTCTCCAGGGAGGAAACAAGGCCGTTATCCTTGTAACACACGACCCTTACCTGGCTCTTACAACCGGCAGGAGGATAGTTATGAGGTACGGGGGTGTTTCCTCTGTGATCGAACCGACAGGACAGGAGCAGGACCTTATTGAAGATCTCGCCCTAATCGAAGACAGGCTCCATCAGCTCAGAGAAAAACTCAGACTTGGAGCTTCTTTCTCCTCAGGCTCTTCGTCCGTTCATTCAGAAGTAGTAATGGCTGCTGTTAACAGGGTGTGATTTTAAATGAAACTCCTTATAATCGCAGGCCCTCCAAGCGGAGGAAAAACTGCTGTAATTCGCCAGATAATTAAGAATTTGCCTGAAGGCTCACTCCCCGCCTTTCTCAAGATTGATGTCGTGCATGCAACAGAAGATAAGGAACTTGCAGAAGAGTTCGGAATTCCTGTCAAAAAGGTCTATTCAGGGGATGTATGTCCTGACCATATGGGAATTCTTGTCCTTGATGATGCATTGCGCTGGGCTGAGAGTCTCTCAAGAAATATCCTGATTATCGAAAGTGCAGGGCTCTGTCTCAGGTGTACCCCTTACACAAAATACTCACTTGGAATTGCAGTTGTGAGCGCGATTTCAGGAACAAACTCGCCCTTCAAAATGGCCCCTCTGCTAGCTCTTGCAGATGTGGCGGTTGTTACGAAAACGGATCTCATATCCCAGGCAGAAAAAGAGGTCTTCAGGGAAAGTATCAGAAAAGTTGTCCCTGATATTGACATTGTAGAGACAAATGCAATTCAGGGAACAGGTCTCAGGTACCTGATGAGAAGAATTGTCAATCAGCCTGAAATCGGTCCTGACCCTATCGTGCTTAGAGGCGCTCCTCCTCTTGGCGTCTGTACGGTGTGTATCGGGAAAAAGGAGATCGGGTGGAAAAACCACTTTGGAGTCATCCGACCCCTGGATATGCCGGAGCCCCTATATAGAGGTGACTGATGGTGATTAGCTGGAACCCTCCGGGTAAAAACTGTGGGGCTTGCGGTTCCCAGACCTGTGCAGACTTTGTTTCCAGGATTGAAGCCGGGTCAGCAGAAGTAGACCTGTGTCCGTTTTACAATATGGAAAATACCCTGCGCCCGGAAAAAATTGCAAGCAGAGAAAGTATAGAGCTTCAGGTAAGAAACGCTACTTACTCAGGCGTTGATGTTGCCGGAAAAGAATACGACTTCGTCCTCCTTCCTTTCCCGGGTGAGCCTTCAGCACGCAAATTCATAGTGCCTTTCAGGGCAGACCTTGTGGAGAAATGGAACATTAAAAAAGGAGACCTCGTAACCGGCAGGCCGGCGGGGCCGGGATGCCCTCTTTATCATGCTTTAAGAGTTCTCAGCGCAAACCCTATCACGGGTGTACTTGAGTGCCATACGGTAGGCCCAATGGCTGCAAGAAAAGAAGATGCACACGATGTCCAGGCGTACCATGTCCATGCTTTCGAAGGGATTGTCAGCGTTATAAAGAAGCCCCCTGTCCTTGGAACCAGGCAATATTTCCTGCCCGGCAACTGCATGATTGATCTTGCACACACTGCTCTTGTGAACATGGTTTTTAAGAAGCCTTCTGGAACTCATGTTCGGCTTGAGGATATTCGGATATTATAACGGCTATTGAATAATCGCTATATCATGAAAATGGGATAATATGAAAACTATTGAAGAGATAAATGAGAAGGTCGCCAATAAAGAAGCGATAATCTTAACTGCTGCCGAACTCAAGTCCATGGTGCGTGACGGGAAAGAAGTTACTATTGATGATGTGGATGTTGTCACGACCGGGACCTTTGGCGTGATGTCCGGCACGATGGCAGTTATGATGGTGCCTGTTGCTGGAAAATGTAGTTTTGAGAGGGCAGACGCGATCTGGTTGAACGGTGTGCCTGCTCAGCCCGGTCCCTGCCCTAACGAACGCCTGGGGGTTGTGGATCTTGTAATAAACGGGACAGCTCATGCAAATGCCAGGTACGGCGGTGGGCATCTTTTCCGGGACCTTGTAGAAGGAAATGAGATTGAGGTCCTTGTGGAAGCACATGGCAGGAGATATGAAAATCAGGTTACGCTTGAGGATATCGACTTTGCCAGAATAATTACCACAAGGCTTGCGTTTAAAAATTACCACGCACTGATAAACCCCACCTCCTCGACGATCAGCACCATTTTCTCTGTGACAGGCCTGACAGGCCCTTTTACGGAAACAACGGTATCAGGGTGCGGTGAAATAAATCCTCTTCAGAACGACCCCTCTCACAGGTCAATAGGCGTGGGCACAAGGGTCCTTTTAAACGGTGCACCCGGCTACATTATGGGGAAAGGAACTAGAGCCAGCCCTGATAAGCCTAACGTCTCAGCCTATGCAGATATGAAAGGAATGGATCCGACCATGATGGGCGGAATGAAAACCTCACATGGGCCTGAATGCCTTACTTCACTTGCAGTCCCTATTCCTGTCCTTGATGAAGAGATTCTATCTGGATTAAAAATTCTGGACCAGAATGTCCCATTACCCGTATCAGACGTAAACGGGCGTACTGCTCATGCAAAAGTGAATTACGGGCATATCTGGGGAGGCACTGATAAATTTATCCGCGTCGAAAAAGAAAAGTGCCTGCACCATCCTGATTGTGCTGCAATGCACACCTGTCCCACGGAAGCAATCTCAAATGATTGCGTTATCAACAGAGATCTCTGTATTAACTGCGGTACCTGTACCCTCCAGTGTTCTGAAGGAGTATTCCGTGCAAGGCTTGGGTCTATCGAATTGGCTGAAGGAATTGTCCCTGTATCCCTGAGGCAGTCAGACAGAGTAAGGGCAGAAAGACTCTGTACGATCCTTAAGAACCGTATCCTGAAGCAGGAGTTCGTGCCTACGAAGATGCTGGAACCCCTCTAATGAGTTCAAATTTATGAACTTATTCTATAATCGCAATACCCTGTATCATGTCAGCCATATAATATTGCAGAAAATAACTGCATAAATAGTTCAAATTACT
Organism: Methanosarcina hadiensis; assembly: GCF_046529725.1. Lineage (GTDB taxonomy): Archaea > Halobacteriota > Methanosarcinia > Methanosarcinales > Methanosarcinaceae > Methanosarcina > Methanosarcina hadiensis. Next base: position 1,537,445 of record NZ_CP136241.1, on the reverse strand, counting down.
GGAAACTTCAATAATTACCTGATAATTTTATCAGGAACTCCTGGCCGACGTGATACCAACTCGCACAGTCGGGAAGTCATTTGATTTTTTGAAATACTGGATTTTTTCCAATTATTAATAAACAGCTGGTATTTTTCATGGTAAAAGAAACAACTGAATCTGATATTCGTATCAATCAGAAAAATAAAAGCATCCAAAAAAATGATGATGTGAAACGGGATTATCTGGATTCGGAATCATCTTACTCCAGATATGGGGTTAAGACAGATGTTGTTATAGTCCGCTATGGTGAGCTTGCTCTCAAAAGTCCTGGAGTCCGGAATTGGTATGAGAAAATTCTCATGAAAAATATTGCCGCAATGCTGGACTCAAGAGATATTCCATACTCCCTTATGCGGAGAGAATGGGGCAGGATATTTATTGAGACAACAGATCCGCGTGCATCTGAAGCAGCAGCAGATGTTTTTGGGGTTGTCTCAACCTCACCTGCGTTAATAACAGAACCGAACCTTGAGGGTGCAGCCGAAACCTGTGCTCTTCTTGGAAAAGACCTCATAATGGAAGGCGAATCTTTTGCTATCCGGGCCAGAAGAAGTGGAAACCATCCTTTCTCTTCAACTGATATAGGTAAAACCTGCGGAGATGCTGTCTGGAATGAACTTGAAAAGGAAGGACAGAACCCCAGGGTTGACCTGAGTTCTCCTGATAAAGAAATCTTTGTAGAAATTCGGCAGAATCTGGCATATATTTTCCTGGAAACAGTTAAAGGAGTGGGAGGGCTACCCCTCGGCACGCAGGGAAATATGGTAGTGCTCATTTCCGGCGGCCTTGATTCCCCTGTAGCTGCATGGCTCATGATGAAGCGTGGAGTAATGATTACCCCTGTATATTGCAATAACTCCCCTTATGCGGAGGATGCGGCAAGAGAGCGTGCCTTTGACTGCATCAGGCAGCTCCAGAAGTGGGCTCCAGGTTATCAATTTACGACCTATGAGATCCCTCACGGTCCCAACCTGAGATCCTTCATAGAAACATGCAATCGGAAAAACACATGCCTCCTCTGCAAACGCATGATGTACAGGGAAGCCTACGAGGTTATGAAAAAGGAAAAAGCAAGCGGAATTATTACCGGCTCTTCCCTTGGTCAGGTGGCTTCTCAGACTGCTGCTAATATGCACGCTGAAATTTACCAGCTTGCTATTCCGATTTATCACCCTTTGATTTCTTTTGATAAAACCGAAATCATGGATATTGCCCGCAAAATTGGAACCTACGATATTTCAAGTAGACAAGCAGGCAGCTGTGGTGCCGTGCCGGAGCGTCCTGAAATAGGGGCAAATTACGACCTTATAGTACTTGAAGAAAAGAAACTGGATAGCGAAACTATGGTTTCAAATGCTTTAAAAGCCGCAAAAATCCTTAAGCTCTGAGAATAATCCAATTTTTCTGGCCCGTATAGCGTTATTCACTCCTCTGTGTTGTTTCCGGGATTAAGAGAAACATTTTTCGGGCCAGAAAGTTATTTTCTATAGTGTCCTGTTTTGTATTCTGTTTTTCTTAATGCCAGTATGAATTCATCTGTTACTTTTTTCTTGTGTAGCTTTTCTGTTGTTTTTTGTTGATCATCTGCAGGTAAGGCCATCCCTTACCTGATGATCAGTGGAGATTTTTCAGGCACATTTTGCCCAAAAAAAGGAGTTTAAATATTAACAGATGCAATTATGTATTGTAAGTTCACAATTGTGAATTGGCTGGAGCCAGCGGATCATAAGCTGATAACCTGCTGTATTCTCGGATAGTAAATTCATAATTTGGACAAAGAACTGCTGGAAAAGCAAAATGGCTACACTGGGACTGAAGGAACGTTTAGCCCAGTCGGATCCTAGACTATCGATTTGAAGTGAAAAAATATGAGGGATAATTTCCCCATAAAGGAGGTTCAAATATAAGTGAGCATTAATAGCAGATCGTAACCTGACATATGTGAATCTTGTGTTGTCCAATTGCCATTTGATTTCCTTCATATGGCATGAAGACTTCAGTCATAAACGAACAGACAGTATTTCATACAACCCACAACATTTTTACAACCCATAATCCGTAGAAGTACATGAAAGTGCCGCCTTTTGTCCTTATACAGTAATTTCAGGATGCCACTTAAATGAAACATCGGGTAAACTGGCGAATCCTTTAATTGTGTACATCTACGGAATTTGTGGGACAAAATAAGCAGCTCAAAATTGTAGAATAACCTGGACAATAAATGCTGAGATGGCGGAAAGGATACGCAGTGGGCTGCAGATCCATTCATCCCGGTTCGAGTCCGGGTCTTAGCTTGGAGGGTTTTCTATGCCTTTACAAAACATTCATCACAAAAACTCTTTGAAAATCAGGTTAAAGTTTATCAGGTCGGTGTACTCACTTGTACATTTTTTGATAAAGTAATTCAAATTGCGTGCGGCTATGCGATGCATTTTCTAATGCGCTTGTAAAGAAATTAATATTACTATATTTGAACTGAAAGAGGCGGAAAGCGTCTGATAGCAAAGTATGAACGCATTGTAAAAGAACATTCCCAGGGTAAATTTCATGCTCTGATGAATGTGTTTTATATGAAATTTATTTTAGTTAGGACTTACGCGGTTGAAGCACTTTTTCATAAGTTATATTAAAATACTTTTTTTAATATATTAGTATAAATATAATCAAAAAAAAAATCTCTGGGTTGAATGAAATAAATCCTCCTAAATGCACTGATCTTGATTACATCAACTTTCTTATTGCTTCTTCACGCGTATTTAGCTGTACCGAAGCTTCAAAGTGCAGTTATTTAGGTTCTAATAATCCAGCTCATGACTCTTTTACCCGTCTTCTTCTAAGGCAGCCTCCGGATACGGAGGCTTTATGGGAAGAAGTAAAAGATATAGTCACTCCTTACACTGGATTTCTTGTTTTTGATGATACTGTTCTCGATAAACCATATTCTAAGCGTATGGATCTTGTTTACAGACAATGGAGTGGTAAATATCATCAGATTGTAAATGGGATCAATCTTGAAACCGTTGTCTGGACGTTTAATGATGCCATAATCCCTGTTGACTTTAGAATTTACGATATAAATACTGATGGAAAAACAAAAAACGATCATTTCCTTGATATGCTAAATAAAGCAGAAGAACGTGGTTTTAGACCTGAATTTGTTCTGTTTGATACGTGGTATTCCAGTATAAAGAATCTCAAAGAAATCCGGAAAAAAGGATGGCACTGGTTAACAAGGTTGAAGAAAAACCGTTTAGTTAACCCTGATAAGACTGGCAATGTAGCAATTGAATTGTTAACTATTCCACCAGGAGGTATGACAGTTCATCTGAAAGAATACGGCTTTATTAAGGTATTTCGGATAGTTTCCGAGGATGGAGACACGCATTACTGGGCTACAGATGTACTGGATATGAAGGAAGAAAAAAGGAAAGACCTGGCAAAGAAAGCATGGAAAATTGAAGAGTACCATAGAGGAATAAAACAGTTTTGTGGAGTTGAAAGATGTCAGGCAAGAAGAAAAAGTGTGCAGAGAGCACATATTATGATGGCACTAAGAGCATTTCTAAGATTTGAAATGCAAAGAATAAAAACAGGAATTACATGGTTTGAGACAAAGTTAAGCATTACAAGAAATACTATAAGTCAATATATCAGAAACCCAATCTACGAATTAAATTAAAAAGTAAAAAACGCCAAAGCTGCCTGCAAAGCAGGCAAGTGCGTAAGTCCTATTAGTATTAAGGGGGTTTATTTACGAAAAGTCTAAAAGTATGTCCAAAATGCCATGCTAAGCTAAAAGTAAGCTCAAACAACGGACCCAGTACTGTACCACTTGCAATTACTGGACAAAGGTAGGTACTGCAAGGCTCGATTCGATCATGATTTATGCATAAGAAGTCTGCATACGAACCATACGTAGACCTCTTAGCCAGCCTATCGTAGAATCTGGTAATGATACAAAGCCGGAACGAAAGAATGACTCAGCCTTTGCACTTGGTTTCTAGCCTGCCATGAAGAATTTTGACTTTATGTCTACAGGACGGATGGCATAAAAGAAAATTGAATGTAGAGTCTTAGGAAAGGTTGGATTGCGAGGTAGGGGAGGAAGGAAGGGATTAACTGTAACTCAAAAATTAACTTTCAGATACGCTGAAAAATGAAGGCTTGATTTAGAGCCTCCCCCTCTCTTTATTTTCCTTTTCTTTTCTTATCTTGTTCTTTTATTTTAACGGTCGATTCCTTAACTTCCTCAACTGGTTTTTTTATTTTGTCGTTCGTTTCCTTATTTTTCTTATCGCGCTTTGCTGCCTTCTGTTTCTTTGTCGCCAAATTATGAACCTCCTAATTTCTCTTATTACAAACAAATAATTATAACACAGTCGTATAGCCAGACAGTATTATTGCCGGTGCTTGCAACAACTAATAAAATTTTAGTTAACCATGTAAATTCCATTCAATTTAAATTCCATTCAAATACCATAGTCACTGCGTGCAAATATAATGTTTAAACAAAAATAACGAGGATGAAATACACAATTGAATATTTTCGATAGATAGCTGGTTAATCTAATAGCACGAATTTATCTGCTCAAAAAGGTTAGTTTGGCTCAGCAATTTTTCTTATTACATCCATCATTTCATCAGGTCCAAAAGGTTTTACTATAAAACCCATAGCTCCTATTTTCATCGATTCCGTTATCAAGGCTGATTGTCCAAGAGAGGAACACATTATCATTTTTGCATCCGGGTCCATTAAAAGAAGTTTTTTCAATTCTTTTTCCTCATCTATGTCTGATGTAATTACGTCTATAGCCGGTGTAATTATGTCCATTAAAACAAAGTCAGGTTTTGTTTCCAGGTATTTTTGAACTGCTTCTTCCCCTTCAGCCATTTCAGCAACGACTTCATGTCCGTGCTTCATAAGAGTTTCCTTGATCACCATTCGCATAAATTCAGCATCATCTACGATCATAACTCTTGCCATTTACTTCCCCTTCTTTTACATTTTGTTAATTATTTTGAAACATATCTGTGCTTTTATATCCATGATATTCCCTCCAAGCTAAGACCCGGAATCGGGCCGGAATGGATGGATCTGCGGTCCAGAGCATAGTCTTTCCGTCACTCTGGCACCACAAATCACAATTGTGACTTATAATATACTACACTCATAATTAATACTAAAATCTACTTTTTTGGGCAAAATGTGCCTGAAAATAAGGTTATGAAGTTCATTTACTATAAAAATATTAATTCTAATAATAACTCTAATATCTGCTCGCAAATCCATATATGAGACATATTCAGTTTTTATTATAATTCATCATAATGGTCTAATCAGAGCTAAGCTGGCAAATTATTGTGTTTTTTAAATGGTTACTTTCGGTTGATCGGGAAAATGCTGCTTATGAAAATAAGCACCTCAATTCTGTAAAATAAGAACATTGTTTGTTAATTTATTACATAAAAGATCATTTGATCTTTTAAATCCGTAAAGAGCACAAATCAAGCAATTTTTGCCTCAATACTATAGCTTATCTGATTTTATATGTCTTTTTTATAGGTGAAACAGTATGGAAAAGAAAGTAATCTTAACTATTTTACTTATAGCGTCGATATCAGCATCTCTGTTAATATCCGGGTGCACATCAGATACAGCAGAAGAGGAAGAAACTAAGGTAGATCTTTCCGAAAATACGGAAGATATAAAATTGAACCTGAAGTCAGAACTCCCTGAAAATGTATCAGATACAGCAGAAAAAGAAGACTCTGAGTCGGATCTTTCTAAAAACGCAGCAGATACAACATTAGAAGAAGACCTGAAGTCAGAGCTTCCTGAAAACCAGAACTATACTATAGATATATCCGGCGGCACGAAAGGGAACACAACACTGACATATTCCGACCTGAAAGCGATGGATTTTGTAAAGAGGTCAAATGTGACATATTATGACAGTACGGGCAATAAAACAGCCAGCGATTTCATCGGCATAGAATGGAACAAAATCCTTGAAAAAGGAGAAGATCCAGCCGCAGAAGCTTATTTTAAAGTATACTCGCCTGACGGATATAACGTAGTATATACAAGGGACCAGGCAAATGATACGATCCTGGCTTTTATAGAGGACGGAAAAGCTTTAACTGCAGATCTCAAGGATAATCCGGTTCATCTCGTTTATGTAGATGGCATGCAATGCCATTGGGTGACCTTACCAGTAAAGATAGAGGTCTCCTCAACAAATCCTGATGAAAGCAGTGAAATGGATATGAGTGAAGAGAATGGTGAAAATTCCAGCGCCTGAATGATGTAAATCATTAGTTCATTGGATAGGATCCTATGGAAAAAAAGGTACTCATGGCTGCTCTGGTCATAATCGGCGTAGTCGTCCTGATAGCAGGATGTTATTCGATTTTGAATTCAAAAAATCGCTCAAATGAATATGTTTTTGTGGAGCATTATGTCGAAACCCAGGGCTTTTTGGCAGATGATCCTGAAGTCAACGCGTACGTGTACATGGGTTATCCTACGTACAATTCCACCACCAGCCAGAACCTCCTGAAAGCGACCTGGTTTCCACCTCTCAATAAGAGCCTTAGGGTCATGTTAGGTAATGGAAAAGGAATTGGAAAAGAGGGCTGCCACGGGGGAGAAATGTACCTTTACGGAGCATATGAACTACCGTACAAAAAAGACAATATAACCATAAAAAGAGTTGACAGGAAAGGTACAGTATACCTGGATTACAACGGTGAGTCTCTGGTTCTCAATCCTGGAGACATTTGGTATAACAATAGTTCAAGAATCGAGATCATCCATTTTACCAATAGCACAGTGGACGAGAATGTAAAAGTTAACATATCTGTCATGGACCGCATCAGGAATTTTGGCATATTTACCAAAGGGTTGGACTAATAAGAATGACAAAAAAAAAGTTTTCTAAGTGGACTTATTCAGGAATTGCAGCTATTATTTTTATGAGCGTTATTGTCTGTGGAATTTATGCATTCGGTCAAATTGGTGAGGAAAACAAATATACATTAAAAGCCAGCGTGACAAACGATTGTACAGGTACTCCATGGTTTGTCGGAAGCCAGCAGGGTTTTTTCGAGAAAGAGGGTCTTGATTATATTGACGTTGGTCAGACCATAGCTACCCAGAGGTCTTATGCTCTTGCATTAGGACAGATCGATGTCCTTGATGCTGACCCTTTAACGCTTGTCAATTTGCTCAAGTCGGGTGTAAAAGTAAAAGCTGTGGCTCAGAGTGGAATCTCTCCTGAGGATGGAAACAAAAACAAAGAATACCTGTACTGGGATGTACGCAGGGACAGCGATCTTACGTCATTTGAATCTATTAAAAATAGTAACCGAACCATAAAGATCGGAATTGGGGCTCTCGGGTGCAGTTCTGACCTGCAAACTAACGCACTTTTACGAAAATACGGGATACCCGTAAGCAAAGTAGAATATATTGTAATACCTGAACAGAACCAGCAGCAAGCCCTTAGAGAAGGCATTATAGATATCGCAGTACTGCAGACTGCGTATCACGGGTGTGCTCGACTTCGTTTAAATGCAAGGTCACTGGCAAGCAGCTCTGATGCTCTTGGTGAGGCAGGAGGAATGACCCTTCTTATATGCAGGGAGGATTTTATAGAGACGCATCCTGAAACAGTAGAGAAGTTCATTAAAGGATATAAAGAATCAGAGCGCTGGTGCAACGATAATCGTAAAGAAGCCGGAAATATCACTGCTGAAAGGCTTGGACTCTGTGAAGGGGGGGCTGTGTCTCATTATTATAGCGATAAAGGAGACATTAATGAGACTCAGTTGCAGATTTGGCTCGATGAAATTGAAATGCAGGGCCTCATTACTCCTAAAGAATACAGTGTATCGGACCTGTACACAGACCAGTTCAAAAATTCCTGGTAATTTTTCCGGTAAAAGCAAATTTTGCCTCAATTTTTCCGAAAAAATGCTGATCGAGACAATAAATGCTGATTTATCTATGTTCATATATTACCGACGCCAATCCCTGATTGTAATACATATCGGTAGATATGAAAATTTGGAGTAGATTCAGATATTCACTTTGCAACTAAATTTATCGATGGTCATGAATATCAATCGGTAATTTATTGCTGATTCGAATGAATTAGAATGGATTGGAAGTATAGACTCAACATTAGATGAAGTCTGGCACAGGTCACGTGGAGTAAAAAAGCTTGAGACTGCATTTGCCTGGGATATCTCAAGGCAAAAGACTGTCTTTTAGAAAAAGCTGAAGTTTAAATAGGCCTGTCTCACTCCTTTCTTTTCCTTCAAATTTCCGACACATCACAGCTTTTTGTTTCAGGTATTCAGGAGTCTTTGAATGAGTAAAGTAAATCTTAAAGAACCGAAGGTAGTTATACGTGAAGTCCGGCTTGGCTCAATTACCGGATTTGAAGGAACTGCTTGCAAACTGGTACAATGCTCCCGTTCAGGAAAACTGAAGGATAGTGTAAGAAGCTTTAGCCAATGCATGGGTTGCAGTTCTCTTAATGCTTTTTGCCAACTCTCAATGATAACTGACGCAGCAGTCATTAATCACGCACCTGTTGGCTGTTCCGGAGATTTTTTTACTTTTAATTTCGTTTACCGCGTTGGGCAGATGGAAAGAAATCTGCCGCCTGCAATGGGGAGATATTTTAATACAAATATTGAAGAAAAAGACACAATTTTTGGTGCAACACAAAAACTTGAGGAGACAATCCGGGAGGTTTTTTGCAGGATAAGAACAGAAGCGATTTTCATAACAACATCATGTGCTTCTGGAATAATAGGCGATGATGTTGAAGCAGTTGCAAACCATTTATCTCAGGAGCTTGGAATACCGGTAGTTGCATGCTTCTGCGAAGGGTTCAGGTCAAAGATATGGACAACCGGGTTTGATTCTGCTTATCATTCCATAGTCAGGAAAATAGTGAAACCCCCTCAGAAAAAAAGCAACAAAGTAAATATCATTAATTTCTGGGGCAGCCATGTTTTTGATGAACTGCTTGAAAAGCTGGGCTATGAAGCTGAATATATAGTTCCTTTTTCTACAGTTTCCCAGCTCGAGCGTATTTCGGAAGCAGCTGCTACTATTGAGGTCTGCCCAACCCTGGGAACATATCTTGGTGCTGCACTTGAACAGATTTACGGTGTGCCGGAAATAAAATCACCTCCTGCATATGGACTTGCAGGAACTGATAACTGGATGAGAGAACTTGGCAGAGTTCTGGACAGAGAAGCAGAAATTGAAAATATAATAAAACAGGAACATGAAAAAGTACTGCCGCAAATAGAAAAATATCGTTCAAAGCTAAAAGGTAAAACAGCTTATATTACTGCAGGGGCTGCTCACGGTCATGCATTGATTTCACTGCTTAAGGATCTGGGACTTGAAGTCCGGGGAGCGGCCATTTTTCATCATGACCCTGTCTATGACAATGGAGATGTTACTTCGGATGTTCTGGCCCATAGTGTTGATACATATGGAGATGTGGAAAATTATAGTGTATGCAGCAAGCAGGCATATGAACTGGTCAATATTCTGAACAGGGTAAAGCCGGATATTATGATTGCCAGACATGGAGGGATTACTTTATGGGGGGCAAAATTCGGGATTCCTACTCTGCTTGTGGGTGATGAGCAGTTCAGCTTTGGCTATCAGGGTATTCTGAACTACGCCGAAAGAATACTGGAAACTCTTGATAATAGAGAATTTGTTACGAATCTTGCGAAACACAGTACAATGCCATACACAAAATGGTGGCTTGAACAGGATCCATTTTCCTTCCTTGGAGTTAACGAACGTGTCGAGTTTTATTGAACAGCCGAGATATTCCTGTGCCCTTGGTGCACAGCAATCAGTAGTGGCAATAAAAAGAGCTGTACCCATCCTTCACGCAGGACCGGGGTGCAGCAGCAAGATTAACAGTCTCATTGGGCAAGGTGAAGGGTATGCAGGTGGGAATACAATACCGTGTACAAATGTCGGTGAATCTGAAATTGTCTACGGCGGAGAACACCGTTTAAAGGAAGTAATTGAAGGTTCCTTCAGAGTTATAGATGCTGATCTTTATGTTGTACTTACAGGCTGCACGTCAGATATAGTCGGAGATGATGTAGGCAGGGTTACAGCAGATTATCAGAATCTGGGCAGGCCAATTGTATTTACTGAAACCGGCGGCTTTAAAAGCAACAATTATGTTAGCCATGAAAAAGTTGTTAATGCAATTATTGACCAGTATGTCGATAAGTTCGGAAGCAAAAGAACTACTAAAAAAGGGCTTGTCAATGTCTTTTCAGTTATTCCGTATCAGGATCCTTACTGGAATGGTAACCTTCAGGAATTGAAGAGAATTCTGGAAGGGATAGGGCTTGAAGTCAATATCCTCTTCGGGCAGGATTCCGGGGGTATCGAAGAATGGAAAACGATACCTGAAGCAGAATTCAACCTGGTTATCAGCGCATGGGCAGGGCTTGGTATTGCTGAACATCTTAAAAATAAATACGGTACGCCATATCTGCATTTTCCTTACCTTCCTATAGGGGGCAATGAAACTTCAAAATTCCTGCGCCAGGTGGGTGAATGCATCCCTTGAAAGAACCTGGGTTGAGGGATTTATTGAAAAGGAAGAAGAAAAGTTCTACTCACATATTGAAAGAACTGCGAATTTCATGCTTGAATTCAGATATGGGATTCCCAGAAGATTCTATACTTTACTGGACGCGACCTATGCTATGGGCTTTTCAAAGTTTCTTTTGAATGAGCTGGGAATTCTACCGGCAAAGCAGTTTATCGTCGATAATACTCCGGAGGAGTTCCGCGGATCAATCAGAAAACATTTTGCTGAGATCTCCGAATTCAGGTCTGCAGAGGTTGAGTTTATTATTGACGGCGGAAAAATCCATGAGGAAATCAGAAAGGATGACCATAAAAACAGGGCATTGATTCTTGGCAGCGGCTGGGAAAGGGACATTGCAAAAGAAACAGGAGCTGATCTGCTTATTATCAGCGTGCCGGTATTTTACAGGCTTGTGCTTAATTGCGGATATGCAGGATATACAGGCGGACTCAGAGCAATAGAAGACATTTATGATAGAGTGCTTGATACTTACTGGTAAGCCGATTTCTAAGGAATGGGCTTAGGCTTATGCTTTACAGGTTTTGGATAGTTGTAAAACGAGGGAGTTGAAAACTAATCAAAAAGGATCATTAAGCATAAGCTTCAGATTGAAAGTTTTGTCGGATGTTGGGGGGATCAGTTAATATATACAGGGCTTCCAGATTAACGAAGTAACTGGTGAGCCGACCCATACGCCGGGATGTGACGATTCCATCGGTAGTGAACCTTTGCATATACCAGTGAACTGTTGGGGATGTCACCTCAAGCCTTCTGGCAATATCCCCCTGTGTGATTCCCGGGTTCGAGAGAACTGTTAAAAGAATTTGTTCAGCTGTCGGGTTCCAGAGATGTGCCAGAACACGCCTTTGAAGGATACCGTATCTTCCGTGGTTTTCATAATACCTTATGATACCATGATCCTTCATCACGACGATTTTATTTGACGATACAAGTAAGTCAATGTGGTATCGAAGTGTTTCCCGGTTCAGGTCAAGAGCCTTTCCAATCTTCCCCAGATCAATACCCGGGTTTGCCATGATGAGATCATACACTGCCTTTCGCTGCGGGTGATCGAGCACGTTCTTCGGATAGATCTTCCGGATGCCTGAGACCCTGCCATTCAGTCCGATCATTCCCTGAATACTAATTTTTTGCGCTTGCGGTTGGGAGGCATTACTGCATGGGCATGGAGAAGATTGACCTGAAGATGACCGTGGAAAGGATTCCTTTGTGGATCTGGTGTTTACCTGAGCCAGCATCGGGCAGTTAACTATACAATTCATCCCGGCTTCACAGCGTTCAGGACCGGTATGCATCGAAAACATAGACGAACCCGCTGGTACTGCAAGGACATAAAATGGTGATGCCGCAATTGTAAGAACAAGTACTATACCAGCACATGCAGTCTTCCTGATACAGGCCATAGGTTAGTACTCTGAAAATTAAGTATATATCAATTAGCTTATAGGCAATGACCTGCGAGGGAAAATTTTCTGAGCGCGAAATATGCAAATATTCTTTCAATGTAGAAATACTTCATCATTTCTCATTACCGGATTATCCATTAATAGATAGATTGGTGAGAACACGTTTAAACTGCAAAATTATTTCTCTTGTAACCGGAGTAAAGAACAATAATCTCCGGTGGAGATATAAAAATGCAGGAAATGGTTACTCAGGCAGCAACAACTGCCATGAACATGAACATGACCCATTATATGGAACTGCTCGCGACCAATCAGCCATGGAATTTGCTAATATTTATGGCAATTCCAGTGATCCTTGCCGAGACGCTGACGGCAACGGAATTCTTCGTGACTTTCGGACGTCTTCATGACGGCCCCCTCCGCCAGTTCAACAAAATCGTTGGCATTGCTTTAGGATTTTATTTCCTCGGCATCTTTACATACCTCATGACGACGGTTGTGCCGAATATCATATGGAGAGGTTACAGCGACATTCTTGCTGTAGGGTCCTATCTGAGTGGGGTAGTTTTTCTCTTCGGAATCGCACTCCTTGAACTGGGCGTGATCGCGAAGAATAAGGAACAGGATTCAAAGATGAAACTGCACTTCCTGTTACTTATCGGGTTCCTTGTAGTCGCCCATATCGCGATGATCTTTGGCATGCTCAATCCGTCGTTGCTCTGAGATTCCAGGGACAAAAACCGGTAAAAATGGAAAAGAGCAGCATTGAAGGGGTACTACAACGAATATTCTTGTCTCGAGGTATTCTACACGTTAGTAGTTTTTTCGAGGCAGGAGACGTAGAATGTAATTTCCATAAAATCTCATTATTTTGTGGATTATAAACAAGCAAAGAAAATTTATTCAGGCAGATTTTACTTCAAAAAATAGATTCAAGTATTAGCAAGTGTTATTATTAATTGTCTAACAAAAGAGATATAAAACAGAAGGAAAAGTGAATTAAAGCAGGTATAAACATGATAAGAGGGTTAAAGCATCGCACATCGGTCCATTCCCGGGTTTCACGTCCCACCGGATCATTATTCTCCTATTGTTGTTAATTAAGCTCATTAAACTTCACCTCCTTTTTTTTCTGATGATTTAATTGATGTCAATATGTTTTAATTGTTGTCGATATGTTTTTTAAGAAAAGGAGTGTTTTTCGACGGAAAAGCAAATAAAATTAGCTTGAATTTTTTGCTACTCGCATTGTGAATATAAATACTTATTTTCAACGATTTAAACAAAAATTTGGATTTTATAATAATTGTTTTTGAAACAAAATCAAATCTGGATTTTAAACACAGTACAAATTTGTTTAGATTGACTTTGCCTCAATTCACCTGAAAAACAAACGATTGAGACCATTATTGCTCAGAAATCTATTCTCATATATTACCGACACTTAATCCCTGATCAAAGACACGTCGGTAGTTGATATAATGAATAATATTGAAGCAATAAATGTTAAAAAAACATTCAAAATCCGGAATGCAAAAACATCCAATAAAGGAGATGCTTCCGCACCAAAGTTTTATGCGCTGGACGGTGTGAATCTTAACATTCAAGCTGGAGAGTTCTTTGTTATTCTCGGACCGAGCGGATGTGGGAAATCCACCTTTCTTGACCTTATCGGCGGGCTCACAGAACCTGATGAAGGGGAAATACTGATTGACGGTAAGCCGGTTGAAGGTCCTGGCCTTGACAGAGCTATTGTTTTTCAACAACCTGCACTCTTTCCCTGGAGAACCGCCCTGAATAATGTTTCTTTTCTGCTTGAGGCAAAAAAGGTCGAAAAAAACTCCAGGGAAGAAATAGCAAGAAAATACCTCTCTCTAGTCGGGTTAACAGGTTTTGAGGACAGATTTCCGTATGAACTGAGCGGAGGCATGAAACAGAGGGTCGCAATTGCCAGGGCTCTCGCCATAAATCCAGAAATACTTTTGATGGACGAGCCGTTCGCAGCCCTCGATGCCCAGACCAGGGAGGTCATGCAAATAGATCTTTTAAAGATAAGGGACCAGACTCAAAAGACCGTACTTTTCATAACTCACAGTATCGACGAAGCAGTATTTCTTGCTGACAGGGTTGCGGTCATGACTGCCAGGCCCGGGGTCATTAAAACTATTATTGATATTCCAATTCCTCGAAAAAGCCGGTTATCGAATGATGTAAGGATAACCCGTGAATTCATAGAGACCAGACATAAACTATGGGAGCTTTTAAAGGAAGAAGTGGTCAAGGCACAGAAATACAGCAAAAGCTCGATTGAGGACTGCACTCCTGCAGATTCAAGAAGCATTAAAAAAGCCCCTGTCCTGTCGATACCTTTAGACACAAGGTCAGAGTGATCCAATGGAAAGCAATGCCAGTTCAGAGACTACCCACAGATCTTCAGCCTTCGATATTGTCGACCTCTTTAAGTCATATTTTCAGCGATCGATAGCTATCATCATATTCCTGCTTATATGGGAAATAGCTCCCAGGATTGGATTGGTAAATATATTGTTTATATCTCCACCGTCAGTAATTTTCTCCTCAATGGTAGACCTGACGCTGTCAGGAGAGTTAATAACACATACATTATCCAGTTTGAGCAGGGTGTTTATAGGTTTCGGGTTAGCTCTCCTGGTAGCATTGCCGCTGGGATTTCTTCTTGGGGGATGGTTTAAGGAATTCGAAACATCGGTCAATCCGTTACTGCAGGTTCTTGGCCAGGCTAATCCATTTACACTGTTCCCGGTCTTTATGGCACTTCTGGGCATTGGCGAGATATCCAAAATAGCCATCATCTACTGGGTATGCCAGTGGCCAATACTTTTCAACACTGTTACCGGCATTAAGAATGTTGACCCGGTATTAATAAAAATGGCAAGGACAGCAGGGCTGAGTAAACTTGAAATGTTCTGGAAGGTACTGCTTCCGGCATCGTTGCCGACAGTTTTCACAGGCATACGTATGGGTGCCGGATTCGCATTTTTCATGCTCATTGGCTCGGAAATGATAGGGGCACATTCCGGGCTTGGATTCATGATAATCAAGGCACAGGGCACATTCCAGATCCCAAAGATGTATGCCGGCATTGTCACGGTCGCTCTGCTTGGTATCGTTATAAACTATGTTATGCTGGAGCTGGAAAAACGCTCAGTGAAGTGGAAGGAGTCTATTGTAATCTAATCTTGATGATAGTAGTGATCAATATCTTAAAAACTTCTGGAGATATACAATGGGTGATGTTAATCATAAAAAACCGAAAAATAAGCCGGTATTAGCGGCAGTTGCCGTCCTGGCAATAATCATTATTGTGGCTGCAGGTTTCATATTTTTAAATAGCGGAAATAAACAGGCGGACAATGAGGAATATAAGTTAAAGGCCAGTGTCAATAAGGATTGTACCATAACGCCGTGGGTCGTAGGTGTACAGAAAGGTTTCTTCAACGAATCCGGTGTGAAATTTGTTGACGTAGGTGAGATTGCATCTACCCAGAGAAACAATGCCTTCGTAAGCGGGCAGATAGATGTACTTGACGCCGACCCGCAGGATCTGATAAACCTGAGGCTTGCCGGAGTACCTGTGATTGCAGTTGCCCAGAGTGGGGATGAGCCGACTGATGGCAACCTGAGCAAGACCCACATGCACTGGCTGGTTATGGAAAACAGCAGTATCAAGAATATTTCGGACCTGACAGAGGAAAAACTGGGCCATAAGCCCAAGATAGCCGTAACGGCACTGGGTATTTGCGCTGATACACAGAACAATAAGTGGTTCAAGGACAATGGGCTCTCTAAAGATGACTTTGAATATGTCGTGATACCCGACCCGCAGCAGGAACAGGCATTGAGGCAGGGTCTGATTGATGTTGCGGTGCTGCATCCTCCGTTCTACTTTGCGGCGGAAAAACACGGTGGTGTCAGGGTTTTGACCACAAGTCAGGAAGCTTTCGGCAGCGCAGGAGGTAACACTCTGCTTTGCTTTACCGAAGATTTCATCAAGGAGCATCCGGACACGGTCAGAAAGTTCATTAAAGGTTATAAGACCACAGAAGTCTGGTCCAACGATAATCGCGATGAAGCTGCCATTATAACTGCAAAAGCGATAGGTCTGGACGAAGCAGCTGCACACTATTACAGCAGTAGCGGTGCTGTTAATGAAACACAGTTGCAGGTCTGGATAGACCAGCTTGTGGCCGACGGCACACTTCAGCCAGGACAGATCAATCCAGGTGACCTGTATACAAAAGAGTTCCAGGATTCCTGGTAAGAATCGTTTCAAATGATGGCTCTTCTCTTCCGGCCATCAATTATTTTTTTGATATTATGTTTGAAAAACAGATGAATGTTAAGGGCAGGAGCCTTTCATGGCTCATTGCCGGCCTGATAATCATAAATATCTTCTGGGGAGCTTCCGGTGTTGCTGTAAAGGGAGCATATGCTCAGCTGGACACCCTGGATATTGAACGCTCAGGTTCGTCCTGTCAACACCTATGATAATCGCAGTAACTTTATTATTGAAGGGTAAACAGGGGCTTTCTATTGATTTAAAAGATGTGCCATATATGGCATTTCTTGCTACGATAGGTATCTCAGCAGCACTTTTCCTTCAAGCGTGGTCGCTGGAACATACGACAGTCACCAATTTCACTATGATATCCAGTCTGTCCACTTTCGCAGTGATGTTACTATCCCTTATGATCATAGGAGAAAAGCTTTCAAAGGACAAAATAATCGGTGTTGCCATTGCATTTGCAGGACTGGCACTGATAACTACAAACGGCAGATTTGAGCTATCCGCGCAGTTGAAAGGTGATATTATTGCTCTGACATCGGCTTTTTTTTGGGCATTATACACCGTCATGGGTAAGAAGATCAGCGAAAAATATTCCGCCCTTACAGTGTTGAGCTATGTTTTTCTGTTTGCATCTATAGAGTTCCTGCCTTTCTATCTGATGTCTCCGCATACTTCCATGTTTGAATTTACACCGCTTACCTGGGAATCTCTGGGATTTCTGACAATATGCTGTTCCTTGATCGCCTTTCTGGTGTATAACTTCAGCCTGGATAAATTATCGGCTTCAACAGTAGCCATGACAATTTATATTACGCCACTTTCAGGTGTTTTTCTTGGGGCTGTACTGCTTGGAGAATCTTTTACAGCGTATACACTTGTAGGAAGTCTCCTGATAATCACCGGGTTATATAAAGCAGAAAGCAAGAGTATTTGCACATACAGGCGGTCAGTACCTCTCGATACTTAAGGTTTCTTTTTTTAGATTAATAGCCTTAGGATCTATGGTGAAATAACTTAGGCAATATTTAAGAATGTGTCAAATGACTTTCGCGAGCAAGAAGGCTGATTTAATTTCAACTAAATAATTCATTGCCTAAGTTATTTCGTTACAAATACTTAGGGATTTATGTGTTCCCACGTTTTTGTGGTGGAAAATGGAAATTGCACTTTATTTAAACCCTTTTTTATAATATCCAGATAATCTAGAATTTCTACAAAGCCTAAATTTCATAATTGAGCTGTTTTTGTAAAAAAGGCTTGAGCTAAAGCATTAAAAAACTGATTAAATGGAATTTGCCTCAATTAATCAAAAAGACAAATAATTGAGACCATAATTGCTGGCAAATCTATTTTCATATATTACCGGCGCCTATCCATGATTAGATGTACTCAGGCAATTGATAGTCTGGGTAGATTAGCTTGTGGCAGAAGGCACCCTGAAACCGGGACAGATCAAGCCGAGCTATATATGATAAAAAAATTTCAGGATGTCTGGTAAGAATCGTTTCAAATGATGGATTTCTCTTCTGGCCATCAAATTCTCTTCGGTGGATACGATTTCGTATCCTAGAGAATTTCCTGGATATAGGAGTACGGAAAGCACTTCAAGATGTTTTTGTCCTTGAAATCCTCCAGAAATTCTCTAAAAAATCCTCTGAATTACTTACAATATACCTTCTGAATGCTGAATCAAAAAAACTACAAATGAAGGAGATTATATGAATCTAAAACAAAAAATGTCCTTTGTATTAATCAGCATAATATTATTATCGGCAACTGCACTTGCAGCCCCCGCAAAAGATTACACAAAAGTAAATTCCATTGAAGCCCCTGTAGCCGCTTTTTCAGCATCTACTACATCAGGAGATGCTACACTGAAAGTTCAGTTTACTGACGAGAGTACAGGAATATCAACATCAACTTCATGGAAATGGAATTTCGGAGACGGAAAATCCTCAACAGATCAGAACCCTGAACATACATACAAGAAAGCTGGAAAATACACTGTTAGCCTGACGGTTAAGAATGCTGGAGGTACCGATAAAATAAGGAAACATAATTATATAACCGTTTACGCAGCATCGACTCCTGATAAGGAAGCTCCTGTAATTAACTCAGTCAGTTTAAGCAGTACTGCACCTGAAACTGGCGATTTAATCACTGTAACTGTTGATGTAACTGACAATGTTGGAATTAGTTCAGTTACAGCCTCTGGAATTTCCCTGGTGAATACAGGTGGAAATATCTGGGAAGGAAATATTGTTGCAGAGGAAGGAACTCATACAATTTCCGTTACTGCTTCGGACGCTGCAGGGAATACAGCAATCGATGAATCAGCAAGTTACACTGCTACAACTCCAGATACATCAACTGCAGCAGATCCAGTTTGCCATATGACAGTCAATAAAAGTACAGCAAAATACACAAGTGTGTATGATGGGACAACGTATTATTTCTGCTCTGCTTCCTGTATGGAGAAATTCGACGCAAATCCTGAGAATTACATAAATTCCTAAGGAATTGACGAGAATCCGGAAATCACATAAATTTCTGCGGTCCTGAAGGTGAAATAAAGGAGAAATAGTTTTTTCATATTCTATATTTGTACCAGAGGATAACTGAAAAAACTTAAGGCTCTTGGAGATCAAAGGTCTTTGAGAGCATGCCTTTTTTCCTTTGAAAATTTGGTGACCCATCAATAATAAGCCAATGTTTATCCAGAAAATCCACATACTTGCACTCTGCTTCTCTTTTTTTCTCACCGTGCAGGTTTTTCATCAATGGTTCAAAACAATAAATGAATGTTGAGATATTGGGAAGGATAGTCAATGGACTGCAGATCTCTTTGATTCCGGTTAGATTTTGAGTATATCTCGTAATTTTATATTAATGAATGTAACCAGAAGAGAACTTTAAGGTTTTATTTATGAAGATTCTAAAAATCATGGCAATCCTTCTTGCCGTTGTTGCTGTTGTCTCCGCAGCCGGTTGTTTCGAAAAGGCAGAGGTTGCAGGAAATGAAACCCAGAAGGCTTCAGAGCAAGTAACAACTGCGGCATTACCTACAACATCTGTAGCGAAATCTGCACCTTCAGTAACGCCTTTAGCAAAGGAGAATACGAATTTAACGTCATCAACTGTGCTAGACGTAGTTTGCAAAATGAAAATCGATAAAAGAACAGCAGAATTCACAAGTGAGTACAAAGGAACTACGTATTATTTCTGCGCTCTTTCCTGTAAGGAGGAATTCGATGCGAATCCGGAGAAATACATAAGTTCCGAGACAACAGAAGATGAAACTCCTGAAGCTTCAGAACAGGTAACATCAGTAGCTGCAAACAATGCGGATTCTACGCCATCAAGTGTAGTAGATGTAATTTGCGGGATGACAATCGATAAAGGAACAGCAGAATTCACAAGTGAGTACAAAGGAACTACGTATTATTTCTGCGCTCTTTCCTGTAAAGAAAAATTCGATGCGAATCCGGAGAAATACATAAGTTCCGAGACAACAGAAAATAATTCAGAGATCACCGAAAATAAAACTCAGGAAGCTTCTGAACAAGAAACATCATTAGCTACAAAAAGTACAAATTCTACATCATCAACTGTAGTAGATGTAGTTTACAAAATGAAAATCGATAAAAGAACAGCAGAATTCACAAGTGAGTATAAGGGAACAACGTACTATTTCTGTGCTCTTTCCTGTAAGAAGGAATTCGATGCAAATCCAGAGAAGTACTTAGGTTCCGAAAAAACAGAAAATAATTCCGTGACAACAGAAGATGAGACTCAGAAAAATTGCAAGACCACAGAAAATGAAACTGCAGAAACTTCAGAACAGGTAACGTCAGCAACAACTAATGATATGGATTCTACGTCATCAAGTGTAGTAGATGTAGTCTGCAAAATGAAAATCGATAAAAGAACAGCAAAATTCACAAGTGAGTATAAGGGAACAACGTACTATTTCTGTGCTCTTTCCTGTAAGAATGAATTCGATGCAAATCCTCAGAAATACATAGGTTCCGAGACTACAGAAAATGAGACTCAGGAAAATTCCGAGACAACAGAAAACAGTTCCAATACTACAGAAAATAAAACTCAGGAAGCTTCAGAACAAGCAACAGCAGTGGCTACAAACAGTACGGATTCTACGGCATCAACTGTAGCCACAGAAAATGAAACTGAGGAAGCTTCTGAACAAGTAACGCCAGAAACAACTAATAATACGGATTCTGCATCATCAAGTGTAGTAGATGTAATTTGCGGGATGACAATCGATAAAAGAACAGCAGAATTCAAGAGTGAGTATAAAGGAACAACGTATTATTTCTGCGCTCTTTCCTGTAAGGAGAAATTCAACGCGAATCCAGAAAAGTACATAAGTTCCGAGACCACAGAATGAAACTTAGGAAAGGGTAGTGGGTGTGAGTTATTGAAAAAAAATAAGCAGAAGAGTCTCTCTGCATTTCCCTACATGTAAGGGGATATATTTGCTTTTTCGGAATTGCTCAATAACTCACGACACGACCGAGAAAAGATAATTACTAACACTACCAGAATACCTGAAGATGGTCGATAACGCCCAATTGTCCTACAATGATCCATTTATATTCTTCGCGTTGTTCCAGATTTAACCTCATAGCTTCAAGTTCTCTTTTTTTATTTATCGCAGTGCTGGCACTGATATTATTTTCCCTAATCTCCCGGTTTAAGATCTCGGCAGCGTAATTATATTTTTCAACAGTACTGCGGTATCTCAGGTATTGTCCTTCCTTAAGCTTATAATAAGAGTAATCGAGACTTTCCACCTGGTCGACTCGTATCTCCCCAAGTTCCTCACCTTCTCTGGCATAGACTATCATATCATAGGGTTTATTTCCCATCTCTTTTTCTTCAACTGTGATGCCTGTAGAATCCACATAAACTATCCCCCGATCAGTCGTGTTAAAGGCATTGAAAGCATGCCCTCTGCAAGCATCATAGCTGGAGTATGCAGGCAGATAATGGGAACCATTGTTTAATATTTCCGATCTGTTCTCTTCATAAGCTGTTTTGAACTTTACCCCGACAATACCACACCTTATGCCGCGTTTTTCAGCGCTGTCATGGAGACGTGAAGCAAAATCCCCGCATGTATAAACAGGGTACACATAGTCCTTATCCTCTGTAGCGTCTTCCGACAGAAACATGATAAGCGTATTAAAGTCAGGGTCTGCAGCATCCCTGTACTCACTAATAGTAATCTCCTGTCCTGCCATATTCAATATAGGCAGGCTTTTAGATGTTCCATCTGAGTGCAGGAATGCATATCCCACTCCTATTCCGAAAATCAAAATACATGCCGTTATGAAAGCGATAATCCGGATTTTAAGGCTTGTTGCCATAGAAAACAATATTTTCTCCCCGGGCTGCCCGGTAAAACTCTTTTTCCGGCGTATTGTTATTGCAGTATATATAAGTGCAGATTAAGGTAAAATAATCCTCAATAAAAGTTTTATTATAAAGGTTAGTTAAGGAATTGAGACTTATGTTTTACAGTGTTGGAAATCAGTATTATTCAAGCAATTATTGCCTGTTTTTTTGAATTATCTGAATAATATGGTCGTTTTTGCTCATTTCCGACCATATTTAACAATTCACGCTTTACAATATCTGGTAAAAGCGTATCGATCCTTACCAGTAAGAACAGCTGCCCTGTATCCATAATATTCATGAGCTTCCCGAATCCAAGAAGTCCTGTAATGCTCTGTCCTTGCCTGATGGGTCGATAGCATATCTTGATTAACCGGGTGATAATATGACCAAGACCAGAAATATTGCCATTTATGGGAAAGGCGGTATTGGTAAATCGACCACAGCATCAAATATCAGTGCTGCCCTTTCCGAACAGGGATATCATGTCATGCAGATCGGGTGTGACCCGAAAAGCGATTCCACGAATACTCTGCGCGGAGGAACGTTTATCCCAACAATACTCGACACACTGCGCACAAACCGGAAAGTGGAAATTGATGAGATAGTTCACAACGGATTTAATGATATACTCTGTGTTGAGGCAGGAGGTCCTGAGCCCGGAGTGGGGTGCGCGGGAAGAGGTATCATCACTGCTATTGAACTGCTCGCATCCCGGAACGTCTTTGAGGACTATAAACCAGATGTTGTAATCTATGACGTACTGGGGGACGTGGTCTGTGGGGGTTTCGCTATGCCTATCCGTGAAGGGATTGCTGAGCAGGTGTATACTGTTTCATCGTCTGATTTTATGGCCATCTATGCTGCTAATAATCTTTTCAAGGGAATCAAGAAGTACGCAGCGAGCGGTGGTGCCTTATTTAGCGGAATAATCGCCAATTCGATCAATCAAACTATCCAGAAAGACATTGTGAAAGACTTCAGCAATAATACCGGGACAACAATAGCACAGTTCGTTCCCAGATCACTATCTGTTACCAGAGCCGAGCTGTTGGGAAAGACCGTCATAGAGGCTGATCCGGATTCGGAACAGGCTACTGTGTATCGAAAACTGGCAAAAACCATTATCAAAAACAGGAAAAAGTACGTGCCTTCACCTCTGGAGCCTGAACAATTAAAGGAATGGGCTGAAAGGTGGTCTGACAGTTTGCTGGGACAGAAAGATGAGATCTCTCCGGGCTGCAGGCTCAACTATCTGGCACAGGAAGCGGAGATCTCCAGCGGGAATTAAGGAGAAAAATAAATGATCAGAAGTAAATCAGAACTCGTTGTTCCAATTCGCGAAGAGCGTCTCGGTACAGTATGCGCATTTGGAGGGAGCGGAAAAGATCTGGTGCAGTGCTCGAGAAAAGGCTGCCTGAAGAATAGAGACAGGAGCTTTTCACAGTCATCAGCTTGCGATGAAATGATGCCTCTTTTAAATGCGGCTATGATCAATGATAATGTTGTCATAGCACACTCTCCGGTAGGCTGCTCATCCATGATACCTGGAGTGCTGCTCATCCATAAAACGGAAAGAGCAATTCGAGGGCAGTCATCAGATACTGTCAAAACCATATCAACTAATTTTGGGGAACATGAAGTTGTTTATGGCGGAGTAGACGAGCTCGAGAAAGCTATCCTGGAAGCCGAAAACAGATATCATCCGAAACTCATCACAGTGATATCGTCCTGCGCTGCCGGGATAATAGGTGACGATATCGAAGCTGTCATTAATAGAGTACAGCCACAGGTTAAAGGAATAATCATACCGATGCAGTGCGAAGGGTTCAGATCCGGAGCTGTTGCCACAGGATATGATACTTTCCTTGTAGCACTTATGCGAGCCATAGAGCCTCCAAAGGAAAAGAAAAAAGACACTTTGCTTGTAGTTAATCCTCTTACGATATCCCATGTTAATGAACTTGAAATCGAACGCCTCCTGGCTAAAGCCGGAATAAAAGTTCAGTATTTCCCCTTATTTACAGACGTGGCTAATATTAAAAGCGCGTCCGAAGTTACAGGTGCGAGTACCCTCTGTAACCTGATGAGCAATCTTTTCCTGATAAACATGGAGAAGAAATATGGTATACCTTATGTTGAGCCCCCAATGCCTGTTGGAATTGAGTTTACTAACTGGTGGCTGCGGGAAACTTCAAAACTGTTCGGCAAAGAAAAAGAGATCGAAAAGGTGATCGAGGAAGAAGAAGCCAGAACTGCACCGATACTCAGGGAAATAAGGTCAAAACTTGAAGACAAAAGAGCTTTTGTCGGCTTTAATTTAGCCCGGACTCTGGCTATCCAGAGCCTGATAGAGGAGTTTGGAATGGAGACTGCTGTCAGTACAGGTCTGGAATACAGCGATGTATATGGTCTCGAACCCCTCGAAAACCTCAACCGCCGCAGCAAAAAAGAATTCACTTTACAGATAGGCAATTTTCAGCATTTTGAGTGGGTTAACCTTTTGGCAAAAGAAAAACCTGATGTTCTGGTGGGCGGTATCGAGTACTGCAGTACTGGTATCAGGCAGGGAATTCCGGTTGCGCCGGTGCTTCCGGGTACCCTCTACGTCGGGTATGAAGGCGCGATAAGCTTTGGCAAGGAACTTGTAAGATCTTTAAGAAATCCGGCTTATGCTAGAAAGATTTCGGCAAGAGTGAATCTACCATACCGCGAGAGCTGGTATTCGCAAAGCCCCTTTAAATATATAGGTGGTAACAAATGAGCTACATAGATGCACCAAGGACGACCTGTGCTCTTGGCGGGGCTCTGGATCTGGTGAATTCCCTGGATAGGGCAGCCCCAATTATACATGCTGGCCCAGGATGTGGAATGGCACTATTTACCGGCAATCTGGGACATGGTTATCAGTATGAGGGTTATGCGTGCGGCTACGCAACGCCTTCTACAAATACACTTGAAAAGCAGGTGGTTTTCGGAGGGGAAGACCGCTTACGTGAACAGATTAAAACCACACTGGAGATCATCGATGCTGATATCTATTTCGTAATATCAGGATGTACGGTCGGACTTATAGGCGACGACATAAGGGCAGTCGTTAATGAGTTTTCAGGCAGCGATAAGCCTGTGATATTCGCAGAAACTTCAGGGTTTAAAGGTGATACATATAGGGGATACGATATCGCTTATAAATCGATGATTGACCAGCTTACGGTCCGATCGAAAAAAAGAACAAAGGGAGTTGTTAATCTCCTGGGCATTGTGCCTCTAATGGATGCTTTCTGGCAGGGCAATATTAACGAGATAGTTCGTCTGCTGCAAAAAATCGGTCTTAAAGTAAATTTATCCGGAAATGGTGACACTGTAGATAAAATAAAGAATGCTTCAAAGGTGGAGCTGAACATTGTGTTGTCTCCAAACACCGGCATCGCCGTGGCTGATCACTTTAAGCAGAAGTTCGGTGTGCCTTACCTTGTATATCCACTACCTATCGGTTCCGAGACCAGCAATTTTCTGAGAGAAGTAGCAAGAGCATTGCATCTGGATCTTGAAAAGGTGGAAAAGGTCATTGAAGAGGAGGAAAATACATTCTGGAAGTACCTCCTTAAGTTCACAGAGGCGCATGTCTTCGCATTATCCAACAAGGAATTTGCGGTAATAGCAGACTCCGGATATGCCGTGGGGATAACAAAGTTTCTTGCAAATGACCTTAGCCTGACTCCTGGATTAATAGCCGTCACAGACCAGCCAGAGGAGAATCTAAGAGAGTCGATAAGAGAGAACATTTCAAAGCTTGATTATGACCTGGATCCGACTGTATTGTTCGAGTCTGACAATTACAAAATCTGGGAGAATATCAAGGAAAATAAACCCAATGTGGTTTTCGGGAGCACAAACGATAAGATAGAAGGTAAAAAATACGGAATATCGACGTTCCCGCTTACATTCCCGCTATATGACCAGGTAGTACTTTCAAAAGGCTATTCCGGATATAGAGGTGCAGTCACTCTGGCAGAAGAACTGAGCACGATGCTTATTTCTGGCACGTGACCATAATTTTTTTGTTTTTAATTATTATCTTTTTTTAATTTGCAAATATTTTTTATAGACGAAATGTCTGGAATTACCAATTAAAAATTAGATTTTGAACCCTGCAACTGAGTACTTTTTAATAACTTGCATAGCTATTAATAATCTGCCATATTTGCGTTGATAATTCAGAATACAGGGCTCTTAGATCTCCATTTTTTTGGATATAAGAACTTACACCGTTTTCCATTGCCTGGCATATGATTTTATCTTTGTCTGCTCCCGTAAACAGGATAAAAGGAGTTTTTATATTTTTATTGCGGATAGTCTTCAGGAAGGCAATTCCGTTCATAAAAGGCATATCATAATCTGAAATTACGACATCATAGGAGTCCTTTTCCAGCTTCTGGAGCGCTTCCCCGGCAGAATCCACAGCATCAGAGGCTATATCGTGGAAAACTTCCAGGAAGGTTTTTGATAGCTCCAAAAACAAGGGATCATCGTCGATGAGCAGTACTCTCATGAACGCAACTCCGTAAGGTACTGGCTTTTGGTTTTTATATCTATCAGTGCATATCCTTTTCCAGGCTGATGAGAAGCCTCTAACATCGTATCCTTGGAGTTGTTTAATTTGAGCCAGATATTATTGTAACTCATTTGGACCATCTCCCCAATATGATTTTTCCCCAATATGATTTTAGTTCGTCTTAATTTTGTATTTGTCACTGAATTTGGAATATTGAGGCTTCGAACATCTTTTCAAAGGTAAATATCACCTCCCTGATTTTTCTGTTTATATCTCCTGGATTCATTTTTTTGAATCCTCATACCCTTGAACTGCATCTCAAATATTCGAGTTGTAGAGCGAAATTGGTCTACAACTATGTAGCCTTCTATTATTCTACAAATGCTAATTCACAATTGTGAATTAACAGTTTATAATACTCATTGTAAATATTAAATACTGCATATTATGGCAAAAATCGCCTAAAAAATAAAGCATAGTTATCTTTGAAAAGACCTTGGAAACTACCAAATAATTAAATTAAAAAAGTTTGTATTTACCTCTTAAAAATCGTGAGTTATTGATTAATCCTGGAAAAAAGGCACAACTGTCATCATTATCAGGATTTGGGAACCTTCCCTAAGATTGAAATTTTCAGTGATTTTCCCTCAAGGTCGAATTCTCTAATTATTTTTTTCACATTTGTATCGGTTTTCAAAATATACAGGTAATAGAAGCAGATAAGCACGCCGGAAAAGGCAACAATCAGAATCGGGTTTGTTTCTCGGATTTCCAGGACAGCAAGAATAATTCCTGCAGGAATAAAAAGAATAAAATTTGAGAATACGATTTTCAGGGTCCTTGAAATCTTTACTCCGGAATAAGACATCATTTTCAGGCACATGTAGCCATATACCACAATTCCTGATATTGAAAAAAGAATAAGGGCTGTGCGTGCGCTTCCTAAAAAACCGCCGATAATGAGCGAAAGAAAACGTGTAGCCAGGTTAATAAAATTGTAACGAAAACCAAAATCATACTCTTCAACTACAAGGTATATTCCGGTGAGTGGAGATGAGATGAACCAGACAAAAGCCCAGAACCCAAGGATCTGGGTATAAATCCCTGCTTCTGCCCAGGCTTTTCCGAAAACCACGGTAAAAACATCACTCCCCACAATTGTAAGGACTAATATCGGAAACATACCTATTATTACAAGAATTTTGAATACATTTTCTGCAAGTACGGAAAGATTTCCGCTGGATGCGGCTCTTGATGCTCTCTGGAAAAATACCTGTGAAATCGAACTGCCAATTAAACTCATTGGCATCTGAAGAAGTCTGAATCCAATGGAATAAAAACCGACGATTGCAGGAGAAAAAAAAGCTGCAAGAAGGAAAGCCGGAAGTTGCCAGGAGATCGAATTCATAAGGGCGGAAAATGAATCTACAAGCGGGAATTTACGATACCTTTTAAGTACTTCATACATTTTCTTCCAGTTGAGGCTTTTTCTGATGAGGCTTCTATCATCTCTCCAGATCTGCCCCGCAAGTATAAATGTTGCGACAGACTGCCCGGTAACACTGCCGGTTATAAGGCCAGTTGGGCTCTTTTTGTCAAATATTCCTATGATTATCTGTGTTGCAATGGTCGAAACAGAACTCGATATTCTTGAAAATGACAATCTCCTGAAAAGTTTAGTCCTTGAATTCCAGCCATTCAGGGCAAGAAATATTCCATTTACAAGAACAAATAGGGGTACAAGCCAGAGGTAATTTCCTATTTGAGGAGAATTTAAAATACTTATTATAGACTCTCTAAAGAACCATATTATTGCCAGGGTCAAGCCGGTTACAACCCCTATTGCAAGGAAACTTACTCCTAAGAGATTTATGGCGTCCTCGTCCGATTCAGGCAACATTATGGCGTACTCGTATCGCATGCATATTATAACGCTGATAATACTGGTAATGGAACTGTACAGGGCCCATACTCCAAAATTTTCAGGCTGGTATAAGCGGGTTAAAACAGGAACTGATAGAATGGTGAGAATTTGAGCAAGGGTTGTCCCGCCTGTAAGTGTCAGCACATCGAAAGCAAAGCTTTTCTTGTTACTGTTACCAAATCTTTTTTTTGCTGCATTTATTGTCGTCTCATCCATATCCTGTATCCCCCATTAAGGACCTATAGCTTCAGTTCCCCGTCTCACCTGCAGGACTCGTTTTTTACCAGCTCCCTTACCTTTTCAAATATTTTTGGTGGGCTCTCACGGCAGGAAGGTTTATGCTTTTCAGGTTTAATGTGATCAGTTTGTATATTTTTCTCTTTATTTACTTTAGTTCCTGTCTTACAATTAAATTGCTTTACAAATTTATATTGTTAACGGTGTTAATATAATACAATATAATACATTCAGGGTTGAAACTCAGGAAAAACGCAAGAATTAGTCGTAAGAAATTTAAAGGAATATTTAGGCGGACTAAAGGAATATTTAGACGGACAAGTCAATATCAGGCAGTGTCGAGAATTTGCTATAAATTTAAAGTCAATTTTTGGATACTGTGTGAAACTACTCTACTGATCTTGAATTTTTTTACTCAAAAGCTTCCTAAAATTTTTAATTTTACAGAAAAATTGGCGCACTGCCAAAACTGCAAAAATCTTAAAGGAAGCATATTTTCTAATCGAAGAAAGCAAAGGTTACAAATTATTATATACAAACTCATTAACTACAGGTATTGTATATTTCCACTGTTCTTCTGGTACTGTAACACAAATACCTGCAATAATAAGCGCACCTATGTATTCTTCAAGAGATAAACCTTGAAGACCCTGATAATATGCATCATCAAAAAGCTTAAGCACCAGTTTATCTACTTCTTCGGGCACTACACCAGTTAAACCGGATTGCTTTTTACCTTTCAGATACAGTTCTTCAATGTTAATTATATCCATGTTTGTACCTTTTTCAATATTTTGTAAAAGTTAATTATTTGCGCATTGCGACAGTTAAAAATATTCGTTGCAGATATAAATACTCACATTTTACGGCAAAAAATGCCTCGAAGGTCCTCTAATATATGTGCTCTAAACATCTCGATTCTGTGATACGAAAAAAATGATTTTGTGAGGGAGACTTTTGAAAACAGACTGTTGTGTGTAACTCGTACAAAAGAGTACACTTTTTGAGATACCTGTTACTCCTTATCAATTCTTGAGATAACCGGTAAAAAACGGCAAAATTTGCGGCTAAGCCGAGATTTATATCATTTACGAATTATTATGTATTTGTATGAGAAAAATTGAATCTATTTACGGTGCGGATTATCTTGATTCCGCAGATTTCGAAAGATTGCTTGTAATAGAACTTGAAAAACAACGTGGATCCTGTTCGCAGGATTAACTCTACTTTTTTGATATAGAACTTATCCCGAAAATTAACACTTCTTTTCTTAATCTTGAATTCGGAATAGCCTGTAGAACTTCTGGTCAAAAAGTAAAATTCTAAAACACTTGCTTATCCGGGAAATGGAATTGGTTTCGAAATAAACTCTTCCATAAAGTCAGATAAATAATAAAACCATAAAGAACAGGAATAAAGCTTTATTTTCATAAAGCGTTTTTTATTATTTTGAAGTCAAGGTTGAATGCTTTTTTCAATTTCTGCAACTTCTGCATTTTCTTTTGCTTCTACTTCCTTTGCCCTGATTAATCTTTTCTTAATTTCTTCTTTACTTATCCTGACATGGTCCATCTGGTATTGATAAGTCTCCATAATTTCATCGATCTCATCTGTCAGATTTATCACCACTTAAATCAAATGAAATTTCCGGAAATTATGCGCAACTTCAAGATATATCAAGCAGAATCAAAAAATACTATAAAATTAAGTGAGGTTTTGCCAAAATTTATAAAAATGCTTTAAAAGCAGAAAAATGGCATATAAGCGTTTATTTGGTCAAAAGATTACATCAAATGCCTTTAAAATGTCACCATCAAATGGTGTTGAATACTGAATCCATGATGAGAACTTAAATAGTAATATTTATTTTTAGAAAAGTCATGTTTGGTAAGATTTATTACAGAAAAGTGCATAAAATTATAAATATTAATTATGTATTGAAAATTTAAACTGGGGTTTTTCCTAGATCACAAGATTAATAATCTCTTTAATGAAATTTATTGGCATAAAATTGTATTAAACTAATTTTAACTGGATTTAAACAAATTTTTTTGTAAAAAAAGTATTTTTATCGAATATTATTGAAAATAAAGGAATTTGGTGGAAAATGGCAAAACCTCAAGTGATTTATTTATGGGCTTTACAGAAAGTCGTAAGGAGTACAAAGCCTTACTTTTCATACTATCAACTCTTCTCATAGCATATTAGAAATTTTGTCTGCGTTCCGAAACCCAAATAACACTGCACCCACACCATGTTCTGACAGGCGTACAAGCCCCTTCGAAATATTTTTGTCCACAAGTTTAGCATGATATAAATTATCGACTGCATTTTTATCCAGTTTTGATTGTTTTTCCCACCCTTCGTTTATGCCAAGCATTCCAATTTCATATAGATGCCTGAGTATTTCGCTTTCCATAGCTTTTAACTCAGTTCTTTCAAGGTTAGCTCCTTCAAGATAACCTTTGTTAAGGTTAGATTTTTTAGTAGTAAATTTAGTAGTAAACATTCCATAACACTTTCCTGTTCCACGAATTCTTGCTTGTTTTCTATCAACTGTAAATTAAAAGAAATATAACTGCTGTGCATTATCATGGTTCTGAATACAGGCATTGTCCTGCCGTGGACTTGAATGCCCACCTGAATTTCCTTCAGCCTTCATCCTTGAGAAATATTTGAGACCTGAAATGCCAATATACGATACTCTTTGTTATTATTAAAACCTCTTTTTTACGGCAAAAAGTGCCTGAATTTATCCTCAAGAAAAATACTGACTCGATATTGACCTTATACTTTTCACGAGAGTTCAGAGCCTTTGTTGAGACGGAATGACTGAAATAATGTCACTGAGGTCCTGCAGATAATGCCTCAAGCCATGGAAAATCTTTTTTCATAGATTCATTCTTACTCACCTGATCCACATATCCCTTCTCAACGTTGATATCGGATGTGGAGTTTGCGTATATGTAGCTTCCACCGGCATTGTTTGAGAGGCAGTTGTTTTCCACGATGAAAGAGTGTGTATTGTTTAACTTATTAAAGATGGCATAACCTTTTCCGGCCGTATGGCTGGTCTGAGTGTTAATTATTATATTATTTTTTACAAGAGTTGTGTATCCTGAACCAGGAGCCAAAAATTCATCCATAACCTGTTTGTGGGCAATAGCTGCACCATAGCATCCATCAAAAAGGTTATTCTCTATGAGAGTGCTCTGGAAGCCATTAAGCACAATACCTCCTGCCCAATCCGCGCCTTGATTGGTGCCTGTTTTATAAAATTTATTATGATGAATGTATATCTCTTTTGCAGAATCTTTAGAATACTCAGACCCATAACCCGTAATCCAGATACCTGCTGCATTGGTTTCATAAAACAGATTATTATATATTTCTATATCATCCATGGCCATTGAAGAACCATCTTTTTGAATTTCAATACCTGCTCCTCCCTCTCTTTCGGAGTTAATGGTATTGTTGTAAAATTTTACATGATTTGATTCATAAATTCTCAGGCCACTATTTGTCCTGCATGTTATTTTGTTATTCCAGGCTTCTATGTTTGAAGAATAAATTGCGTAGAGACCATCATGACCTAACTTATACACGCTGTTATTGTAAAATTGAATGTTTGAACAGCCTGTAACCTTCAACCCGTCTCCGTGGCTGTCGTGCATGTACAGACCATACACCTTTATATTTTCTGAATCGGTGAAATGAATCAGATTATAATATCCTGCTCCTCTCTTCTTTTCTGCATTGCCGTCATGATTTCCGTCAATTTCAAACCCCCTTATAATAATATTATTGTTTCCAGTTTTGTCCATCTGTGTAATTAAAGCCTTTTCTACTGGCCAACCTGCTTTATCTTCAAGTTTAATTACAGCTGTGGAATCCCCTTCGAGAATTGTATTGCTTCCAATAAGAATGCTGTCAGAGATTACATACGTAGTGTTTCCTTCCAAATGAACGGTTGTATACTCAGGATTTTCTGCCACGTAAGCAAGAGCCTTATTAATCTCAACCTGATCTTCAATACCATCACACACAAAATCTCCACTCTTATTGGTAGTTACATACACAACCTTACCAGAAGGTTCCGATAGTGAGAAGATTATAACTGCAATTAAAAAAATAAGGAAGAAGCTGATAATTATTATTTTTCGTTGAGTTCCCCATTTGCTAATTTGTATTTTTTCGCCCATTTCCCGTCCTCAAATACATCTTTACCGTAGATGTTATTATCTCTATTCAGTTTACAGAGGTGACAATTTATTTGCTGCTTACATACCACTTTCTATACTGGATACACACAATCACTCTAAGGATTTCTTGAAATGAGCTTTCATGTCTTCAAACCCTGAATACGAACCCTTTTTCCCAATATGAACGGCAAATAATTATTTATGATATAAATTGCAGGCACTAAGAGAAGAAGATTAAGCGCGGTTAAGCTCAATGCAAAAGCGGTTTTGCAATAGAAACACTCAAGCTCTATCCCAAAAAAGAGAACTGAAAGCTTTGTCAGGACATCCTTAATAGGAAAGTGGAGTGCAAGTACGGTTAAGCTGTTTCTCCCGTAATATTCTAATATTTTTGAGCTCCCAATTTTTTTGAAAATGTAAACAAAAGCAAATATTCCTGAGAAAGCAAGGAGGTAAAACGAAAAGAAGTTTCCATATTTAAGCACGTTCATGTTGATCTTATTTGCAGTCGGAAATTCCAGTAAGTATCCAAGATAAAGTATGTTGAGAAGGATAAAAATTACAGGAAGATATTTTTTAATGGAAAATCTTTCTGGCATTCCTGACTCTAATTTCAACTTAAGACTTGACTCTGATTCTTTTTCTGGTTCTGTGATTTTTCTAAATAGATTTCCAGCACCGTAGAAGACTACAGCAGAGAGTGCCACATCAGCATTCCACGGTATCCTTAAAGGCACGTAGATCGAATAAAGATACCCGATCACACCTGCAATAGTAAGCCACAACACAAGTTTTTTTGGTTCTGCATAGAATTTCTTTGCAAGCC
The DNA here is from genome assembly GCF_046529725.1 of Methanosarcina hadiensis. GTDB lineage: Archaea > Halobacteriota > Methanosarcinia > Methanosarcinales > Methanosarcinaceae > Methanosarcina > Methanosarcina hadiensis. The sequence goes on along the minus strand of NZ_CP136241.1, from coordinate 1,503,832 downwards.
CATAAAAAAGAAGCTCAGTTACGAAAAGACAACTCAGGAACCAGAGAGGCGGATTATAAGAAACCATAGGACCCAATGCGTACAGAATTGAATAGATTCCATAAAGAGCACTGTTTCCAAAAAAGTCAATATTTGTGACTCCTGGCTGGAATGCCATATCCAGCAAAAAATAAAACAAGCAGGTAATTAATGCAAAAAAGAAGTAAGGAACCATAAGAGATTCAAATCTTCCCTTTACAAAATTTGCAGCTGATTCTGCATATTTTCCGAAGTCAAACAGAAATCCAGAAATGAAAAAGAATAACGGCATGTGAAACGAAAATATGTAAGTATCAAGAGCTACAGGTAGGCTATGGTGTGCAAACACCACAAGCATGATCCCAATTCCTTTTAAGGCATCAATCCAATGAAGTCTCATATTAACCCATATAGTTAACAGTGTTTACAATATAATAATATTTCGTTGTTTATATTGAGTTTGTAGCACCTTTGACCTGTATGTATTTAATTTGCCTACATAATGCGTAATCTCAAATTATCTAGAATTTTAAGAAAGATATAAATTTACTTTCTTTTTATCCTTTGCATAAATATAACGAATGATATCAAAAATTTAACTTTCTATATTCGGTGGATTATAAAAATAATAGATATTATTTAGCATGAAAGTATATGAGGAGATCTTCCTCACGTACCTTCTTTTTCGTAATTTCTCGCAATTACATATATTTCATTCATTATTTTGATCCGTTCATCAACTGAGAATATCTCAGTCTCAACAATCTTTCTCTTTTGAATTTCCCCTTTTTATATCCAGTTTCATCTTCATACATCTCCTCGTTTGTAATCAGATGCCAGATAATTGTTGCAATTTTTCTTGCCAGGGCAATAATCGCCTTTGAATGCCCAATCGACTTCTTTTTTCTATTGAAAAACTCTTTTAACCTGCTATTTTTCGTTCGTGCTGCTGCCTGAGCAATCTGTGTTATAATCCACCTTGCTTCCTTAGATCCTCTCTTAGTGATTCTTCCGTTATGGTATTTATCCGCCGATTGGTACACATTCGGAACCAGACCAAGCCATGAAGCAAGCTTATCCCCTGAAGTAAAATCCTTGAAATCGCCTATTTCAGAAATTAGAGTTGCTGCTCCAAGTTCCCCTATACCTGGAACAGACATTAAAATATCCATTTTCCGCTTATGAGTTCTATAAGCATAATTGAAAATTTCTTTTTCCAAAATTTCGATTTCATTGTCAAGATGCTTTATGATATCCAGACAGACCTGAAGCCTGAATGCAGCACCTTGAGATATTTCTCTATCCAGAATTTCCCTTATATGATCACTTTTTTTGTGAACATTTGGGGAAAGACTTGCAATAATCTGGTCAACATTTTTACCTGAACAAATTCCTGATAGAATTGCTCTACCGCTTTTCCCAAAAATGTCTGTTAGCACATTCTTCAGACTAAACATTTCAGGTGCAAGTATGGCGTGAGCTTCATTTTTTATATCTGTTCTTTTTTGTATAAGGTTATGGCGAAGCCGAATACATGAACGAAATGTTCTATGGTCTTTTGGGAAAACTCTTGATGGTTGAACCATATTATTCAATGCAAGTTGTGCGATGAATTCAGAATCGAGCTTATCTGTTTTTTGTGTGTAAACGCCTTCATATCTCGGGCATTTCCAACTATGACAGGTAGATGTTTTATCAACGCATCATAAATAGGAACCCAAAAATCACTCGTTGATTCACAGGCAACAACGTCACATTTCTCTGATATAACCCAGTTTTTAAAGGCTAAAATTTCGTCAGGGGTTCTATAAAAATGTTGTTGCTGTTTTTCACCACATCTACTGAGGATTGTAGCAATGAAAAAGAGTTTGTGAATGTCTAAACCACAAGCTTTGTTTATGACTTCAACCAAATTAGATCACCAAATTAATTTGGGCAGTAGAATTGCCTCAAAGGCCAATTTAGCATCCGCGATCAAAGTCACATTTGAGCCTTCGATGGCAATTCACTGGTTAGTTTTATCACGGCTTCGAAGAACCAAAATAAGTACAACCTTACTGCCCATGATAATGATGTTGATAGGTAAAAAAAGTAAGGAAAAAAGTACTTTCATTTCTTTGTGCCTGTTATTCGAAGAATTTCATATGCGTTTTATCTAAGAGCGTGTCTTAAAATTAAATTTGATTCTACAACTGGTGCAGGACTTACGCATTTGAACTGAAAAACAGTAGCATTAAGCCATTAAATATATGAAGTGTAAATATTAACCATGATGTCTAATATATTTGATGTTATACATCAAACAAGTAAATCCGATGTAATATATTTACGGTCTGAATTTAACTTCAACAACGCCTACTATCCAAATGTAGAAGTAATTTGAATTTTAAGACAACCTCTAAGACAACTTCTTAATAACGGTTGTGCAAAAATGTCACAAAACAGCGTTACTTTTTTTCACATTACCAATAATCCCTCTTAAGAAAACTCCTTTCTCAATTCAGGATTATCAAGTTACCTTTTGAGAGCCAGTAACGTTCCTGACAGTTTTGACATCATATGTAGAATCATTCGTATCATCCGAAATATTCATGGAAGTATTATCAAAACCGCTGCAGCAGTCAACAATTGGTGGAGTATATAAATCCTGTAATCTCCTCGAATCCGGAGAGTTATCTGGTTTTAGCAGCATTAAAAAGATGCCTGCAAGCACAAAAATAGCACACAGACACCCGATAAGCAAATGTTTTTTGTCCATAGGTTCCTCAGCGATATTCCCAGGTGGTATAATCAAAACAAAATCAACATTTATTTTAAGATTAAGCGAAAAATCGGCATCAGTAAACTGAAGAGTATTAATACTCTTCATGATTACGACTAAAGATTCATTTTAATTTTTCCTGTAAATAATACTTCCTTTGAATTTACCTGATGATTACGATCACTCATTCATTTCTTTATATTCCGATAACAGGTTCTGGTAGAACTGGTCATCCGGATTTTCCGAAATCAGCTCATCAAGCGCCTCTTTGTAGACCGTGCTGTCGATATGGTCCTCAACCCTGACATCCGTATCGATGTACCCGCTGTCTTTCATCATCTGATAATACTCAACCACACCGTTTTTATTGGGATCAGGCGATGCATAGAAGTAATCACTCCAGGTTGACTGGCGGATAGCTTCTTTGTCAACATTGACATATTTCTGGATGTCATCGACGGATTCATTCTGGTTCTCACTGAAGAACTTGTACGCCCTGATCAATCCTTTCTCAAACTTCACATAAGTATCCCTGTCTTCATTCAGGGTTTCGGTCTTCAGAGCGATCCGGCAGCATGGGTGGTTATCATAGTACTGATATGAGTATGACGCTACGGAAAGCCCCTGCTGCTGTGCAAGTATCTCATACGGAATCCATATTATGCCGCCATCAGATTTACCAGTCTTGACTGCTTCCAGTACTGCATTCGGTGAGCCTAACTCGAGGAACGTCACATCCTTCTTCCAGTCGATGCCTGCTTTCTTCAGTGCAGCTTTGTAGATCAGGTCTCCATTGGACATCGCAATTGTCGCAATTTGTTTACCCTTCCAGTTGTTAAGGTCTGCGAGGTCTTCCGCATTTTCAGGGGCAGTTACAAGAAACTGGCCTTCACTCATCAGGCCGCCAATAATAGTAATCTCTGCTCCCTGTGCAATGTAAGTTGCAGGATCAGACGTCCCGGCACCCACTGTATCGAGCTTGTTCCCAAACAATGAATTATAGCCTTCTGTACCTTTTGTAAACTGGTACAGCTCCACGTTTAAGCCTTCCTCATCCCAAAAACCTTCTTCCTTTGCCACAAAGATGAGCGCGTCACCGTTTGAAGGCAGGTATCCGTGCTTTACAGTCTTGGCTCCGGAAGTAGAAGTAACTTCGGAGGTTGAAGTATTAACACTCTGTTCGTCAGAGGTCGAGGTATTTACTTCCTGTGAACCGCCAGAATCCGAAGAGCCTCCCTGGTTCAGCAGAGTTATACTGACGCCTGCAAGCACAATTAAAGCAATAAATATCCCAATAAATGTATATTTTTTATCCATTAAGGACCTCCATTGATGTTCTTCTGGCTGATGCCAAAAAACCACTAACTGAGGTATCCATAGGATAATGAGGGATTTATATATCGATATTCGAGTAAAAATGACCTTTAATTATACATAAACCATATAATTCAGGCAAAATTGCCTCATTTTTTTGATTTTTGTCCATCCCTTAAACTCTTTTTGCCGCAAAAAATTCAAAACCGGAATTTCTTTACCAATAATTGCTTGATACTTAGCTTATAAATCCCTTGTTTTCGTGCATATACCATTAAGCAAAACATAAAAACTCAACTCAGATGCAAAAGCAACACCTTCGGTCAGGATTATCTCTTAATCTGCGACCTGAGGCGTTATACGGTGTATCATATGAATTATAAATCAAACCTATATCTGGAAAAAAGCTCACATAATATTTCCTTTCCTTCCGGTTTCAAATTTTTACGGAGGGATAGAAACGGCAACAATTGACCTGAAGAATCTCTCGCTGTCCTATGGAAATAACGGCACAGGCCATAAAGCACTCTCAGATGTCAACCTGAGCATAGAAAATGGAGAGTTCATTTCCCTTATTGGTCCATCAGGCTGCGGGAAAAGTACAATAATTGATGTGGTCTCGGGGCTGCGTCCTCCGTCAGAAGGCTCTGTCCTCATAGATGGTGCACGTGTAAAGGGACCTGGAACTGACCGCGGTACAGTATTTCAGGATTATTCGCTCTTTCCATGGATGACCACATTTGAAAATGTCTGCTTTGCGATTGAGCATGCAAAAAAAACCGGGGAACGCAGAGATATAGAGAAGACAGCACAGGAGTTTATCGAGCTTGTAGGGCTTGAGAAATTCAAAAATGCATATCCGGGCACCCTTTCAGGTGGAATGAGACAGAGGGCTTCAATCGCCAGAATGTTCTCCATGGACCCTAAAGTCTTCCTTATGGATGAACCCTTTGGAGCTCTAGATTCCCTGAACAGGATATATATGCAGGACCTTCTTTTGCACCTCTGGTCCGAAGGAGAGCAGCGTAAGACAGTTCTTTTCGTTACTCATGACATAGACGAGGCACTTTTGCTTTCAGACAAAGTAGCTATCATGACACCTTCTCCGGGGCGTATAAAAGAGATAATTGAAGTCCCTTTCTCCAGGCCAAGGCTCCGCAAGGACCTGAGTATTGATCCCAATTACCTTGCCCTGAAGTCCCATCTGCTTTCAGTATTATATGGTGAGATGGTAGAAGAGATAGAAAAACAGGAAAAAGAACTGGAGGGATTTGCATGACGTCCGAAAATAAATTCGTATCAGGCACTGTAACTGGAAGATTTAGCACGATCTCCAAAAATAGCCTCAGGGCAGGTATTGTTTTTGCCATTCTGCTTGCTACTCTTGCCCTGACAGTGGCGCTTCCTGATTCCCCTGAACAGGCGGCAAAGGACAACAGTGTATTTGTTGCCGTTATTCTTCTGCTCATGGTAATATACTGGGCAAAAATATATCTAAACTATGAGAAGATTGTTACAACCACGGATATATTCCTCATTATATCTTCGGGGCTGTTTCTCTGGGAACTGCTTCTGGGCAAATTTGCACTGCTCGATTCGTTCATCTTCCCTGGTCCTGCGAAGGTTTTCATGGTCTTCCAGACCGATACCGAACAGATGGCAGATGGGGTGATCAGTTCTATGGGCATCCTTTTTGCAGGGTATTTTCTTGCTCTTGCCCTTGCGATTCCTATAGGGCTTTATGCCGGCTGGAAAAAAAGGCTGTTTGATGTGGCTTATCCCATTGCAAAAACGGTATCTCCTATCCCAGCAACCGTATATCTGCCATATTCCATCGTGCTTTTGCCAACCTTCAGGGCATCTTCGATCTTCTTAATTTTCATAGGAGCATTCTGGCCCATCCTTGTTGGTTGTGTCAATGGAGTATTCTCAGCAGACCCCCGTCTTATCAACTCTGCCCGCACACTCGGTCTTTCAGACTACCAGATGATAAGGAAAATTCTCCTGCCTGCTGCTCTACCGTCTATATTTTCGGGTGCAATGATAGGGCTGATACTCTCATTTATCACGCTGACCGTGGCTGAAATGATCGCAGCAACATCCGGCCTTGGCTGGTATATCCAGTACTATCACCAGTTCGCAAATTATGACAAAGTGATTGCAGGCATGATCCTGATGATACTGGTTGTTATAGGGGTCATGAATATCTTTGACCGCATCCAGAAGCATTTTCTGCGTTGGCATCCGGTACATGGACAAGGGGAAAATTCTGCCTCTTCTCATTGATAATTCAAAAAATTGCATTTAGGAGGATCTCAATTTTATGAGATATTTTCAGAATTAATTTGAGTTCCTCCTTATCAACTATATGCAGCGTTAATCGACTTCAAAACCGGTTTCAGGGTTTTTTATTTCGATTTTTCAGGCTGGATTGCAGTTTAAGGCTTGATTGTGTTTTTGTGAAATATCTCTCTCCAGTAGAGGGCTACATTCACAATACCGATCCTCACGGGCACTTCAATCAAAGGGTCAATAACTGCTGCAAACGCCTGCCCGGAATTTATCCCAAAAACAGCTACCTCTAGGGCAATTGCCAGTTCGAAGTTGTTACTTGCTGCTGTAAAAGAAAGTGATGTCGTCTATCTGTAGTTTATCCCTATTTTCCTGGCGAAAAAAAGGAGACACCAAACATAATTGCAAAATAGATTAAGAGAGGGATAGAAATACTTACCACATCTAACGGTAGGGTAACAATATATTCGCCTTTTAAAGAGGACATCACGATAATCGTAAACAGCAGGGCGTAAAGAGCAATCGTACTGGATTTGTTTTTTATATTTCACTCTTTCCATAGATCCTGGTAGCTGGTTGTGGATGCTCTGGAGCTTTCAGGAGGTTTATCCTTCTTTAATGAGGCTGTTACCTTCTCTTTTTCCGATTCCCTGAGCCGATTTATCTCCTTTATACTGTCTTCGTTGTCTATGCTCAGGACAAAGCTTCCGTGGCAGGGCTTAGTATAGGTAAAAACTAGAGCGTTGCCCTTAGAACCCACAGCAACGGGTGGTATTCCTATAATATAGTAGTCCTTGAAGATTTTATAACCTGGTGATACATAATAGACTTCATCCGAGTTTTTCTCAATGTACTCTCTAGCCTCCTTGAAGCTAATCCTTTCCAGGAGGATCGTGTACTTCATCTGTTCAATACAGCTCATTTTGCTATCTCCTCCATTACTTTATCCAGTTTGTTCTTGAGACGAACAGGGTTGTGAACATCCGGTGTAACGATTTTCTCACAATCAAACTCTATTGTTTGGGATAATTCCTCGGCGTGCCTGCCAAAGACAATGGAATACATTCTGGCCTGAGAAATGGCGCTCACTGTTGCTGCATAAGTCATTCCGGAATCGTTATGCATGAAAGCAAAGCATACATCAAAATCAGTCTTTTTTTCAATAATATCCTCAAGGGTTTTATCGAGATCTACAAGCTTTTTTGCATAGTAACCATCTGAATCAGATACTTTCAAAAGCTTGGTTGCGGCAGTTGTTCCGGCAACGGTTACATCGAATCCTGAGCTGGTCAGCTTATGGGAAAGATACAGGGCAATACTGGTTTGAATTGGGACCTCTGGACATCCCATCATAAGAAGCACTTTTACATTGGTCATGAAATTCATCTCTTGGTATTTTATCATAAAAATGGAGTACAGGTTAATTCTCAAAAATAATTTTTGCAATTAAGATTTCTGTGGAAACTGATCTTTTTCTCCGATGTTTTTTCGTTAAGGATCATCCTCCTGATACCGGAGAAAAAAGTGTAATTTCATCTCCTTCTGCAAGTATGAGAGAATCGATATCTTCTTCATAAATTCGTGCACCGTTCATCATCAAAACCAGATTACTGTGCAGGTCTCCATCCCTTGAAAATAGCTGATCTTCGGATTTTCCGGCTCTCTCGCGAAGTGCTTTAAGAAGTTCCTTCATTGAGGTGCCTTCCTGACATTCAAGAAAACTATCCGCTCCGAGAATGTCCTTTACTTTAGCAAAGGTTCGTATCCTAATTTTCATGGTCCTCACTTGGCCTTGTACATAGCTTCTTCGTAGCATATTTTAAAGTTCGGGCTGTTCTGTGACAAAAAGTATTTTACCAATAAGTACCCTTTCCAGGTTATTCACAATTGTGAATGCGGTTCAAAAATTTAAAGTTTGTGGAACTGGCAGAACAAAGATATCCAGATCAAGAGGCAGGTATCAAATCAAATGGGCGGTATATATCCATGCAAAAAGAAAATGTACGTGATGAATTGATAAGAGAGCTTGCAGGAATGGAATGCCTGCTTATCGCATATTCCGGGGGCATAGACAGCACATTGCTTGCAGTACTTGCTCAAAAAGCGCTCTCTGAAAGGGTTAAATGTGTACTCCTTGATGCTCCCATTGTCCCGCGAAGAGGTGTCAGCGATGCAGTGGAAAATGCGCACAAGCTGGGTTTATCCTGTGAAATAATGCCTTTCTCTGTAATGGAAAATGAAGAGTTCAGAAAAAACAGTCCTGACCGCTGTTATATCTGCAAAAAACTATCTGCCAGGATGCTGCGAGACTATGCTGATAAACTTGGAATTCCAAATATCGCGGACGGCATTAATGCTTCTGACCTTAAAGAATACCGCCCCGGGCTTAAAGCAAGCATCGAAGAAGGAATCATCCACCCCTTTCTCTCATCAGGAGTCCAGAAAGCAGAAATAAGAAAGATGGCTCAGGACTGCGGGCTTGAGATCTGGAACAAACCCTCTTCCTCATGCCTTGCATCCCGGATCCCATATGGGGAAGAAATTACATCTGAGAAATTGCAGATGATAGAAAAGGCAGAAGATTTCATGCAGAATTTGGGCTTTTCCCAGCTGCGTGTACGGCTTCATGGCAAGATTGCAAGGATAGAACTGATACCTGAGGAACTTGAAAGGGCAATGGGTGTCCGGCATAAAATCGTGGAAGCACTGGAAAACTTCGGCTTTTCATATATTACACTTGACCTTAAAGGATACAGAAGCGGCAGCATGGACGAAGTGTTATGAAGATCGAAGACTGTCTGGCTGACTTTCAGATACCGCAGCACCTCCATTACATGGACAGCGCTGCAACCAGCCTTATCCCTGAGCCAGTCATAAATTCCATGAACGAGTACGACCGGCAGTACCGAGCAAATGTGGGAAGGGGGATGCACAGGCTTACAAGGGTTGCAACACAGAAATATCAGGACGCACACGACATAGTCAGCAATTTCATTGGCGGGATGGAAGGCACAACAGTCTTTACTAGAAACACCACAGAAGCCATCAACATGGTTGCAGCAGGACTTGACTGGCGGCCCGGAGACCGGATAGTGACAACAGTTATGGAGCACCACTCTAACCTGCTTCCCTGGCTTCGCTTGCGCCAGAAAGGCGTTAAGGTAAATATTCTCCATCCAGGTTTGCAAGGTATCTTTGAAGTGGAGGCATTTGACAGGGCAATAACTGCTGACACAAAACTGGTTGCAATAAGCCATGTTTCAAACGTGCTTGGTACCGTGCAGCCTATCCGTGAAATTGCTGCCATCTGTAAAGAGCACGGAGCGTATCTCCTGGTTGACGGAGCACAGTCAGTTCCCCATTTTTCCGTGGACGCTCAGGATATGGGATGCGACTTTCTGTGTTTTTCAGGGCACAAGATGCTTGGGCCGACTGGTACCGGCGTGCTATGGATGAAGAATGAGGTTATTTCTCCCTTTATGGTAGGGGGAGGCACCATTGAGGATGTGGATATCGAAGGTGACACTGCTGAAGGATATACCCTGACTGCAGGTTATAAACGATACGAAGCGGGCACGCCTCATATCTCTGGAGCAATAGGGCTGGCACAGGCAGTGAAATACCTTGAAAGCCTGGGGATAGATGCCATATTCAGGCACGAAGAGAAGCTAACTAGACGTCTTCTTTCAGGACTTGCCGGTATAGATAATGTTACTGTTTATGGACCTCAGGACACAAAAAACAGGATAGGAGTTGTCTCTTTTACCATAGACAGGATTCATCCTCATGAGGTAGCTTATTTGCTTGACGAAAGAGCAGCAATTCTTGTACGCTCGGGAGATCACTGCTGCATTCCGTTAATGAAGTACCTGGGGCTTGAAAACGGTACTGTGAGAGCAAGCCTTTACCTTTACAATACTCTGGAAGAGATTGACCTGCTTATTGAAATAATCGAAGAAATTGCTCGTACGGCGTAAAGAAGTATTACAACTAAAGAATGTGGTATGTGTGGTATAAGGATGTACAGCACGGTTCCCTGTATAAAATATGATAACGGGTCAATGGTCCCGTCATCGCATGAGATTGTAATGGAAGTACCTCTTGCAGTCTTCGTCAATGGTCGCAATGCCCTAACTGCTATGGTAAGCCCGACAATGCTTGAAGAGTTTGTAACGGGATTCTTATACACGGAAAAGATTATCCGTAAACTTGAGGACATCGAATCGATGCGCATAGAAAAAAGCAGAGACAAAAACAGAGATGAAAATGGTATCGGTACTCTAAGTGCAAGCGTCCTGACAAAGAACCCTTTTTCGATCATGTTTTCAAGCAAAACTGTCCTTTCAGGGTGTGGAGGCGACACCTCATATGTTGACGCTGAAAGGCTTCCGAAAATTCAATCGGATCTGGTTATCGATGTCTCAACAATAAAAAGTATAATGAAAGAAGCCCTGATTTCAGATCTCCATACAAGAACAGGCGGCATACATATTGTAGGGCTTTTCGGGCCGGACGGAAAAGTCTGTGTGATAGAAGATATCGGCAGGCATAACGCCCTTGACAAGGTAATAGGTTATGGGCTGAAACATGGTGTGGACTTCTCTAGGACGGTTGTGACCTGTTCAGGAAGGCTTTCTTCGGAGATGGTAAGGAAATGCCTGATGGCTAACATCCCTGTTATCGCATCCAGAGGTGCAACTACAACGCTTGCAATAAGTATGGCAGAGCAGGCTGGCCTTACTATTATCGGTTTTGTCCGAAGCCAGAAAATGAATATTTACACAGGCGTGGAAAGAGTAAGGAATAAGGAGTAAGCTTAGTTCTGAGCCTTATGTTAAGTATGAGTATTTAACGCTTGATTATGAGCTTCTAATTATTGACAACTAAGAGCCTTTACTATTTGCCAGATGAATAATCACTGATCAACAGATATCACGCTTTTTTTAGCATTCGTAACTTTAAACCACGTGAATTTAAAACGTCTATCGAGGAATACAGATGAAAAATCCATTAAAAACAATCAGGGAAACAAAACCCCTGGTACACCATATTACTAACTGGGTAACTATTTACGACTGCGCAAATATAACAAGAGCTTTTGGAGCTCTTCCTGTAATGGCGCATGCCTCTGAAGAATGCGCTGATATGACAAAGATCTCATCTGCACTTGTGCTGAATATAGGAACCCTGACTTCCGAAATCATAGATTCCATGATTCTTTCTGCTGCCGCTGCAAACGAAAAGAAAATCCCTGTGGTACTCGATGCAGTAGGAGTTGGGGCTACGAAATTCAGGGATGAGATGGCTGCAAAAATTCTTGGTTCGGTCCGTATTGATATAATCAAAGGAAATTATTCCGAGATCGCAAAACTCGCAGGCGAAAACGCTGAAACAAAAGGTGTTGAAGCAACCTCTATTAGTGCAGACCCTGAGAAAGTTGCAAAAGAATTCGCAAAATCCAGGTCTTCCGTCGTGGTAATGACAGGAAAAGAAGACATAATAAGTGACGGGAACAGGACATTTATTGTAAAGAACGGGCATGGGCTGATGGGCTCAATTGTCGGGACCGGGTGCATGGCTGCGTCAATAATCGGTTCGTTTGCTTCGGCCAATCCGGATTATTGTGATGCCGCCAAAGACGCTCTGGTCTATTTTGGAGTTGCAGGAGAACTTGCAGCTGAAAAGTCGATAGGACCTGGAAGTTTTAAGGTTAACCTCTATGACGAAGTGTTCAATCTGTCCGATGAAAAAGTAAGGGGCATGATGAAAGTCGAGGAACGGTGAACCTGAAAAATATTTCCTGAATAAACAAAAGACACAGGAAAGGGATAGGGCTTTCCAGCCTCAGTTTGACAGTTTCCACTAATTGATACTTTTTTTCCTTTCTTTTTTGTCCCAACTGGATTTGACGATTCTTTAAAATTTATTAAAATTTATTACATATTCTATATAATTCCATTCCTTTTTGTTACTAATAAGCTATTGATCCTATCAAAATTCGCAAAAATATAGTTTTTAACTCCATTTATCTTGAACTTGATTGTAAGTGTCAAATTCTTCAAGCTTTTTTTAATGAATTTTGTAGACGTATGTTTTATCTCCTCAAATTCATATCGCATCAGCGATATGAATAATTGGGCTATAAATCCAAGGATAATAGCTCCATAAATGCTATCGTCTGACCAGACTCTCAACGGCTTAATCTGGATTTCATTTTTCAACGAATGGAATATTTTCTCAATAGAATCCTTTTTTCTGTATGTTATCAATGCATCTTGAAGTGTCAAATCCCTGTTCGATTTCAGACAAAAAAATCCTTCTCTTCCGTTAATCAATGAAGCTTTCAGGAGTTCTATAGCTTCCTCATCACTAAGCTCTTCGAGCTTAGTTCTAAAACAGTAATCAATCTCAATCAACTCATTATTTATTCTGAATTTCTTAGGAAGCTTTTTGTTGTTTACTAAAGCCTTCTGAATCTCTTTTGCTTCCTTTAATTTCTTCAGAACAGCTCTTGCTTTTGCTTCTAACTGTCTTTTCTGTAAAGATTCAGAGAAATAGAAATACTTACTGCTGCTAGGCTTGACGATTTTTATCCCATATATACCTTTTTGGGAATCTATCAGTTCTGCTTTTTCCAGATCAAAGTTCTCGATTATTTTATCGTCACTTGTATTCAGTTTCATGGCAGTGAGATAGTCCATCTCAGCATCCTGTATACTCTTGAGATTATCAGTGGTGTTAGCTCCTTTATCAAAAATAATAAGAGAACCCTTTTTAAGTCTGCTTTTTACCTGGTTATAAGTGTCAGAGAAGTGCTCCAGGTCAAGAACGTTTCCTCGATTCACGGTAACACCAATAGGAATGTTAATGGGATTAGTTAATTCACTGATTCCAACGGTTATCTGCAGCTTATCAGGCCTGTGATCTCTACTATACCCGTATTTACCAAGGTTGGATTTAGTCCCGTAAAGAACTATACTCGTCCAATCAAGGTTTATATTTGTCTCTTCAAAATCGTAGACAGAAAACAGAGAATCAAGAATGTCAGAGAGGATTTCCTCTCTATTACGTCCTAAAAGTTCAAGAGTTCTGTAAAGAACTCTTTCATGAAACCTTTCAAGATTTAAGATATCAAGAATTTCTCCCTGATTTAACCATTTACCAGCTTCTTTGATACTAAAATTCTCAGTTAATTTGTAGCTTAACAATCCAATTAGTAAACTATTGAGATCAAGACCCCTGCTTTTATGTTTGCTAAAAATATCAAAGAAATTAAGCTTTTCATAAAAGAGTTGGACAGCAAGAATTGATCCGATAGGAACACTTATATTCTTGTTAGGAATTGTAGGAAACGCTCTCTGTTTTGTGATGTTCATTTGACCGAATTACACAAAATAGAGAGCACTTATTTTTATCTAACTGTCAAAGTCAGGTTCCAGAATAAAAGAAGTGAAGAGTACGATAAAAGTTTCCATAGTTGCTATCAGCGAAATAAACACAGAAAAATGCAGGAGCGTTGTTGAAAATGGGGCTGATAGCCCTGCTTTGCAATTTCTGCAGTAGTATACAGCGACGATGTAAGAAAGGAAACCAGAAAATTCATTAAATTCATTAATATTATTCGGAAATAAAAAACTCAAGTTGACCGTGATCTTAATGCTGCAAAAAATATTCTCAGATTGGATTACAATCTATTCGTAAAATCGATAGATGCCCCTCACTGAATGAGGGGAGTATTAACTCCTTTTCGTGTATTTTTACTTGCGGACTTTTTTCTTTTTTCTCGGAAAGGATCGCACATTATCGAACCGCCAGTAAACCGAAAAAGACTGTATACTCCCGAAGTGAAATTCTGAAAGAGAAATTAGGGCGTCTGAACTGTTAAACTTATCTTAATGAAATGCCTACCTGTTGCTCCTATCCAATTTCCAGGGCTCATCAAGAATATTGACGGTAACATTTTCTACCCCATCAATGCTCAGGACCTTTCTCTTTACCTGATCTTTAAGGTAATCAATCATGGGGCAGGCGGTTGTTGTTAATACAAGGTTTACGTCTACATTTTCCCCGTCCACAATAACTTCCTTGACCAGGCCCAGATTGACGATATCTACCCCTACTTCGGGGTCTATTACTTCTTTTAGCAGGGAATAGATTTGCTCATCTTTGTTAAGCCCGGTTTTTTCCGAGGTTTTCACGGAAATCTGTGCAGGCGTAGATAAGGTTCCTTCATGGGCTTGAAGACGTTCTTCCAACCTGCTCAACCGATCAAGCATCTGGCTTATCACAGTAAGTACTGGATCAGGCAGCTTATTATGGTCCAATTGCTCTGAAGGGGTGGATGGTTTTGGCGTGCCGGCAATTTTGGCAGGAACTCCGACCGCGGTAGCATTCGGAGGAACTGATCGAACTACAACCGAGCCTGCACCTATTTTTGCCCCTCTTCCTATCGTAATCGGTCCCAGCACGATTGCGCCTGAACCGAGAACAACGTCATTTTCAACAGTCGGATGGCGTTTTTTCCTCTCCAGGGCTGTACCTCCGAGCACAACTCCCATGTATATGAGGACATCATCCCCCACCTCAGCAGTTTCTCCAATCACCACACCTGATCCATGGTCAATAAAAACCCTCTCCCCGAGCTTTGCTCCCGGGTGGATCTCAATGCCCGTGAGTGCCCTCGAAATGTGAGATGTCAAACGGGCAAGAAAAAAGAAATCTTTATCCCAGAGAGAGTGTGCTATGCGGTGCATCCAGATAGCGTGCAGGCCTGGATAGCAACAGAGTACCTCGAGCGTGGACCTTGCTGCAGGGTCTTTTTTGAAAACTGTTCTTATGTCTTCCCTGATTCCCATTGAGATCTTCCGGTGTTAATTGTTAAATAAATTAGCCGGCAAATAGATTAGCTAAACAGATCAGTCAAACAGATCGGTGCTCAGATAGCGTTCTCCCGTATCCGGAAGGATGACAACGATTGTCTTTCCGTTCATCTCTTCTCTGGATGCTACCTGTAATGCCGCATATGCAGCCGCACCTGAAGATATTCCTGCAAGAATTCCTTCTTCTTTTGCGAGCCTTCTGGCTGTTGCAATGGCATCGTCTGCATTTACTTTGATTATTTCATCAACAAGGTCGAGTTGAAGTACATCAGGAATGAATCCTGCACCTATTCCCTGGATCCTGTGCGGTCCTGGCTTTCCGCCGCTGAGGACAGGAGACTCAGCAGGTTCGACAGCAAACGCCCTGAAATCAGGCTTCCTTTTTTTGAGAACACTGGCAATACCTGTTATTGTCCCTCCTGTCCCAACGCCTGCTACAAGCACGTCCGCTTTGCCATCCGTGTCCTTCCATATTTCCTCGGCAGTTGTTCTTATGTGAACTGCAGGATTTGCTGGATTCTGGAATTGCTGGGGTAGATAGTAAAAAGCGGGATCTTCTGCAGCCATCTGCTCTGCTCTGTTAACTGCACCTTTCATCCCTTCAGGCCCAGGTGTCAGGATGATTTCTGCACCCAGTGCCTTGAGCAGTTTTCTTCTTTCTACAGTCATCGTCTCGGGCATGACAAGGATGAGCTTGTAGCCCCGAGCAGCGCATACGCCTGCAAGTGCAATGCCGGTATTGCCGCTTGTTGGTTCAACAATAGTAGTGCCAGGTTTAATTTTCCCTTCACGTTCGGCTTCTTCGATCATTGCCAGTCCGATCCTGTCCTTTACACTTCCCATCGGGTTAAAGGATTCCAGTTTAACAAGCATATCTGCATGAAGACCTTTCGTTATTCGGTTCAGCCGGACAAGCGGTGTATTGCCTATTGTCCAGGTTATATCGGAATATATTCGCCCCGTACTTTTCACCTTTTCTTGCAGTTTATTTCTTTCCAGATTCTTTATATGTCAATTCCGTTCAAGCGTATTTTTAAACGGCCGATAGTGCATGTTTTTTTCATGCAGACCTACAGCCATCAGGGAATTTATCTCAAGTTCCTTGCTTTGAGAGAGTTTGAACTCTGCAATGCCATTCATGCAACATAATAGAATTTGCATAAAAATTCACAATTGTGAATTATGTTTATCTTAGGTTATCTTGGATATATAGTTATCGAGAAGCTTCTGGACTTAAAAGATTTTAAATTGGTCTGAAAACGATCTAGGAACCGTCAAAAAGAGACTTTAGAGAACATCTGGTCCAGGTTTCATTCTGTTGCTGTCTTACTCTTCAGGGCCGCAGGTGCTATTGCAGTTACTCTCAATTCCTCTTGCACTTGCACAAATCTTGCATACCCTTACCACAAAGTCGTCGGCTGTATTATCGATCAGGTCTTGAGCAAGTTTTTCGATCAATTCCTTTGTCTCGCCCTGGAACTCGATCCTGTATCCTCTTTTTCCCGAAATATACTGGGAAACTGCCGACGGGGCAATCCCCAGCAGCTTTGCGGAAGCCGCCTGCGACTGTCCTTTATTTACAAGTTCGATTGCAAGACTGGCCCTTATTGCGGGAACCAGATCCCACACAATCTTCTGACACGGAGTTTCCATAATTACCATCACTTTTTGAGATTTTACAATTGAGAACGAATATATCTTATATACATATATATTTATTATCATTAGCAAAAATAATAATAAGATTGCCACGCAAAGCAATATTTTAAAAAAACTGCCGGATTTTGAGGTTTCACTGTTTCATCAGGCCGTCATCTCAGATATTTTCAGGGATAAAACTTAAATAGTCCCAATTGTTATGATTATTCACAATTGTGAAGGTGTAAGTGTGATAGTGGAAAACAGGACCATTTACATGGATAACTCTGCTACAACTCCGGTAAGAAAAGAAGTTGTTGAAGAGATGCTTCCCTACCTGACAGAAAACTTCGGAAACCCTTCTTCTATCTATGATCCGGGAAAAGTCTCAAAACGTGCAATAGAAGAGGCAAGAAAAAAGGTTGCAGATGCCATCGGAGCTGAAGAGAATGAGATCTACTTCACATCCGGAGGTACCGAGTCCGATAACTGGGCATTAAAGGGAATAGCCTTTGCTAACAGGAACAAAGGAAAGCACATAATTACAAGCTCTATAGAACATCATGCCGTCCTTCATGCCTGTTCATGGCTTGAAGGGCAGGGGTTTGAGGTTACTTACCTTCCTGTTGACAAATATGGAATGGTAGCACCTGAGGATCTGAGAAATGCGATTAGAGACGACACCATACTCATTTCCATAATGCTTGCGAACAATGAAGTTGGGACGATTCAGCCTGTTGAGGAAATAGGAAAAATCGCAAAGGAGAAAAGGATTTATTTCCACACGGATGCAGTGCAGGCAATAGGGCACGTCCCCATAGACGTTCAAAAAATGAATATTGACCTTCTATCTCTTTCAGGGCATAAGTTCGGCGGTCCAAAGGGCTGCGGGGCGCTTTACATAAGAAAAAGTGTGAAAATCGAAGCTCTTTTTCACGGTGGGGCTCAGGAAAGAAAGCGCAGGGCAGGCACAGAAAATGTTCCGGCTATTGTTGGTCTCGGAAAAGCTATAGAACTTGCAACATGTGAGCTTGAAGAAGAGAATAAAACCCTCCTTGAAATGAGAGAACGCCTGATTGAAGGACTTCTGCAGGTTCCTAAAACCCATCTCAACGGGCATCCTACAGAAAGGCTTGCAAACAACGTGAACATTACATTTGAATTCATAGAAGGGGAGTCTCTTTTGCTGCTACTGAACGCAAAAGGAATTTTTGCATCTACTGGAAGTGCGTGTAACTCTACATCTCTTGAACCATCGCATGTGCTTACAGCCTGCGGAGTTCCACATGAAATCGTTCACGGCTCTCTGAGGTTGAGCCTTGGGAAAATGAATACTCAGGAAAATGTGGATAGGGTGCTTGAAGTCCTGCCTGAGATTGTTCAGAAGCTCAGGAATATGTCGCCATTGACTCCTCAGGAATACAGGAAGTTTTGAGCAAAAAAACCGGTTAGATAACCTGTTTTAGGAATCTGAATTTAGAAACCTCATAATTATAATCCAAAAAATACCGTGCAGGAGGACAATTCGTGGATTACAGCGTTAAAGTTATGGACCATTTTTCAAACCCCAGGAACATGGGCAGCATAGAGAACTGTGACGGAGTTGGAGAGGTCGGAAACGCAAAGTGCGGAGACATAATGAAGATATTCCTTAAAGTGGAAGAAGACAGGATTGTTGATGTAAAGTTCCAGACCTTTGGGTGCGGGGCTGCAATTGCATCAAGTAGCATGGCAACCGAACTTATAAAAGGAAAAACCCTGAAACAAGCCTGGCAGCTTTCAAATAAAGCAGTTGCAGAAGCACTTGATGGGCTCCCTCCGATCAAAATGCACTGTTCAATGCTTGCGGAAGAGGCAATTCATGAGGCAATCAATGATTATCTGAAGAAGAACGGACTTGAGCCATGGACAGAATAAACCGGTTTTTAAAACCATAAACCTGAGCTTGGGGAATACAGATGAAAAAGACTGAGACTGAAAAGTATATCCGGCAGATAATGTTGTTTGGGGAAGAAGGCCAGGAGAAACTGAAGAGAGCAACGGTATTCGTTGCTGGGACTGGAGGGCTTGGATCTCCGATTTCTACTTACCTTGCAATTGCAGGTGTCGGGAAAATAATCATTGCGGATTTTGACTGTGTAGAAAAAAGTAACCTTAACAGACAGTTTCTTCATCATGAAAGGGATCTCGGAAGAGAGAAAGTCATATCCGCAGAAGAAAAACTTCTTTCGATGAACCCCGACATAAAAGTAGAAACAATTAAAGAAAAGATCACGGACGAAAACGCAGACTTAATAGTTCCTTCCTGCGACCTGATTATAGATGCTCTGGACAATTTTGATACAAGGCACGTCCTGAACAGGCTTGCCGTGAAGAGAAAAATACCCCTTATCCATGGCGCAGTCGCAGGATACAGAGGTCAGGCAACAACAGTGATTCCGGGAAAAACTCCATGCCTTTGCTGTATTTTCCACTCCTTTAAAAAAGAAGTATTTCCGGTACTGGGAACAACACCTGGCGTAATAGGCTCAATTCAGGCAAATGAAGCAATTAAATACCTGACAGGGCAGGGTCAGCTCCTGGAAAACCGCCTTCTTTTATGGGATGGCTCTTCCTGCTCTTTCAGTGAAATAAGTATTAATAGAGCAGAAAATTGCCCTGTCTGCGGGATTATAGATAAGATGCAGACCAAAATTAATGGATAAGATTGAAAAACAGTTTTTTCGCAGGTTTATGCCTGTGATTTGAGGAATGAGTTTGTTATGGAAAATCAGTTAATTAAAGAAAAAATTAAAAGACTCAAAGAAGAACGAAATGCGATAATTCTCTCCCATTTTTACACGCGCAGAGAAGTGCAGGAAGTTGCGGATTTTGTCGGGGATTCTCTTTCCCTCTGTAAGGCGGCAGTGAATTCGAAAGCCGATGTTATAGTCTTTGCAGGCGTCCATTTCATGGCTGAGTCCGCATCTATCCTTTCCCCTGAAAAGTTAGTCTTTTTACCTGTCCCTGATGCAGGCTGCCCGATGGCAGATATGGTCACGGTAAAGGCTCTCAGGGAAGAAAAAGAAAAACACCCTGATGCAGCAGTCGTTTGCTATGTAAACAGCTCAGCTGCCGTAAAAGCTGAATCGGATATTTGCTGCACATCTGCAAATGCGGTAAATGTGGTAAATTCAATCGAAAATAGGGAAGTAATTTTTGTCCCGGACAAAAACCTCGGTGCATTCGTGTCCCTTCATACCGACAAAAAAATCCATCTCTGGCCCGGATTTTGTCATGTTCATGATAACATCAGCGAAGAAGACATAAGATATTTAAAGAACCTGCACCCTGACGCAGAATTTCTTGCACATCCTGAATGCAGGCCTGAAGTCCTGTGTCTTGCAGACCATATTCTAAGCACCACCGGAATAGTGAAACAGGTGGAAAAATCAGGCTCCAGAGAATTTATTATTGGGACTGAGAAAGAGCTTTTTGAAAAACTGAAAAGAAAGTACCCGGATAAGAAATTCTATCCCCCTTCAGAAAAAGCTCGCTGCTATAATATGAAAAAAATCACTCTCGAATCTATCCTGAACAGCCTTGAAAATATGGAATATGAGGTCAATGTTCCGGAACATGTAAGAGTGAAAGCAAAAAAGGCGCTTGACAGGATGATTGAGATCAGCGGAAGTTGAATTCAAGATGTAATGAGGGGTCCTTCTCTTATTTTTAAACCATTTTTCACTTCATCCAAAGGTGTTTAGCCTTTATTTTTATATCTTTTTGGCAGGGCTGCAAGGCAAGCCGGTTGGGTACTGATTATATCAGGACTTAATTGCGCTTGGTTGTGGCTGTTTTTTCAGTTGCTCTTTTCCACTGGACCAGTCGAATGTGCTGCGGAAAAAAGGTTATATCCTGACTTTGACAGTTATATAAAAATAAGTGCTCTCTGTTTTGTTTATTTGGTCAAATGAAAATTACAAAACAGAAAGCCTTCCCTACAATTCCTACCAAGAATATATGTGTTTCTATCGGATCTATCCTTGCCGTTCAACTCTTTTATGAAAAGCTTAATTTCTATGATATTTTTAGCAAACATAAAAGCAAAGGTCTTGATCTCAATAGTTTACTAATCGGTTTGTTAAGCTACAAATTAACTGAGAATTTTAGCATCAAAGAAGCTGGCAAATGGTTAAATCAGGAAGAGATTCTTGATATCTTAAACCTTGAACAGTTTCATGAAAGAGTTCTTTACAGAACTCTTGAACTGTTAGGACGTAACAGAGAGGAAATTCTCTCTGATATTCTGGATTCTCTGTTTGCGGCATACGATTTTGAAGAGACAGATATAAACTTGGATTGGACGAGTATAGTCCTTTACGGGACTAAATCTAACCTTGGTAAATACGGATATAGCAGAGATCACAGACCTGATAAGCTGCAGATAACCGTTGGAATTAGTGAATTAGCTGACCCCATTAACATTCCTATTGGAGTTACAGTGAAGAAAGGAAACGTTCTTGACCTTGAGCACTTCTCTGACACTTATAATCAGGTAAAAAGAAGACTTAAAAAAGGTTCTCTTATTGTTTTTGATAAAGGAGCTAATACCACAGAGAATATCAAGAGTATACAGAATGCTGAGATGGACTATCTCACTGCCATGAAACTGAATACGAGTGACGACAAAATAATAGAGAAATTTGATCTGGAAAGAGCAGAACTTATAGATCCTGAAAAAGGTATATATGGAATAAAAATCGTCAAGCCTAGAAGCATTAAGTATTTCTATTTCTCTGAATCTTTACAAAAAAGACAGTTGGAAGCAAGAGCAAGAGCTGTTATGAGGAAGTTGCAGGAAGCGAAAGAGATTCAGAAAGCCGTTATAAGAAACAAAAAGCTTCCTAAGAAATTCAGAATAAATAATGAATTGATTGAGATTGATTACTCTTTTAGAACTAAGCTCGAAGAGCTTAGTGACGAGGAAGCGATAGAACTCCTGAAAGCTTCATTGATTAACGGAAGAGAAGGATTTTTCTGCCTGAAATCGAACAGGAATTTGACACTTGAAGATGCATTGAAAATATACAGAAAAAAGGATTCGATTGAGAAAATATTCCATTCGTTGAAAAACGAAATTAATATCAAGCCATTAAGGGTATGGTCGGATGATTGCATTTATGGAGCTGTTATCCTTGGGTTTATAGCCCAATTATTCATATCGCATGAGCGATATGAATTTGAGGAGCTAAAACACACATCTACAAAATTCATTAAAAAAAGCTTGAAGAATTTGACACTTACAATCAAGTTCAAAATAAATGGAGTCAAAAACTATATTTTTGCGAATTTTGACCAAATCAATAGCTTGATAGTAGCAAAAAGGAATGCAATTACATAGCATGTGTAATAAATTTTTATAAATCATAAATAATTGTCAAATCCAGTTGGGACAAAAAAGAGGGGAAAAATAAAGTATCAATTAGTGGAAACTGTCAAACTTAGGTTATAGGGCAACTTCTTTGGCAAACAGGGAATAATAACTGATCAATGAGAAGGTCACCTTTTTATCATGTTATATTTTTCTCCTGTGAAGAGATAATTATTTATATTTAGATCACAATCGTGAAGATATAGTCACAATTGTGACCATATAAATAAGACAGACTTGTCAGAATGGCAGAGTGGTGATGCTTTCGGCTGCAACCCGGAATTATGTGAGTTCGATTTTCGCTTCTGACTTTTAAACAGTTTATAAAGGAAACCAGAGGAGATAGAGCAGGAACGTGAGAGAAGGGGAAATAGGGAAGCGTCAGGTCTCGATACAGATTAAACCTGAAGCCCTGTTTGCTCCTGAGGATATAAGGGAAATTTTTCGAATATGTTCTGGAGACAAGGTGAGATTGTGGACGAAAACGGAAATAAGAATAAGGAAAGAAGAATTTGGGATTCAAAGAGCCCTGTAATTCATTCCGCACCAGCAACCTGTAAGCGGCTGTTAAAGGAAGAACAGAGCACATGTGGTGAAACTGAAAGTTTTTTCAGGCTTTCCACGGGGATCGAAGGCGAGAATTACCTTACCTTTGACCTGAAGCAGGCACTTTCGGAGGTTTAATCATGGCAATTTCTTCCGGAAAATCTTCTTTTAAAAATCTTTTTTTGGGGAAAAAAGGTCAGAGTGTCGGGATAGTCCGCTCAATGAACTATAAAATCCCGGGTCCCTTTGACCTTGAAAGCGGAAAAAATCTTTCTGGTGTCAAGATAGAATACGAAATTTACGGAAAAATGAATGCCGACAAAAGCAATGTCATTCTGATATGTCATGCCCTGACCGGAGATGCTCATGCTGCCGGATTCCACCAGGGTGACAGAAAACCCGGCTGGTGGGACATTGTAATCGGTCCAAATAAGGCATTTGATACTGAAAAATACTGCGTAATCTGCTCAAACATCCTTGGAGGCTGCAAAGGTTCTACAGGTCCTTCTTCCATAGACCCTGAGACCGGAAAAGTTTACGGAATTTCCTTTCCTGTAATCACTATCAGAGATATGATTAATGCCCAGAAAAAACTAATCGAGTACCTTGGAATAAAGCAACTTTTTGCGGTTGCTGGCGGTTCTATGGGCGGAATGCAGGTGCTTCAGTGGACGGTCAGCTATCCCGAGATGGTGAAAAAAGCGATTGCAATAGCAACAACTGCATCCACAACCCCTCAACAAATCGCATTTGGAGCAATTGGCAGGAAAGCAATTACTGACGACCCTAAGTGGAACGGAGGGGACTATTATGGAAAAAAGATCCCATCCCAGGGCCTTGCACTTGCCCGCATGATAGGGCATATCACATACCTTAGCGATGCCTCAATGCAAAAAAAGTTCGGAAGGCTCCAGCAGGATTCGTATGTAGCAGGCACAAAAGATACGGCAAGCGCGAGTTTGTCTGAATTCTCCTCTGAGCTCTCCCACGAATTCGCTCCAAACTTCCAGGTTGAAAATTACCTGAACCATCAGGGAGATAATTTTACAAAGCGTTTTGATGCCAATTCATATCTCTACATTACAAAAGCAGTGGATTATTTTGACCTCTCAAAGAACGGCTCCCTTATAGAAGGCTTTTCCGGAGTTACTGCAAAATATCTTGTAATCTCAATATCCTCTGACTGGCTCTATCCTCCATACCAGTCTCAGGAGATCGTGTCGGCTCTTACTGCGAATGGAGTAGATGCCAGATATGAAGAAATCAGATCCCAATATGGGCATGACGCTTTCCTGCTTGAAGAGGGACAGTTGAGCTACCTGATAAGGAGCTTTCTTTCCGAAGTTCTCGTAAGCGATGTCATGAACCGGAACTTCTATACGGTCTCAAGAGACGAAACAATCGAGCACGCATCAAGGCTTATGGTAAAAGAATGCGTAAGCCACCTGCCTGTCATATCAGAGGAGGGAAAACTCGAAGGCATAGTCACATCCTGGGATATTACAAAAGCAGTAGCGTGTAAAATTAATGAGCTGGATGAAATCATATCACGAGATGTAAAATACGTCTATGAAGATGAAAGGATTGAACATGCATCTTCAATAATGGAGAAACATTCTATTTCCGCACTTCCTGTAATAGATTGCGAGCACCGTGTAATAGGTATTGTTACAAGTGAAAGTATAAGCGCCCTTATTGGAAAATTTAGTTAGACAAGAAAAACTGATTAGTCTTGAGGAAGAATTGCTAAGTACGGTAATGAATCTTATGCAGTCCAGATTTCAGTGAAAAATGAGAGGCAAAAATATAAAACTTTTAACTATCCCATCAAAGGTCAAGACAAACAAAAAGACTGAAAAAAGGAATAATTCGAAGCTAATCAACTTTTGACTCACTTGAAATTCTCCTCAATTTGGACTGCATTTAACTTAGAGGCTGTCTTAAAATTAAATACTCCTTTTTTCCTGCTTCTTCTTTAATGTCAAAACGATCTATAAGGCTTTCTTATTCCAGTGATTTATCCGGTCAAAAATGGGAATTAATTAAACCTCATTTTCCGGATCCAAGAAATAATAGAGGTAAAAATTGAGTTCATAGTTCTCGAGAAATACTAAACTCCATTTTCTATTTATTACTATTTTTGTGCTTGGCGAATGCTACCCCATGAATTTCCACCTTGGAAAACGATTTACCATTATTTCCGTCTTTGGCGACTTAATGGATTTTGGTGACGTGTAAATGCTGCACTCAGGACTGAACTGATAATTGCATATGGTAAAGAATCAGAGCCAAGTGCAGTGATTTGGATAGTCAGTCCGTTAAAACTACAGAAACTCAGGAATACGCTGTTATGATTCTGGCAAGAAAATCAAAGGAAGAAAACGCTACATATGGTGGACACAATATGACTACTTTTACTAGTTGTAGTTTATTTCCTTTTTTGTGGTGATATCATGTTATGAAATTCACAAAAACGAAGTCTGAAAAGCTATATACCATAACAATTCCGGAAAAGTATGTTCGTTGTGTTGGTTGGATAGATGTTGAGAATTTCTCTTTGTGTTCTGACAGGGAAAAGGGGGCTATAAGACTTACCTCAATAAGACAGAAGAACTGTTCTCGCAACTTTTGATTTTAACTTATTCCTTTTCTGACTTTTTTTAAAATATGTATATACGTACCCTTTTTGACTATTATGTACTTTCTACGTAGAATTTACACATATCCATAATGTCCGCTTCCGACAAGTAAAGGACATTTTTCAAGGATATTATTTTAAAATCGAAAGTGGTAATTTTTTACCACATTTAACGAATGGGTTGAATGTCCTATTCGGTCGTATAGTAGGATAAAACCTGAAGTTTACAAAAGTAGTAATCTTGTCAACTAAATAATTTGATTTTGTTTTAAACTGGCAAAAATCCCAGGTTTTGAGATCAAAAATTTAGGGTTTTGAGAGGTTTTGTTGACCAATCTTTAATACTGTCAACTAAACCAAACTGAAAAAAGGGACCTTTTTCATTCTTCTGGAGTTGGCTAAAAAGCAGGTAATTACTAATCAGGCAAATAATGAAACCACTAATAAAGCTATTAGTGGAAGTTAAGTCTTGTATTACATATATAAAAAGTATCTGAATGTAGCTAAAAAGATACATTTAAGTACAATAACAACCTAATATTATACTAGGAGTTTATACTTTTGAGTTCCATACAGATTGATAAAACAGGTAGGGTAATGGTCAGCATACCTGTGAAGTTAGCCAGATCTATGGGGATTGAGAAAGGGGATATAGCACACGTTATGAAAGGTGAAGCAGATAACGAAATTAAGATAATAATTGAGAAGTTAGAATAATTTTCAGTTAGGGGGGGTTTGAAATGACTACAAAGACAGAACTACTTGAAGTTATCAGGAAAAGATGCTTAGAATGTTGTAATGGATCATACCAGGAAGTTGAGAATTGTACAAGTGGTCCCAGTGCAGGACCTTTCAGCTCTTGTGCTCTCTGGGCTTACAGGCTGGGTAAGGACCCTGAACCCTCAGAGACTAGAAAGTTAGCAGGGGAAAAATTTGCACAGAGAAATAAGGCTAAGACAAGT
This sequence comes from Methanosarcina hadiensis, assembly GCF_046529725.1. Classification (GTDB taxonomy): domain Archaea; phylum Halobacteriota; class Methanosarcinia; order Methanosarcinales; family Methanosarcinaceae; genus Methanosarcina; species Methanosarcina hadiensis. The sequence continues at coordinate 1,477,371 of NZ_CP136241.1, read as the reverse complement.
GTTCAACCTGAACAAATCTGTTAAACTGAGAAGAAAAGTCCCAGTCTGTACCGGGACAAATCGAATCTAAAACGTCTTTTCAGAATTAGTACTTAGAGTTAGAAAGTCCTAAAGAAATACCCTTGCAGAGGGTGTAAAGGAGAGTTCAGCAGGTTTCAGGCAAAGAAAAGAGAGATGAAAATACCTGAAGGAATGTCTCTGATACTGAAAGGCATTTTGAAAAGGAAAGCAGGGAAGAAGGCAAAACAAAGCTAAAAAAACTAAAAATACACAGCAGACACTGTCGGTTGACATGTTGCCAGTTTGAAGAACAAATCAAAACGATACCAGTAGACAAATAGACAAACTTATCATTATAGGACTAAGTGTCGACAGAATAATTTCAGCCTCCCTTTACTGTTTTTGAAAAATTTGCTAGTTTATCTTAGATATAGTTAGACGTGCGTCTGTGCGAAGCAGACAGACAGACAGACAAATAGCCTGAATGTTAGCGTTTTTACTGTCTACACGTATCAGGTGACATAATTTTGAACTCGATGGAAGGCTTCATATGTAAATCATTCATATGTTCATTTTTCATAAGACCTATAATTTTAAAGACATATAATAAAGTGCACAAGGCTGGAAACCTGAAAAACCCATTCCACAATAATCATCTATGCCCTGAAAATACAGGCTTATGACAAAAAGCTGGGGTTATGCTTTGTCCCTAGCATCTCACAGGCAGGTCTACTATTTCCTGCCCTACCATAAATCAACCATTTGAAGCAGGGAGAACCAAAACCCTGCTTCAATACCTCAAACTTTTCTCTCTTCTGCTATGTTTCATTTCAGTTATCGCTTTTTTCTATTTTTAGAAAGAAAGGCAAACATAAAAGAAATCAGGTCTAACTATCTTCTATCATATGGGAGTCTCCCTGATGAAAGATAAATTTAAGTAAACTGTCTATTCAATCCTGTCCTGCAGCTTATAGACAGTCCTTATAAATAACTCTTTATAAACAACTCTTTGTGATTTACCAAGCGATCATCAGTGATTATCAGCAATCAGGACAAACCGATACTTGCAACTTTAGTACTGATGGGCTGAAACTGCCGGTTAATCCAGCGGACTGGGTTCAGGGCAATTTAAGAGCAAATTATGGTCAGTAAATAATAAAGTTCTGACTGATAACAAACATCTGACAGGTAATGTACCGTCTGAGAGGTAATGTACCAAATCTATTAAAGTATATTTAATATCTGTTACTGGGCATGTGTATACTGACTTGTATCAAATATCTAACGTACAAAATCCCTTTCCGGAAAAGCAAACACCTGCTTTTCAGACAAATAAAAGGACCTGATGCACGCCAAACAGTTTATTCAGTATTACTGTACTTAATTTAAGCTTTATTGTACCCCGGATAAGATAGTATATTTTTCTAAGTTGAGTATCGGAGTTGCGGCTTTGCAGTCCGAGATTTGTCTTGCCCGAGTTGCGCTTCGGGATAACATGAAATCTATGATTTCATGGGAGTTGCGATGTAATCGCAACAGTACGCCGTCCTTTTCGGTCGCTCCGCTTCCTCAAGAGGACTAATTTTTGGGTTGAGATACCCGAGTCCCGCCCCGGATATATGCAGTCCTTTTCACTCGTTTCGCTCGCTCAAGAGGAGTAATTTTTGAGTTAAAGGGTGAATAGCGCATGAAGACTAAAAGTTAATCAAGTTAAAATCATCTTTAATTCGCGGCATCATTCACTATATTGAGTAATTCCTGTCATTCTCGACAAAAGAGAGCGGGTTTTCTTGAGGAGAAAAAAGCAAATCCATCTGTAAAAAAACACAAAAAGCAGAGATTTAAGAAAAGAGCAGGATTAATTATCATTTGAAAAATGCTTTAATATTATTTCTAAAGTCTTTTATCATGGTACTTTTCTCGTGATTTTCTTCTTTTTGGCAGATGCCTTCAGACAGGCTGGCTGGATTTCTGGCATAAAGTGAATTAAAAATTGTTTTCCGGTTTAAGAGAGCATTTTTTACCTTTTCCTGTTCTGGCCCAGTATGTTACACTCGAAGGATGATAACTGCTATAACGGAACAGAAGACAGGGGATAAAATGGGGAGGGTTTTAATCCTCTCCTTAAAACGGTTGTAGAAATATAGCCTGAGTATAAAAGAACAAAAGTGCTTTTTGTTTCTACAGCGAATTAAATCATGCATTACAAGCAAACTTTTTAACGTTATATTAATGCCTTCTACAATACACTTTACAACGTTGTTTCATTACACGGCTTTATATTAATGTCTCCTTACTTTCTCAGAGTTTTCCACATTACGGCAATTTTCTCTATTTCAATATGCGTGTAACCCTCTTCTTTTATAGTCCATTTGAGGCTCAGGACTCCGTCATTGCATTCTGCTGCTATTCCTCTGTATGTTGTGTTTCCCCCGATGTCAATTTCTACTTCCTTGCCAAGGTAGTACTTTTCAATGAATTCCTGTTTCATGCTGATCAACTCCAATTTTTCACTCTTTGAATATGGTGAGACCTGTGTGGTGTTTACCCAGTATAGTTAGCATCAGGATGGTATATTATAACTTAAAAAACAGGGATTCTGAACTGTGTTCAGAATAGTAAGATAAAAAAGAGATAGAGGTTTATTTGAACCTCTTGATTAGCACCGGGGGCATTTTAAAACAAAATTCAGTCGGTCCTATGGCCTAAAGTCATTATTGGTTTCTTTCTGAACTGACCGAACTCTCTGAACCACCTGAGCCATCCGTATCACCCGAGCCGCCTGGAACGCCTGAACCGCCAGAATCCCCTGATCCGGAACCAGACAATTCATTTTCTTTCTGTTCCAATATGCTCTGCTCAGATGAATGTTGCTCTGGCTTGTTTAACTGTGTTCCCTGACCTGTTTCTGATTCCATTCCGGGTTCTATCTCCGGCACCGCTGGAGTTTTGTCAAAAAATGGGATGTCTGCATCGATAAACCAGATTTCAAGGAAACTCAGCAAATGATACTTTAGAAAAACTGAAAGTGGTACGCTTAACAACATCAGGGTTGCAAAGATAAACAGAAATTCTAACAGAACAAAAGGAATCAGAAGTAGCCAGTTAATGGGATCTGATACTACCATCGAGAAGAGGAAATAAAGAATCATATCAACGATAATGAAAACAACAGCTAAAGCAAGTATCAGCAGCCCGAAGAGGATCACTGCCAGGATGCCGACTCCTAATCCGAGAGCGAACCTGATGAACCAGTAGATCAGAACTTCCTGCCAGCTTTTCCTGAAGTTCCTGTAGACCATACGGAAAGCCGAAAGAATTCCTGTTTGCCTGTAAATGGAAATGGGGATTGCAAGGCTCAGGAAAGAGCCTATAATTGCCCCTATCAGGGCAAGAAAAATAATTACGCCAAAAATCCAGAAAAATCCACCTACAAGTGCAGGCACGGCAAAATCGGGGGAGTCTGATTGCAGGACAGGGATAAAAGGCAAAAAAGATAGCAAAAGAAGCACCAGGAAAATAATCCCAATAGCTAAACGTATCAGCAGGAGATTGAGACCTTTCCTCATGAATTTTCTAAAATATGCCCTAAGGTGCACCTCATTCTTTACCAGGGCTTCTACAAAGACAAACTCCATAGTACTGGAAATATAAGAAAAAACCAGGATGAAAAGAACAAATAAACCTATTATCGCGGCTATAATTGCGAGGGGTGATATGGACTCAATATAGCCAGATCCAAGCCCGGATATCCCGGAAGGCAGGTAAGGAATCTCTTCAGGTTCGATACTGGGAAGGTCATTTACGAAATCTTCGGAACCTGCCTGATAGTTGGACCCGGAACCTCCGTAATTGGATCCTATACCGCCAACAAAAAAGATGATAATTGCAAGTTTTACCCATTTCCAGAAATCAAAAGGCTCGAAAAGAGCTCTTCTTGTCCTTGAAAAAGCTCTATCTACCGCATCAATTGCATACCAAGTCATTTATACCAGCTCATGTTATAGAATTTTTTTCAGTAAATAAGGATTTATCTATATGATTTTTGTTCAGCAAATAAGGATTTATCTATATGACCTGGAATTTAAAGAGCATACTCAGGACTAACTCATGCTACGTGCAAGATTAAACAATGAACACGTTAATAAATTACAGCCTTTTTATCATGGATATATGCTCTATTCCAGATTCCTGAAACGTAGTCCCATATTCAACAAAGCCTGATTTTCTATAAAAATTAGTTGCATGCGTCTGCGCATGAACATGAATCTCTTCTGCTCCCATTTCAGAGGCTTTTTCCAGAAGTTTTTCCACAACGAGTTTTCCTGCATGTTTTCCTCTGTAATCTTTAAGGACTGCAATCCTTCCTATAAGCCAGCTTTCTTCAGTTTTAAAAAGCCTGCCTGTGGCTACAGGCTTTCCATCTGCATATATAACTACATGATGAGATTCAGGGTCCGCTTCGTCAAACTCTTCTTCTTCCGGCACATTCTGTTCTTTTATGAAAACTTCTCTTCGGACAAAAAAGGCATCTTTCAGATCGTTAGCATCTTTTAGATCTTTATCCTCTTTTGCATCGATCCATTTTATTTCCATAAGGGGCTCAGGCTCTTTTTCCATTCAGAGGCCTCTTTTCAATTTGCTCTTCATAATTTAACTTTAATATTGTTAATGCTGTTAATATTCTTTGATATATATGAAAGAGCTTAAAAAAATAGACTTGCAGGGTTCGTGTAAGTAAATGAAAGAATAAAAAGAATTAATTACGGGCCCGCCGCGATTCGAACACGAGTCAATGGGTATCTTCATAAAAGATTTACTTCGAAGCCCATTAGGATATCCTGGCTACCCCACGAGCCCGCGGTGCCGCACTATTGATAGTAACTATCCATATTAAAGGTTTCTCTTAAAATTAAGAAAAAAGGAAAGAAAAAAAGAAAAGTTAAGACCTGCCGCGGTCAGTAAACACAAAGTCAATGCCCGCCAGCAGGCAGAAAAAACAGGTAAAATAAAAATAAACAGATTGATCTAAATTATGAGCTGATTAACCCTTATTCCTGTCTAAAAAAATAAGGGTTTTGCCTAAAAGAAAAAAAGAATCTGTTGCAGACATAACTTTTATATTACAAAAGTTCTTTTAATATATAGAAGTAATTTCCGATATCATAAAGACTTATATCCGTCAATTTTAGAAGCCAGACATATATAATCTTTACAAATAAAACAAAGTAGAGAGTCTTTTTGTCTTGCCTGCAATAAGTGATATGTTTAAAAGTGGTGCGTTTAGGCTTGAGGCCACTGTAAAAAATTAATTGGTTCAGTGTAAAAATTAATTGATTTATCTAAAACTCATAATTACTGCAAAAAACTGTCTGAGAGAATGGAAAGGAGACGGGGAGTAATAAACAGAAGAATGAGGGCTTAGTAAAATGGAGAGAGTTTCAACAGGCATAGAAGAACTGGATAGAAAACTAAGCGGGGGTTATCCTGTGAATAAAACAACCCTGATAACAGGTGTAGCAGGGAGTGGAAAAACCATTTATGGGATCCATTTTCTTCACAGGAACTGTGTTGAAGGACGAAAATGCCTGATGATCGCAACCGAAGAAACTCCTGAAGATATTCTCTACCAGGCACAATTACTTGGGCATGACATTAAACCTTACTATGAAAACGGGCAGCTTGTCATAGAAAGCATATTTGAGAGCCGCTCGGAAATCATAGGGCAGACGAGATACGGCTTTAAACCCGAAAGCCTTGACATTGAGCTTCCGAACCTTATAGAATTCATACGTGAAGGAACAGAATGCATTGTCATAGATAACCTGGGGACCTTTGCTCTGAGAGCTTCCAGGCACAAGCTAAGGGACCAGTTTGACGGACTTAACTATCTCCTGAGAAAAAAAGGCTGCACCACACTCCTGATCATGGATGAGTCAGCGCACAACCTGACCAATCAGCTTGCAGAGTATTCAGTCTACGGTTCTATTCGGCTTCTGGTAAAAGAGAACGCGTACCTGGGAAAAATGGAACGCTACCTGTGCATACCCAAGATGCGCAGTACTCCTATTTCTCCGGATATGTCTATTTTTGAGATTACATCCGAAGGGATCAGAATTCATGAAACCAAAGGAGGAAGCCTTGTTGAATGAGAAAGATAAACCAAAAGTCCTGATTGTAGATGATATGAAGGAAAATGTAGAACTGATGGAAGCTTACCTTGCAGTTGAACCTTATGAGGTTATCTGCGCTTACGGCGGAAAAGAGGCTCTCCAGAAAGTCGGAGAGAAAAATCCCGATATCGTTCTTCTGGACGTTATGATGCCTGAAGTCAATGGCTATGAAGTCTGCAAATTTCTCAAGGAAAATCCCGAAACCCAGTTTATTCCTGTCCTTATGCTTACCGCTCTTTCGGAACTAGAAGACCGGATAAAAGGGATTGAAGCCGGAGCTGATGATTTTCTCACGAAACCCATAAACAGGCTTGAGCTAAAGACCAGAGTGAAATCCCTGCTCAGAGTCAAGTACCTTCACGACAGGCTGGTTGCTGACAGGGACAGCCTCGAAGTAAAAAACAGAGTACAGAGCATCCTTACAGCCGTAATCCCTACTCTTCTTCAGTCCGTATCCAATGAAGAAAAGAAAGTAATAATAAACCAGATGACAGGAATGGTAGAGAAGACACTTCTTGAAATGTACCATTTCGAAAACAGGGAAATGGATCTGGCCTATGCAGGTAGTGTATGTGCCGAAATAATGAACCAGCTGGGCGGAGATTTTTCTTCAAAAATGGACGAGAGTGGAAAGACCTGGGTAGTCAAAGGAACAAAATGCCCATGGAAAGGAGAAGAAGCTCGCAAAAACCCTATACTCTGCACACTCACTCGAAAAATATTTTCAAACATAACCTTGAAAGTAGATGCAGGCTGCAAGCTTGAAGCTCTAAAAACCATAGGAAACAGAAACGACTGCTGTGAGTTTCTCATCAGAGCAGCTTAATATTTTTTAAATTTTTGTTTGAATCCAATTTCTATCCGATCTATTATTGCAAAACATTTTCTGAAAGCATTTCTGTTTTCATTTATCTTGTCTTCTTTTGTTTTCTGTTATCCTTTATTCTTTATCTCAGCGTTGTTTTCAGGTTAAGGGATAAAGAACTTAAAGAGTAAATGAAATTAAAAAATAGGAAATTAAAAAAAGCATTCCAGTTCTTTTCAGTCTTTTCGGGCTTTTTCAGACTATTTCAAGCAGCGAAAAATAATTTTAAGCCATTTCAATGTGATTTCATACCTGAGATAACTCGAATTCCATGAGAAGTGATATCAAATAAGGAATATTTGACAGGAACCGGGGTATTCCTCATTTTTTCAATATAAAGATACTGCTTTGTTTTTCCGGAACTGAAGTTCTCCTGTGTTATGAGCCTCAACAGCCCGAACACCATATAACCCGTAAGCTTATCTGTCCGGTTATAAGAATCCTCATCCATAACAAAAAGGCTTGTACACCCGTTTTTCATAAGGATAATGCTTATAGAACTGAACTCGTCTGCAAATTCTCTCATATCGTGAGTTATAGCCATCACTCCAATGTTGTCAATGACCACAACGTCAACTTCCGAAGACATGGAACTCAGGTACTCGATGATATCCGTATCCACGGCACAGAGCCCTTTTCCAAACTTAGAAACGCTTTTGATTTTGTTTATTTTGTCTTCGAATATATTCCTTATATTGAGCTGCCCTTTTTCAATGAATGGCTCAAGGTCAAGATTGAGGCTGTGTGCCTGAGCAAGAACATCGTTGGTAAGTTCCCTGGTAAGGACCAGTATACATTTCCTGCCGTCCTGGCAGCTCTTATGAAGGAAGTGAAGCCCGAGAATAGTTTTTCCTGAACCCGGAGGCCCGGTAACAAGAATACTCTTTCCTTCAGGATACCCTCCCTCCATCAGTAAATCCAATCCTTCCACTCCGGTAGGCAATTTTTCCATACTATCACATCTTCAGTCGCGACAAATATATTTTAAAAGCGAATAGCCCGAATTGATCAAATATTCCAGAATAAATTGTTAATTAAATTGTTCTGTTAACATAATTGTCTTAACTACTTTATAGTGTTATCGATTATTTTATATTTCTCACAAGATTGCATGTGAATAACATAGTTTAAACAGTATCCCTTCAAAATAGGGTAATTGTCCTTATTCTGAGAAAAGAATAGGGTTTTGTTTGGTTGAGGATGAGGTTCGAATTTACCTTTCACACTTAATAGTGGAGATATAGTTAACTCAAATTTTTTGTACGCTGTTTTGAAGGAATAATGCAAAACCGTTTGTTTTAAAAAGTTGTTCCAGCCAAAAACTCAGTTTTCTCTTTTTACGATGTTTGTTTGATAAAAAGTCTATAATAAAAAGTCTAATATTTACGGGTACAATTTCTTGCATAGTTTAACTTTTGGAGATGAGTTTTGATTCAAACTAAAAGTTCAGTTTTATTTTTACACAGAGGTAATATCTTTAAACCATATAGCGAACTCTGTTCCATTATCCCTTTTAAGCTCAATACAACCGTCTATCTGTTCAACAAGAATGGTTACAATCTGAAGCCCAAGGGAGTCTGCCTTTTTGAAGTCAGTATCCTCTGGCAAGCCGATTCCATTGTCTTTTATAACGAGAACGAACTGTAGATCTTCTATACCTTGACACTGAGAATCTGTCCAGAAATTCCCTAAATTTTCTATGTATCGTTTGTAATTCTCTTTTTTGCAAAGAAGAATGCTGATTTCTCCTTCGCTTTCATTCGGAAAGGCATATTTCAGGGAATTGGAAATAAGTTCTGTAACAATATTTCCAAGGGGAATCGCAGTATCCATGCCCAGATTGACCTGGTCAAATTTTAACTTCAAGGAAATGGCATCATTTTTTGTATTATATGAGTCAAAAATGTATGCGGTCAGATCCTTTAAGTATGCCGAAAAATCAAGACCAAAAGACTCTTTGATTGTAGATCTATAAAGTTCTTCATGAATCATAGCCATTGAAGCTATACGGTTCTGGCTATCCTTAAAGGCTTCAAGAACTTTTGAAGTGTCGCAGACATTATTGCTAGCTAATTTTTCCGCTTGCAAATCAAGAAGCGATGAAATTATTTGCAGGTTATTTTTTACTCTATGGTGAATTTCTCTTTTTTGAGCGTCTTCAATCTTTATCTTTCTTTCTTCAGCTCGTTTCTGTTCATTGATGTCATAGACAAAACTTTGGAAGGCAGCGTGAGATTTCTGGTTTTCAGGAAGAACATGTATAATCCCTCTGAGCCATCTAACTTCTCCATCTTTCATTCGTATTCGATATTCAAGTTCTGCATAAGTGTTGGGATTCGACTTTACCCATTCTATGTGTTCAAGAACTGAAAATCGATCTTCAGGTATAACCAGTTCAATCCACTTAAGATTTATAGAGCGGAAATCTTCCTTATCATAACCAGTTATTTCTTTAACAGCTCCGTCTATAAAGGTTGGAACAAGATTTTCATCAAGCCAGAGCCCTATGGATTTTCTTACATCTTGCAAGAACAGGCGATAATTTTCTGCGTTCTGCTGTAGATCTTCTTTCGAAATTTCGCCTCTACCTGGTTCATTCTCCAGAAATTCTTCTGAAGATACGTCTGAGTTTACTCCAATCTTCCCATATATGTGTCCCTTTTTATCTCTAAGAAAAAGTGAAGTCAATGTTGAAGCATTACCCCCCCCCTCCTCAGAAACTTTGTTATTCTGTTTATCGATATTTGTTTTATCTTTTTCTTCCTTTATCTTCGACAGGTTATCACGTATTCTTAACACATCTTCAGCGATTCCCTCAAAACCCATTTTTAACAATTTACCATGTAGTTTTAAGACATCGTCAAGAGTTTCATCAACCCCTCCATGTTCTTCGGGAACGTCACCTTTTTTCTTTTCCATATTCATCAAATTACTACCCCAATAGAGCAATTTGAATGTAATACTAGATAATATCAAATGAATGATTTTGAAATATAAATCAATAACTGATTAGCAGGCTTTGTAGAAATCCTTAATTTATGCAAGTTATTTCTACCACTTTTTTGTTTATGTTATACACTATCAGTTTAATTTTTATTTCTTTAATTTGGTTGTAGAACTTTCTTGCCCTGAGTACTTCTCGGAACTTTCTTTTGACAACAGAGAATGTTGTTTCTGCTATGTTCCGTTTATTGTATTTTATTTTATCAAAGGTAAAATGTAGCTGTTTTCTGTATTTTCCTTTGATTTTTTTCCTTTTTCTTACTCTTAAAGGTATAATTGAGTCTGCTTTTATTTCTTCTCTAATTAAAGTATGAATTTTTTCAGAATCATACCCCTTATCAAGGACATAACATTCAGATTTTTTTGTTCTATTCGATTGTCTTATCAGAGCTTTTGCATGCTTGGTATCATGATCCGTTTTTTGACTTATTTTCCATCCTAAAATTACTTTTCTATCAGTATCTACTGCTATTGAAGTTTTAAGGAAGCTCCTACGGAGCTTCCCTGTTCTTCGAGAATAATAATAACTTGCATAAGAACTCGTAAACCCAGTTGCATCAATTGCTGTAATGGAAGCATTTTCTCCATGTGAATAAAATAGCTGTAAAGTTTTTGACAAAATGATGTTAAATAATGACGAAGGGATTCTGGACATAAACTTTTGAAGAGTAGTGTAATGTGGAATCTTATCAAGGTCTAGTTTTTCCTTTATACTGCTCATGAGGTCAATAAGCTCTACAAAATCTCGATAGTCTGTACTTATATACTCCTTCAGTAAAACAAGAACAAGAAGCTGATGTTGAGTATAAATACGTTTGGAATATTTACAGGAGTAAAGGTTCAGTCTGGAAGACTGAACCGTTTTAAGACTGAGATCAATAAAATTAATATATTTATTTGATGACAATAGGAATTGCTCCTCGTTTTTTGTGGGGACAAAAGATAAGGAGCAATTTTAATATTTTATTTTATATATTTTTGGGAAAAAATAAAACTTAGAGGATTTCTACAGAGCCGATTAGCATACAATTTATATCTATCTGGCTTTAAGTTTTTGTGCAGCACTTCTCCAAGCTGTTTTACAATTTTACCTGTAAAATTTACATTTTTACAGTAAAAACATATAAATTTCTGCTTTTGACCAGAAACTGGAGCTTCCCACTCATTTACCCTTTCCAAAACATAAGCATTAAGAGTAAACGGTTTATCTGACTTTGCATTCTGTTTCATTTAATGCAGAGTCCCCTTAGAAAATCCTAATTTCTTCCAATCAACATAAGATCTATTGAGAATCTTTTGCCTTACTTCATAAGAATCAATTCTCTTAACTTAATATTCAAGCTTAACGAAATCCAGTTTTTCCTTTTTAGTTTTTTCTTTTTACTTGAAAGATAGTGGGATAATTCTCTTACCTTCAAAAAGATAGCATAACTCTATGTACTTTCTTTTCCCTGGTAACTACTTTTTTATTCAGCATATAGGAAAAATCATTAACAACATTTCTGACTCCTGCAAGCTTTAATCTGAAAATATGTATTTTGAGGTTCTTCATTCGGTGAAGGCCTGCCTTCTTTAATGTGGAGCCCGGTTCCATCAACATTAATATTCATTCCGTGACCATTTAAAAGAAAAAGAACAAGTTTCATCAGGAATCAGGACGAAATGTAAGATCAGCAAAGAAATTATATCAATGGAAGTAATAAATTTATAATGGGGGTAAAGTTCCTGGACAAAATCATCTACGCATCTGCGAATTCACTGGCACAGGCCATTCGTACAAAAGAAATCAGTTCTGAAGAAGTGGTTGAAGCATACTTACAGCGGATTGAAGAAGTAAATCCTGAATTGAACGCGATTGTACAGCTTCAAGCCAGTGAGGCTCGGGAGCAGGCTCGAAAAGCCGATGCTGATCTTGCACGGGGAGATATTAAAGGTCCGCTTCACGGTGTACCATTCACGATCAAAGATAATGCAGAGACAAAAGGAATTATTTCCACGTCAGGAACTGAAGGGCGTTCGTCCTTTCTTCCAGCTCAGGACGCTACCATTGTAGCCCGAATGCGTGCAGCAGGAGCAATCTTACTGGGAAAAACCAATCTATCAGAGTTTGCTCTTGCCTATGAGAGCGACAATCTTGTTTATGGATGCACGTTGAATCCTTACGATTTTTCGCGTACATCCGGAGGTAGCAGTGGAGGAGAAGCAGCTATTATTGCTGTGGGCGGATCTCCGTTAGGTCTGGGCAATGATGCAGGGGGAAGCATTCGTTTACCATCCCATTTCTGTGGCATAGCTGGCATCAAGCCGACTGCAGGACGAGTGCCGTTAACAGGCCACTTTCCGCCTCCGTTTGGTCACTTAATTCCATTATGGCAGGCCGGACCGATGGCAAGATTCGTAGAAGACTTGATTTTAACACTCCCAATTATTGCAGGTGTAGACTGGCGCGATCCTTCAGTCGTCCCTATGCCACTGGGTGATCCCGGTACAGTTGAGATCAACAAACTGCGTGCCGCTGTTTACACAGATAACGGTATCATACCGGCCACACCGGAAACAGTTAAAGTAGTGAGGAAAACCGCACGGTTACTTTCAGATGCAGGCATGGCAGTGACAGAAGACATACCTGACGTTATTGAACAGTCTTTCTGGTTCGAGAATGCTATATTTGAAGCAGACGAAGGATACTGGATTGAAAAGTCCTTGGAGGTTGCAGGGACAACTGAAATGCATCCCTGGACAAAAGGTATTTTAGAAGAATGCCACTCTAAAGCCAGATCATCTGCTGAGTTCAGTGAACTGATGATCCAGCTGGACATATTCCGCAGTAAAATGCTCTCTTTCATGGAGAACTATGATGTGATAATCTGTCCTGTGTGTGCCTATCCTGCTATGCATCACGGAACCTCGTTCGAAAAGTTTCCTGCTTTTAGCTATACTATGACTTATAACCTGACCGGATGGCCTGCTGCGGTTGTCCGTGCCGGTACTTCCCCGGAAGGGCTGCCTATTGGTGTACAGGTGGTGGCTCGTCCATGGCGAGAAGATGTTGCTCTGGCTGTGGTACAATATATCGAGAAAGTCCTGGGTGGCTGGCAGCCTCCGCAGTTCTGAGACTCATTAACAATCATCCTGGCTCCTGTAGTCTTTAGCCTGAGACTGTAATTTTCAGTTCTTATTAAATCCTGTCGTGGGGGAAGTTATTGAAAATCGCAAGCATAAGGCTCTCCCCACGTTTTTACTCAAACACAGGTAGTGTGCGGGGTTTTTTCAGATTTTATCAATAACTCATGGACAGGACCTAAAGCGTTTATTTCTATATCTCCACTTTCAACAGGCTGATAACCGCTAAATCCACAAGAACCTGAAAGGCTCCTGAAGGTTATAAGCTAAACTGTTCTTGCTTGGTGCCATTTCATGCAAAAAACTACATGAACATCCAGATCTGCAGAATTAATGGCTCTCAGGCGCTTTGCCTCAAGCAGAGAGCATCCATAACTGAGAATAGTGACTCCCATAAAAGAAGTCAAAAGGCTTAATATCCCTTTCCCAGAATTTCTCCTTAATTAGTTTCTTTACCCTGATTAAAACCTTAAAAATGCTAATAGCAAGCCTGAAATTGCACAAAGCTTTTCTAGTAAAAATGGAAATTATTTATTGGGGAAATATAATATAAATGGCTTAAAAATATCCTTTAATTTTCTCGAAACAACTGATTTTTTGCAGCTTTAATCAAAAGAACAAATGCAATAATTTTCTCAAGAAGACTGTATTAATAATATTTAAAGGGGCAAAGGGGTGAGATATTCTGGTCAAGTTTTCAGTTGCTATACCTCTTTACAACAAAGAACCGCATGTAAAGAGGGCATTAGATTCTGTTATAAACCAAACCTTTCAGGATTTTGAGATAATTGTTATCAATGACGGGTCAACAGATAAAAGTGCAGAAATAGTAAAGAGTTACAGTGATTCCAGAATTCGGTTAATCAACCAGAAGAATGCTGGTGTCTCAGCAGCACGTAACAGAGGCATTAGTGAAGCCAGATCCGAGCTTATAGCTTTTCTGGATGCGGACGATGAATGGACGCCGGATTACCTTGAGACAGTCCGGAGGCTGAGAGAAAAATATCCTGATGCAGGTCTGTATGCAACTTCATTGAAAACAGAATTTATAGATAATGTATTGATGGATAAAGAAAAAGAATTAAGAAAAGTTATTCCAGACGAAGGGCTAATATTAAACTTTTTTAAAGTAAACCTGAAAGATATATCGCATAAAGATATATTTTATACGTCTTCTGTAACGGTTCCTAAAAAGATATTCTCGGAAATTGGAGGATTTAAGACCGGTTACTGGTGGGGGGAAGACATCGATATGTGGGGCAGAATTGGCCTGAAATATCCGTTTGCATACAGCAGCAAGGTATGTGCTATTTATTATCAAAATGTTGTCAATGGTGCTGCTTACAAGAAAAAACCTGTCAAGGGTCATCCTTTATTAGAAACGGCAAAAGAGGCACTTAAGCTTGGTGAAGTCCCACGTGGAATTATAAAGGATTTAAAAGAATACATGAAATTCGTGGAGATGTGCACTGCAAAACACAATGCAGAAGCTGGTGAGAGAGATCTGGCTTTCAAGCTTCTTGCCAGGAGCGATATCAAATTAGCCTATAAAAAAATACTGCTTAGCACAATTATTTTATCAGTCATCGAAAGCAATTTCCCGAAATTTTATAAATTTTACTTTAAAGAGAACATTTTTGCAGAAAATAAACCTCAAACGCAGTTTATAAAACGTACTGGATAAACTAATAAAAATTTACCCGCATAACCGAATATTACAGGGGGCAATATTCTGGCCAAATTTTCTGTTGTTATCCCTCTTTACAACAAAGAGCCACACGTAAAGAGGTCATTAGATTCCATCCTGAGCCAGACAATTCAGGATTTTGAAATAATTGTGGTAAATGACGGGTCAACAGATAAAAGTGCAGATGCAGTAAAGAGTTATAGTGATTCCAGAATTCGGTTAATCAACCAGAGGAATGCGGGGTGTTTCAGCAGCACGTAACAGAGGCATTAGTGAAGCCAGATACGACCCAAAGCACAATATAGAAGCAGGTGATAAAGATCTGGCTTTTAGCCTCTAACCAGAAATGAAATTAAATTGGCTTACAAAAAGATATTGCTTGGTACAACTCTCTCAACAACTATAGAAAACAATTTTTCCAGCGTTTTATAAATTTTGTTTAAAAAATAATAATTTTCCAGAAAAAACTGCAAACACAGCTTACAAAAACAACTGAAGAACGTAATCGGGCACAGGCGTTTACGAAATAGTATCAATAAAAGAATCAGAATTTAAGAGTTAGAGGCAAAAATCAGGATTTAATAACCAGAAAAGCCGGAAAATAGTTTGAATTGAGCTTTCCGGCAGATTTCCGATTTCTAATTGAGTAGAGATTTTGACTTTGATATCTTGTTGCTGTTCTGTTTTAAGCGGTTTTCAGGCAAGGCTTTTCATATCCACTGTCCCACAAACGGTCCGAATATCATAAACAGGAACGAGAACAGGATCAGCATGGAGAAACTTGCTGTAATGGAATTTGAGAACCTTTCGGAAACTGATTCGTTTCTTGTGAACCTGTACATAAGGGAATAGGTATAGTCCCTGAACACATGCCCTCCATCCAGGGGCACTGCAGGCAGGCAGTTGAACAGGCCTACATAAAAGTTCAGCCACCCTATCCAGAGCAGGGAATTTGCAATCCAGAAAATCCCAACTCCAAGGGGCTCTGCCCATCCGACAGGCTGATAGAACTGTGCGATCGTACCCGAAAAGCCGCGGAATCCTTCGCCTGCAAACCCGTAGATAGGAAGCCCGAAAAGGAGAATCCAGCCTACCGGCTCGGTAAGGAGGGAAGGAATCTGCTTGAGTGCTTCAAGGTAGAACTTTGCCTGGGGCATCCAGATAGACATTCCAAGCATAGGGCATTCAAGAATCCCGCTTCCTCCGTATATAACTCCAAGGAAGCCTCCGCTTTCGCCTTCTGTCGGGTGGGGAGCCAGCTGGACATTAAAGACAGCAGTGCCGTTTTCGGTAAGAACGCCAGTATAGTTTTCTGAGGGAAGCAGCTCCACCTCTACGGTCTGTCCCGGTTCAGTTCCTTCCATGAAGTTTACGAAGCTCGCAATGCTCTGCATTCGAGTATCATTAATCCGGATCATTGTCATTCCGGTTTCAATCCCTGCCGTCTCTGCAGGGCTTCCTTCTACAATCCCTCCTACAGGCACTCCACTGAAACATTCTTCCGGAGAAGAAGGAACCTTTAACTCATAAACCGAAACTGTGTCATCCTTTGAGGCATAAATGCGTAAAGAATCTCCGGGTTCAACTGTTTCGAGGTAGGATAGAAGATCCATGCCCGTGGAAACAGTCGTATCATCAACCCGGGTAATTACCATATCTTCCTGAAGCCCTGCCCGCTGAGCCGGAGAACTTTCGTTTATGCCCACAATCATGGCATCACTGAGAGGAGCAATTGCCCCGAGCACTGGCCCGAAAAAGAGCAGCAGGGCTATAAAAGCAACGCAGAAATTAGCCATGACACCGGCTGCAAGAATACGGGCTCTCTGGGTCCTTGTTGCAGTCACTTCCGGCACGGGTTTTGTTTCTTCAGGATTAAATGAAGCTGTTTCCTCGTTTTTCGCTACTTTTAGCTTTCTTTCTTCTTTTTCTCTCTGTTCCCAGGCTTCGATTTCCTCAATCGTGGCTGTTAAAGGCAGCTCTTTTTTTTCTTCTTTTTTGCCAAAAAGCTGTTCGTCATCAGGTTCCGCAAACCCTCCTACAGGCACAATAGCATAAAGTATACCCATAGATTTGACCCTTATGTCTTCAACCCTGCACAGGATTGCATGGGCAAACTCGTGCACTACGAGCGTAACAATAAGGGCAATGACACCCCAGGTGAAAGGTATGAATTCGTTTACACCCGGGATAAGCAGGATGTTCCTGGGAGAATTGTACTTTCCAGGCTCGGGTACACTGTCGTTCAGAAACGAAGTATAGAGAGCAAGGTCTGAAATAGCTATGACCAGGAACATAGCAATCATGCCTGCAAACATCATAATGATGCCAATGTTCGCAAAAACCCTCCAGTAACGCCTGGGGCGGGCAAGAACATCCAGCAGCTTCAGACCCTTTGTTGTCCTTATCATTAAGATTGGAAGAGGTCCGAATGTGCTTATGTTATACTTTTCCAGGGTCCCCCTTCTATCAAGAATAGAAACGAGGAACCAGTACATTAAAAAAATACCCAGTACAATGCTTGTGCCACTCAAGGAAATTCTCCGAATGATTAAGATGAGCCTTTAAAGGCCCGGATTGTGGATGTTGATAAATCAATAATGATTAATGTTAATTGTGTTGATCAATTTGTGATTGGATATAATGAAAGCCGGTTCTAAGGAAACTGACGGTCCCAAGGCAATTGATAATTGATTCTTTAGTAGGACTTACGCACTTGAGGATTAGAATCATGATCAATAGACCCTGCAGTTAAATCGTCTATTTAGACATTTGAAGGTTTAGAGCTGTTGTTTTTCAGTTCAACCGCGTAAGTCCTATTTAGATTAAACGCATATTGAGATTAATTAATGTAATTAATACCATCTGGTTAGACCCCAGAAGGTAACTATCAATCGATCAATAAACAATTGATTGACTATTAATCGGATGTAACTGTATATAGAATACATCTTAAATAAAGAGTTCAGCGCCATGAGCCCCCTCCAGCCCGTATTAAAAGTTTAAGGCTGCCGTTCAAATAACATTATTTGAAGCAGGGGGTATTAAATAATTGATGCTGTCAAGTCCCTGATATTTTATTATTAATACGTTTTTAGTTCTTCTGTATACAGCACGAAACTCTGTACTGTAATAATACATCATAATTATATAAAAAGGTTCATGGAATTATTTTTTTGGACGTGCAGGTAGGGTTGCTTTAGAGGTTACAGGGCAATTTCATATTATCATGAGGGGTCATGTTTTATGTTCGCAGGAAATAGATAATAATTGAATGGATTGATACTCAGCTATATCTAGTACACTTTTTATTATAATAACTTTGTATGAGGTGCCTGTTTCATGATAGGAATTGTATATATCACTGCCGGAAGTATGGAAAATGCATCGGAAATTGCACGAGAACTTGTTGCAAGAAGACTTGCTGCCTGCGTTAATATGTTTCCGATATTTTCAATCTACAGATGGAACGAACAGGTAGAAGAGCAGAACGAGGTCGCCCTGCTTGTTAAGACCGACTCTTCCCGCCTTGACGAAATTATAGAAACCGTAAGATTCCTTCATACTTACGACCTGCCCGCAATCGAGTTCTGGGAAGTTAAAGGTGAGCAGGAGTATCTTGACTGGGTACATGTAAACAGCTCTTAAACAGCTCTTAAATAGCTCTTAAACAGCTCTTAATAGTTCTTAAACAGCTCTTAAATAGCTCTTAAAAAACTCCTGGGAAAAAAGGGAACTTTTTAACCTTGGTAATTTTTAAGCCTGAAGCCGGGAGTTTGGCGCCAGGAAATGAAATTAACGCGTCTTAAATTCTTAGCTGGCTTGAAAATTAGCAGGTCTGGTCAATTCACAGGATTAGCTTTATATGTTAGTTTTAACTTTACCTAATTGGATTCCTAAAAAGCGCGGGAGTAACCAAGCGGTCAACGGTGGCAGACTCAAGATCTGTTCGTGCAGACGTTCAGGGGTTCGAATCCCTTCTCCCGCACCAAAAATTATTAGAATTCTCTTGTTTTTCATTCAGGTTACATTTATGTCAATTTTTCCATATGCTGTTACATTACTTCTGAGTTACGGCAAGAATAATGTTACATATACTTGATACAAATACTAAATACAAATACTGAATACAAATACCGAATACAAATACTGAGTTTAGAGTTTCTACAAAGACTTTTTAGGAAACAGTATTTTTGAGGATCAGTCTTATTGCAACAAAGCATCAGTTTGTAAGGTTTACAGCACACGATTTAAATAGGTCAAGATTCTTGCTTCGTAGATTTTTATTAAGTTATAAATATACCTGACCGTATCTTCATAAACTACATCAAAATCCTCATACCTCTCTGTTTTATCTTCAATTTCTCTGCTCGTGTCTTCAAATTTCCTTGTTACTTTATCAAGGCTTACGGCCGCATTATCAACACTCTTGTTTGCAGTATCCTTCAAGTTATCAATTTTATTGTTTGTCGTATTCTCAAAATTATCAATTCTATTGTTTGCCGTATTCTCCAGATTATCTATTCTCTTGTTTGCTTTATTCTCCAAATTATCAATTCTATTGTTTGCGGTATCCTTCCAGTTATCAATACCCCTGTTTGCAGATTCCTCCCATTTTTCAGCAGAACCTTTTAAATTTTCACCTGCATATATAATGTTGTCTCTGGAATTAACTACTAAGTTGCTGGCATTTGCGGCAATCTGCTGTGATATCTCTTTTACTTTTGCGCTGTTTGAAGACTCCGGAGAACTCCCGCTTCCTTCTGAAGAACTGTTATCCGAAGAACTTTTTTCAGAATAGCTTATTTCTGAGGTAGAGATCTCTATATAAACAGGAATTATACCCTCTGTTCCAGTAGATTTTCCCAATGTGGTATATGAAATTTTTATTTTGCTTTCAATATCTGTTTCTGAGGTTGCAGGAACGTTGAGTGTAACTTTAACTTCCTCAGTATCCCCAGCTTTCAGATCAAAAGAGGTTGGAGAAAATATAAACCAGCTCGCATAAGTATTGTCATCGACGAAAATCCTGTATGTTACGGTCTCATTTCCTGTGTTTGTTACATACAGGGACTGCTCTGCAGATGTTGCCGGAGAAAGATTGAAACTCATGCTTTCTGGATTTATTTTAATATCCATACTTGAGGAACCTGCAACCGCCTGTACTGAGACCATAAGGGCGATGAGTAATAAAATTTTCAATCCCATTTGAAAACCTCAAAATTTTCTGATATATATTAAGAACAATTCAGATACTATTTTTGTATAAAATATAAGATTTAATCCTGAAGTCTCAAATAAAAAATTCAGGTGTTCACAACGTGTATTTTAAACATCCACTAATGGGATTATCATATTAAAGGTGTATGATTTTGTTTAAAGGAATATGATTTTGTTATTTTCACAGTGACATTGAATATTATATCAATCAGTTATAGTTTTATGATAATTAACCTGCTATAATTAAGAAATTCTTAAAAGAGAACTTTTTCATCTCTGTATAAATAATATAGAATATAAATAATGCAAAGTAAATATTATCTCTGCGGGCTGATAAGGACTCTTTCACTGGCTCCATATTTATGCTAACATTCAGGAATTAATATTCAGAAATTGCCATCATAATACTCATAATTTAGAAAACTTTAAACATCAGTAAAAACCATATTTAAATAGCTGTTACAGGCACTACCCTCGAGAAAAGAACTTGAAAGGTAACCTGAACTGAATTCAGAAAACAGATTTTCATTTTAACCCTGGCTGAATTCAGGAATACCTGTCTTCATTTTATATTATGATCACTGCTGAGCCTATCACACATTTATAGCAGCTAATAAAGTGGATCAACACTTATCGCACAAAGGGGTTAGAATTATGAATGATACAAAACTGATCAAGGTAATTGCGGAATATCTCGCTAAATGCGCGGAAATACATGCGAGAGGAGAGTCAATACCACCGGAGAGCCTTGAAGATTTTACGATCGAAATTGTAAGCTGTCTGGATGTAATTGATATAGGCGATATCGGTAAAGAGTTGATCCCTCTAAAGCGGGCGCGGACAATTATCAGACTTGCAAGGCGTGAGTTTGAGTGGCAGTGTGACAATATGGAACACCCGCAGGACTGGGAAACCTGCCTGCGAAATGCAGCTTCAGAGCATGTATAATACCTTTCGTGAAAAAGAGAAGTGAAAAAGAGAAATAAAAAGAAAAAAAGAAAGAAAAACATTTTACCGGGATATTTTGTAAGTTACCAGAATATTCTATAACTCTTAACAGTTCCCATAGTCGACCATTTATAATACGGTGGGTACAGGGAAGTGGGGGTCAGCGGTTTTCCAACTGTTAAATTTACCCGCTTGTCGAAACTGCCTGTCTGTTTTGGGGAACCTGTACAGTCAATAAATACCAGCCCTTTGTCAGTAGTGTAAAATGCGTTGCAGGAGTGTCCAGGAACATTGGTAAACTCCATGGTTACCCATGCGGCTTTAATTCCTGCCCGCTCTGCATTGTTATGAACATCTTCTGCAAAATCGGAGCAGACATATCTTGAAGTATACAGATTCTGGTCCGTTTTATCTGCTTTTATAAATTCAATTAATTTTGCGTATGTTGTATTCGCTGCATTATTGTAATTAACAAGGGTAATTAATTTGCCGTCGCCGCCAACCATATATGTGTTACCTATGTGAGGGTTGACCGTTGTTGTGCCTGTTGCTCTGAGGCTGTTGCACAGGTCAGGCACAAAACAAAAAAAAGGTACAGGACTGTCGGGGTTTTCATCTTTATCACAGGTTAAATTCAGGTATTTTTATATAAAGTTTTTACCCTCAGTAAAAATTATCTAGCACGTATGCAACAGAAAAGACGTATGCAACAGAAGTCTATCAGATTAATGATTTACCCAACCAGGATTTAAGCTCTTTTTTATGCTTTAAACTTACAGTGAATTCTCATTTTAATTGACTTTTTAACTGATTTGTTAGATTAGAGATTTACCTCTCCCTGGTATGAATTTTTATGCCTTAATTGCCTGCTTTCTGCCCTGAAGCTGTTTGAAAAGAGCAGATTAATATAAAACCCATTTATATTGTTTGTTTAAAAAATAAGATGTGATTATATTGGGAAAAGCAGGAAGAACACCAGGAAGTGGCTTATTGCGCTGGATTTTTGGGACAATTATTATTTTGATGGTTATCGCGGGAATAAATTGTATTGGACAGGAAAATGATCAGGGTGCTGAGGAGCCTCAGCAGGTTTCACAGCAGACGGGTGAAACAGATCTGTTTGAGGCTCAGGTTCGGGCTGAAAATGCAGAACCGGACCAGGAAAACGGGCTTTCAGGGAAAGGTCCTGTTGCCGGTGAAAATCTGACTGTTCATTTTATTGATGTGGGTCAGGGTGATTCAGTTCTCCTTGAATACGATGGAAAAACCATGCTGGTGGATGCAGGGGAACGGGACCAGGGTTCAGTTGTTACGGCATACCTTCAGGATCAGAATGCTTCCAGCATCGACTATATTGTTGCAACTCATCCCCATTCCGATCATATAGGCGGCATGGGTGAAGTGCTCAACAGTTTTGAGGTCGGGTATTTTATTGACAGTGGTTTTCCGCATACCTCAAAAACCTACGAGAACATGCTGACCGCCATCGATGAAAAGGATATTCCTTTTGAAGTAGCCGAAAAAGGAGAAAAAATAGAATTTGACCCTGCTGTTGATATTGAAGTTTTGAACCCTGAATCCGAATACTCAGATGAACTTAATGAAAACTCCGTGGTGCTCAGAGTAAGCTATGGAGAAGTCTCGTTCCTGCTAATGGGTGATGCAGGGCTTGAAACCGAAGAAAGATTAATGAATGCAGGTTCTGACCTTGATTCCGATATTCTCAAAGTAGGGCACCATGCAAGCCGGTCAGGCAGTGGAGAAGCCTTTATTTCAGCCGTGAGCCCGGAAGTAAGCATAATAGAACTCGGAGCAGGTAATGATTATGGCCATCCTCATGCAGAAGTCCTTGAAAGGCTGCAGAAAGCTTCCAGGGTTTACAGAACCGATCTTGACGGCTCAATTATAGTCACAACAGACGGATCTGCTTATACTATAATTACGCAGAAAACCGGGTCCGAAAGCGAAAACCAGGAGATAGCCAGCTATAAGGAAACCGAATCACAGGAAGCCAAATCCGAAGAGACCGAATCAGAAGAGGTTGAATCCGAGATCAGAGGGGCTTCCGGCTCTCAAGAATCATCGGTATATGTCAGCGGCCTGAGCCTTAAGGATGAATGGGTTAAGATTACAAACAAAGGATTTTCTCCTGTCTCTCTGGCCGGCTGGAAGATTGAAGACGATGGCAACAAGCACGCATATTCATTTACTTCTTTCACTCTGGAATCTCAGGCTACAGTAACCCTCTACACCGGAGAGGGAACAGACACAGCTACCGAACTATACATGGGTTCAAATAGCCCGATATGGAATAATGATGGGGATACGGCATACCTCTTTGATAACAGTGGGAAGCTGGTCTCTTCACTGGAGATGTGAAGATGGGCAACTTCAAATTAACTCTCGACCGAATAGAGGGCGGCAATGCTGTACTGCTTTTAAGGGATGAAGAGTCAATAAAGCTTAACATCCCTCTTTTTTTATTACCCTCGGGGAGTAAAGAAGGGGATATTTTTGACATCAGCATTGTCAGGGATGATCAGGAGACAGAAGCAGCAAAAGAAAGAGTATCGGCTTTACTTGAGAAACTTAAAAATAAAAACCAGGGAAAATAGATGGATTATCTTTTTAATTCTCCTTATTAGAAGAGGACTTGCATACTTAAAATCAGTAGATAATCATAGTAGATAATCATAGTAAAGAACAAGCATGTCATCTCCTTTGCCTGTAAAATCCGTATCTGACCTTAATCCAAAACTTTTTTCTCTGTTTTTTCCCTTAATTCTCTGTTATTCTCTGTTTTTTCCCTTACCTTTCCATAATTTTAATTTTTGCAGCATTCCAGATTTTTTCTCTTGACAAATACCTTTTTTAACGAGAAATAACATATGTTATATAACATATGTTATCAGAAAGGGATATGTATGCCTCCCAGAACAAAATTTGACAGAGAAACCATTGTTGATGCTGCTTTTAACATAGCAAAAGAAGAAGGCTTTGCCGGAATCACTGCACGCAGCGTGGCCAAACGCCTTCACTGTTCGGTTGCGCCAATCTATATCAATTTCGAAACAATTGATGACCTGGTTAAGGCTGTGGTAGAACGTGTTTTTGCCCTTTCGGATGAACTGCTGAAAAAGCAAAAAGGGCCTGACCTTTTTGAAAACATAGGAAAAGCCAGTTTAGCGTTTGCACGGGAATACCCGGTCTTTTTCCGTGGACTGGTAATGCAGCAAAACCCATACATGGCTTCGTATGAAACCTTTCAGGAAGCTATGGTCGAAGCTCTTGCTGAGGATGAAAGTATGCGTGGCTTGACGTACAATGAACGCAGGCACTTGCTTTTAAAAATGCGGATCTTTCAAATAGGGCTTTCAGTTATGGTCGCTAATGGTCAGCTGCCTTCCTGGCTTGACGAACAGGGAGTTGAAACATTGCTTCTAGAGATGGGGGAGGATCTCCTGCTTATCCAGCAAACAAAAGAAAAGAAGGGGCATTAATGAAAAGAATAATTATTATTGGCGGGGGTATTTCCGGATTGAGTGCCGGCATCTTTGCCCGGAAAAACGGCTTTGAGAGTGTTATCCTTGAGAAAAATCCCGGTTTAGGCGGGGAATGCACCGGCTGGGACAGGCAGGTCTATCATATCGATGGATGCATCCACTGGCTTGTTGGGACAAAAGCAGGGACACCTATCCACGACCTCTGGGTTACAACTGGCGCCCTGGATGGGGTTGAGATTTTCCATCCTGAGAGTTTTTTAGCATTTGAACACGAAGGCGTTACGGTCCATCTTTACCGCGACCTTGACCGGCTCAGGGCGAGCTGGCTTGAACTGTCCCCACAGGATAAAGATGCTATTGAAGACTTTTACCAGACAACCAGAAAGCTCCAATCGTACGAAACCCCCGTCGAAAAACCTGAAGACTTAATGACATTTATGCAAAGAATCCGGTTGATGATTTCTTTAAAAGACGCAGGTACAGTTATGCAGAAATATGGCAGGATCAGCTTGAAGGACTATGCCAGTACTTTTAAGCACCCTGCACTTCAGGCTACCCTTTCTTCATTTCTACCGGAAAACTACAGTGCCTCATTCCTTTTCTTTGCCCTGGCTGCCTTTACAAAGGGCCAGGCATCCATCCCCTGTGGCGGCTCAAGAGCACTGGCAATGCGCATGGTTGAGCGTTACCTTTCCCTTGGTGGCTCCATCGAAACTCAGTGTGAAGCCGTTGAACTTACCATAGACCATAAAAAAGTCCATCAGGTTATCTGTAACAACGGCAAAATCTTTGAAGCCGATTATGTTATTGCAGCATGCGACGCACATTTACTTTATGAACGGTTGCTTAAAGGCAAGTACCCGGACCACGACTTCCAGAAGCGATACAGCAACCCTGAAGATTATCCTCTTGCCTCACAAATTCTGGTGGCGTTGGGCTATGAAGGCACATTTGGCGATCTTCCGCGAAGCCTGTCTTTTCCGGTAACCCCATTTAATATGCACCAATCTACTATCAGCCGTTTGACGATAACCCACTACAGGCATGAGCCTTCATTTGCTCCGGAAGGCTGCACTCTGATCACCTGCAGCATCAACCAGTTTCATAAAGACTATGATGCCTGGGACTCTCTCGCCCGGGACTCCGAAGCTTATAACCGGGAAAAAGAGAGAATAGGCAAAGCGGTTCTCCAGTCAATTGAAACACGTTTTCCCTGGATGAAAGGAAAACTCAAAATACTCGATGTTGCAACGCCGAAAACGTATGAAAGGTATTGCAATGCCTGCAGGGGAGCTTTCATGTCGTTTTTACCTACTGTTAGGGGAAAAATGATGGCGCATACCGGGAGAATAAAAGGTCTGGACAATCTTTTTTTAACCGGCCAGTGGCTGCAGCCTCCAGGGGGACTGCCTGTAGCAGTCATTACAGGAAAAGACACAATCATGAGGATTTGCAAACAGGAAAAAAAGCCTTTTATAAGCTCTTAATCAGGCTGGAGATGACTGACCTTACTTCATTTATCATAGCATTATCATAACCTTTCAGCTTGATGGTGAAATTAAAAAGAAGTTAAAAGAGGGTTACAAATCTATTTGAAAACTTTTCTTTTGTTTTTTCTAGCTTTTTTCCTTTTCGTATCTTTGTAGTTTCCCCAAACACACAATAATAAAGTTTTAATCAAATACGGTACTGTTATTTTTGCATAAGACTGTTAGATAAAGAGAGGGAAAACCATGAAGATAGTAGGAATATCATCAAGCCCGAGAGGCAGGAACAGCAATACGTTAAAACTGCTGGATGCAGCCCTCGAAGGAGCAAAAGAAGCAGGAGCCGAAGTTGAGTCTATTGATGTTGCAAAGCTGAATATAAAATACTGTATAGCCTGCGATAAGTGTCATAAAACAGGCGAATGCTCTATAAAAGATGACTTCCCGGCTTTACTGACAAAACTGCTGCAGGCAGACGGCATAATCTGGAGCAGCCCTAATTATATAACAAACGTAACAGCCCAGCTCAAAACAGCCTTTGACAGATGCCCTCTTGTGATCCATGAACAGCTCTTTGATGGAAAATACGGCATGTCATTAACAACTGCAGGCGGGAACGAAATTGATTTTATCCTTGACATTATGAACAATTTCACAATACAGTGCGGAGGCAGTTCTATAGGAGGCGTGGGCTGTTCTATGTCCCGCGGGCCTGAAGAGATTGAAGCAGCAATTGAAAGGTCGCGTGAAATGGGCAAAGACCTCGTTGAAGCAATAAAAGAGAAAAGACAATACCCTGAGCAGGAAGCCAGACAAAAGGCATGGAAAGAGGGGTTCAAGTATTCTATCCTTGCCCATAAAGACCACTGGACTCATAACTGTGACTACTGGATAGAAAAAGGCTGGATTAAAGAGTAAAACCAGAGATAAGCGATACGAAATAAGCATTAGTGATACAAAATAATACAGAATAATCTCTAATGATACAGGATAATACAAAATAAGCATTAATTGTAGAAACTGGATTTTCAAAGAGGATTAAAGGAAAGTGATGCAATGGGGAATGCTGCAATATTAAGTGTTGAAGAGCTGGGAAAAAAGCTTTCTAAAGCCGGAAGGCTGCAACTGCGCCCTCTATATGTTTATACCATGGATGAGGTCCCGCAGGGTGCAGTCCCATCATATACAGTGGACCGCTGTATTGCAAAGGCGATATACATTTCCGCCCTGTTTAACGAAACGCCTGCTCTTTATATTGAAGCCGGGCACGAACATTGCTGTGCTGGCGGACTGGTATGGATGGGACTGTCCGAACCGCATCCGAAATTGAAGTACTTTGTAACCGTAGGCACTCCGGATTTCCATGGAGGCGCAGCTGAACACTTAAAAGCGACCCCTGAATTGTTCGATGAGCAGAAAAAACGCGCAGGAAAAATCACTCCTCAGGGCAAATACACAGTTATTGCACCGTGCACTGATGAAATCTCACCTGAAGCTGCCAGAGCCTTTATCCTGTTTGCAGGCTGTGAACAGATCAGAAACCTCTGCGGGCTTGCCCAATTTAGCAACTCAGATCCCTTTTTCAGGACAATAATACCCGGAGGGCCTATTTGCTCTACAATGATCGCTTTCCCGGCTGGTATGGCAGAAAACGCGCCAAAAGACTCGGCTTTCGTTGGACCTGTTGACCCAACGGGAAACCCCTGGCTGCCTCCGGAATTAATGATTATGGGCATTCCTGCAGGACTTGCACGGCAGATGGCTGCCGACCTCGAAGAGTCTTTTATCTGTAAAAGGAGCAGGATAGCTTATCCTGAGAAACGTATTAGCGTAAAACCGCCGGGTTCAGACTTGCAGAAGTAAGGATACCAGGGCGAGAATCTGAAATTCAGGATACAAAGATATGATACAAAGGTAAGGATACAAATATAGAATTAAGCCTGCCCAAAAAGAAGCCCGTTCTGACATGCGCAGGGGACAGGAATTTATTTAATTAAAGAACTCAATTCTCACAAATTAAGAATCTATTCGCCAGTTGTTCGGAACAAAACTCCTCCTCCTGCGTTTATTTTCTATTTTCCTGACACTTATCTTCTAATTATTATCATTTATTATCATTCATTTAGCCATACTGGTGATCTTTTGCCTCCAAAAACTAGCCGTGAAAACTTTATCCGGTCTATTGCAGACCTCCTTCGAAAAGCAGAAATTGAGCTTCCTGATGACGTGGTGGATGCTCTAAAGGAAGCTGAAGCCAGAGAAGAAAATCAGGTTGCAAAGTCCCAGCTCCAGGCAATCCTTAGAAACATCGAGATTGCGAAAAACCACGGAGTTCCAATGTGCCAGGATACAGGCATCATGATCTTTTTTGCCGAACTCGGAACTGAGTTTCAGCCGGGTTTTAACATTGAAACCGCGATAAAGGATGCAGTTGCCCTCGCAACCAGAGAAGTCCCGCTCCGTCCGAATGCTGTTGATCCTCTAACCAGAAAAAATAGCGGGAACAATACCGGAGCAGGAATTCCGGATATTCATTGGAAACTTGTTTCAGGAAAACAGCTAAAGATCACAGTTGCTCCGAAAGGCGCAGGTTCGGAAAACATGAGCGCACTTAGAATGCTTAATCCGACCGAAACAGGCAGCATCAAAAATTTTGTGCTCGAAACCGTGATAAATGCAGGCGGAATGCCCTGTCCACCTCTTGTTCTTGGAGTAGGGATAGGAGGTTCCTTTGACAAGGCTGCCAGGCTTGCAAAAGAAGCCCTTCTTGAGCCTCTTGATAACCCCCTGACTGATTTTGAAAAAGAAATTCTGGAATCGGTAAATGCCCTTGGCATCGGCTGTATGGGGCTTGGAGGCAGCACAACCGCCCTTTCGGTACATATAAAGACCGCTCACTGCCATACTGCATCCCTTCCTGTTGCCGTAAACATCCAGTGCTGGGCAAACAGGCACGCTTCAATCGTATTCGGGGAGGAAGAATAATGGAATATTACCTGCACACCCCTCTAAAACTTGAAGATATCGAGAAACTGAATGCTGGGGACATTGTTTATATCTCAGGAGAAATCCTTACAGCCAGGGATGAAGCTCACGCAAGGATTCTCGAAATGGAAGAAAAAGGAGAAAAACTCCCTTTCTCTCTTGAAGGAGCAGTTATCTATCACTGCGGACCCCTTATGCAGCAGACCGGGTCCGGCTGGAAAGTGGTATCAGCAGGTCCTACAACCAGCGGCAGGGTGTCAAAAATGACCCCTCCCCTCCTGAAAGCCCACAAAGTCCGGGCAATTATCGGAAAAGGCGGAATGAAAGGTGTTGCAGACGCGTTAAAAGACAGGTGCGTTTACCTTGCATACACAGGGGGATGTGCAGCCCTTGCTGCAGAGCTGATAAAAGAGGTAAAAACCGTCCACTGGCCTGATCTTGGCATGCCTGAGGCTGTCTGGGTTCTCAGGGTTGAGAAATTCGGCCCGCTCATTGTAGGAATTGATGCAAAAGGAAAAGATATTTTTGCAGATGTTAGGGAAAGAGCTGAAAGATCATTCGAAGAGCTTAAAAAATAATGTTTCTCAGGAAGAACAGCCTTTTACCGGAATAAGTTTTGGGGCAGCTAACTCTCTCAAGCAATATCTGAAAAATCCTCCATTATCTCTGAGATCATGCAAGATTTGAAATTCAAAAAATTATGGAATGCCGCCTCCAGCCTGTCTGGCGGCTCTGCCCAAAAAGCAGAAGCATAGGACCAGGGGAGCAAAACTCGGGAGGATTAGATTCAGGACTCGTAATTTTTGGCTATTCGATATCTCTCTTCCTGCTCAAAATTGCTCCCGTGGTCTGTGAGAAGAGACTTATTTGAAGGTATAGTATTCAGAGGTTTGGATAATGTCCTGAAGTATTCAAAGGTTTCTTTGCCCCAGTTTACGGCTTTTTCTCCAAAAATAACTATAGTATTATTCCCTTTATCGTCACCTGTACCGGAAGAAAAACAGGCAGAAACCATTCTATCAGTTACGATAAGTGATGGAGGAATAAGGTCTTCGCCAAGCACATAAATATTGAAATTTTCAAGAAGAGATAGGGTATCAAGCTCTTCTTTAAATTCTTCAGTAAATTTTTCAAAAATGGGTTGGGTAAATATTATCGACACTGTCAGCCCTTTTTTTGCGTTCTCTATACAGACCTCAGGATAGTACAGATTACACTCTGACATAATCAAAAGTATCTGCTTTGAGTTCCTGAAAGCCTCAGTTATTTTCTGGTTTTCTGAGAGAGCATCTTCGTCCTCAGGCTGGTCGGGTACCAGTGCCATAAGTTCTTCCATTAACTTTAAAAAAACAAGTGGGGATCCCCCTGACTTAACACCAGACCAGTAATCATAATCGCCCTCAAGCAGGCTGAAAGCTTTTACAAGCGATTCTATCCTCCGGACTAGAATTTTGCCCGGAAGAGAGAGGCTGTAGGCTTTATCCTCCTGAACTATAAGCCCGCTTTCTTTCAGCCTCTTGAGC
This sequence comes from Methanosarcina hadiensis, assembly GCF_046529725.1. GTDB lineage: Archaea > Halobacteriota > Methanosarcinia > Methanosarcinales > Methanosarcinaceae > Methanosarcina > Methanosarcina hadiensis. The sequence continues at coordinate 1,446,857 of NZ_CP136241.1, read as the reverse complement.
TGGGGAAGAATTGACACCTGACTGCTATTAAGTTCGGAAATGATTTCTTCGATGCCCCTTGGCTTCTCTTTTAAAAACAGAAGTAAATCTGTCCTCTTTTCGGAAGATAGGAGAACTGTAATGAGGGAAGATTTCATCAATTCTACTTTAAAAACTATAGATATATACTTTTTTCATCTGCAATATTATAGTCCCGGAATAACTGGCTCATTTCGGGGGCATAAGGGTTTCAGGCGGCAAGAAGATCGAAGCTATCATGCCAAATATTGCAGAAACCATCAGTCCCCAGAGAGAAGTTTTTATCCCATGGATGCGGACGATTATGAATCCTTTTTATCACCTTGAAATTCATAACTTTCTACCACTTCATTTTCTCCTTTAATTCTTCTCTCACTCCTTAATCAGTCCCGAATGCCCCCCTGGTTCCTGGCAGCATGATATAGATAAGGATAAGAGCGTTCACAATAACTGCAAAATTTATATCATACCATGAACCACCTGTGACCAGCACCACAAAACTCAGGCTCAGATTGAAAATCGTAATAACAGCCAGGAAGAACCAGGCCTGCCGGTCTACCTGCCAGAGCATAAGAGCCACCCACGCCCATATATAAGCGAGCAGTCCATACAAAAGAGCATACCAGAAGTTGAAAATCCGGATGTCCAGAGGTCCTAAATTAGGTAAAAAGCCAAGGAAACGAAGCATTGTGATAGCGTTAATAAATGCAGAAGCACGGCTACAGCAGCCAGTATAGTAACACCTACAGGTCTATCCATATACTTATCTCCTTATCTTATGACAAATTCCTTATAAGGCTCGCATTCGCAGTCCTGCGATCACTGCGGTAATTCCCCCAAGAATCAGGAAGAAACCGAATACCCATGGTAGAGCCAGGGCTCCTGCCAGAGTGTTAGTTAGAAGGAGAAGGCCCAGAATTATGGTGAGGATACCAAGGATTCCTGTACCCCACCCTTCTCCCTTAAGTCCTCCGATAAGTCTTACGGTACCTGTGATTATAGCCCATACTCCGATGAAAATAACAAAGAGAGTGAGAACAACTAAAGGACTGTAAATAGGATAAGTAAGTATGACGACTCCTGCAATAATGGACAGGATACCTCCGAGCAGTTTCCATAACCGATTGCCCGAAAATATAAACGCTCCCAGAACGGAAAGAATTCCTCCTGCCAGCCAGAAAATGCCCAGGATCTGTATGAGAAAGATAGTTGTTACTGCAGGACGGTATAACAGGAATAAGCCAACGATAATAGCAAAAACCCCTTCCAGAAGAACTACCCACCAGGGCGAGTCAAGAGGTTCATACCCTAACTCGCTACCAGCATTAACTGTCTGTTCAATGACATCATCTGATTGTTCCATATAATCCATCTCCCGAGTATGCCTGATGATAAGTCAGTGATATGGATGGATATATATCAATTGGCAAATATAAAATAACCCTATATTAATTCTTGAAAAAGAATCTTTTATCCAGAAGTCCATCATTTAGCCTTCCTGTTCTTCAAAAAAGATTAAAAGAATAAAAAGGAATACCAAATTAAATAGAAAAATAGAAGAGTTTAAGATTTAAGCTTTCTTAAACCTAAATTCTTCTCAAGAACTCTTACTGCAACTCTATTTTCCAGGAATCTTCAGGGCTGTTTTTGTCCATGCTTTTGCATGATGGAAAGAACGCCGGGTTTGGTCTCGAAGTAGAAGTATTTCTCGTCTTCTCCTGCCATCACCATTGCTAAGGAAGCCCAGGATTCTTTATTGTATCTTTTCAGGGTAATTGTCGATGTATCAATCTTATTTTCCTTTACCCAGGCTTTTGAAACCCTGAATTCTATTACTGTCCCATCGGTATTTTCGGAGTTTTCTAACCCTTTACTCCCATCCGCAAGATCCAGGCGCCGGGTAAGTTCAGCAGTCGAAAAGACCTCAGGTCCTCCAGAGAAATCACTATCCAGTTCAGTGCTATCTTCCGAATAGTCCTCCTCAAGATCCTCTTTTCCTGAAACATCCATTGCGGAATATTTCCAGGATTCAAAGCTTACTCCCGGGGTACCGGATTCAGGGCTTATCAGGCCGAACTCTGTTTTTGAATCAGAACCCTTTTCCGAGGCTTCAACTGCCCATGAGTTTTCTGCAGATTCTTCCGAAAAGTCCGTATAATCCTGCTTTCCAGAAGTATTATTTCCGGGCAAATCCGAACAGTTGAAAAGACACATTACCGGCAGATAATCCATGCTGCCTGTGTTAAGACTGATGATATAAGGTGTATCTCCGATTCCGTCTCCGTCGGTGTCCTCTCCTTCATAATCACTCCAGTAGTTCCCTATTTCCGAGCTATTCCAGATATTAAGATATTCGTCTTCAACGTTAATCGGGTTGTTGAAATAATTGTTGTAAATGAGGTTCCCGTAGCTCCCATTAATCTGGATGCCCATGTCAGAGTTGTTTGAAACAATGTTTGACGTAATGTTATTTCTATCAGGGCTTGTCTTGTCCCCGCTGCCCGTGCTGTCGTCTTCCAGGCATACGCCGTACAGATTGTCGAGGGCGGTATTGTTAATTAAATTATTATTCTCGGACATCCACAGGTAAATACCAACCGAGTTTGAGCTGGCATCAGTATCAATAGCCGTGTTATTTTCTGAAACCCATGTAGAAAGCCCGTAATAGTTCAGGTTTGCAGTGTTTTCTTCCAGAATGTTATCATTCGAGAATGTCAGATCGATTCCGTAACTGTTTTCCCATGCATTATTATTTATTAACCTGTTGTTGTTTGAAGATACAAGATAGATGCCTTCAAAGTTGTAATAAGCCAGGTTCTCTTTAAATACGTTGTTTTCTGACTCATAGGCAAAAATTCCATTGATATTATCTGAGGCACTGTTATTATCAAGACTGCTGTTTTCGGAAGCAAACAGATAGATACCGTACCAGTTTCCTTCAAGATTATTGTCTGCAACTATGGCATTTTCCGAACCGGAAACATAAATGCCCGCATCGTTGTATAAAACACTATTATTGGTAAGCATACCGCCATCGGTGCTTTCCAGATAGATTCCTATAAGGTTGCCCGATACGCTGTTGTTTTCGAGTTTTGCGCCATCCGTATTATTGAGGTAGATCCCGAACAGGTTGTCTTCCAGGACAAGATCCCTGGCAGAAACGTTCTGGCAGGAAACGAAATAGGCTGTTCCTGCATTTGAGCTCGAGTCAAGCACAATGTCTTCGGATTCATTTACATAGAAGTATATCGGCCTGCCATCCACGAGGTTGCTTGTTTCGATGCTGTTAGGTTCGAGCAGCCCCTCGGCCCCGAAGTTAAAGTAGTTCTCTGACATTGTGTTGTTTTTAAGCGTATTGCCCCATGAATTAAACATGTAGAACCCGTAAATGTAATTGGAATCAGCGGTATTGTTCTCTATTATATTTTCACTTGCATTTTCTAAAAGGAAACCATACTCTATGTTTGAGTCCGCATCATTGTTTATGATTTTTCCCTGCCCTGAATCCAGGAGATACATTCCTACATCGTTATTTACAAGTGTGTTGTTTTCAAGCAGGAAATTGCTGGTATTGCAAAGGACAATTCCCCAGAAGTTATTTTCCATTTCCAGGTCCCGGACAGTTACATTCTGGCAGTTAATACAGAAAACCTCTCCTGCCCTGGAAGAAGAGTTTATTTCAAATCCGCTTTTTCCAACAACATGGTAGACGTAACTGCCGTCAACTCTATTGCTCGTATCAATATCGTTTAATGAAGCAAAGTCTATGATTACCAGGTTATACTCATTATTCCCCATCTCATTATGGCGGAGTATATTATCCCCCGAACCTTTGAGACGGATTCCGCACGTATTTGAAATAGCTATGTTCCTGTAAAGGGTATTGTTACCGGAATATGATACATAAATTCCTGCGTCCGCGTTTGAAATTGCGTAGTTTGACTGAATTGTATTGTTGGATGAACCGTAAAGGCGAATTCCGTGCAGGTTATCTGTGAGAATATTGTTGCAAATGTTGTTTTCGTGTGCATTATAAAGGAAGATTCCATAGTTTGACAGACGCCCATTTGAATACTTGCCTGCTCCGATTATTGAAAAACCGTTGATAGTTACGGAATCAGCTGTAACGTAAAACACGCAGTCATCAGGATTGTCTGACTGGACCACAGTGGATTCAGGCCCGCATTCAGAAATGATTGTCAGTGGTTTATCAACATTTACTGTTTCATAATACCACCCGTCACGGACAATAATCGTAGAACCTGCGGCTGCACTGTCAACTGCTTCCTGGATTGAAGAATATGTATCAGGATCGGTGCCCGGTGCGTCGTCATCAACATATATGGTTGAATTCTGCTCTCCAAGGGAAACACAATCCGTCCATGAAGCATTATTAGCCCCAAACTCATTTTCCACGGAAAGGGTTACTGTGTAAATACCTGCTTCTGTGTATACATGTACCGGGTTCCTTTCGTTGGATGTGGTTCCGTCCCCAAAATCCCATTCCCAGGCAGCAGGGGAATACCGGCTTGCATCAAAGAAACTGACTGTTAATGGAGCAGTCCCTGAAGTAACGTCACGCACAAAAGCCGCTTCAGGAGCTGCGTCCCTGTCAGTGAACGCTTTTATGCAGGCATTTGAGTTTTCATAGATAGAAGAGAGATCTATCCAGCTCATGCCGTCAGGGCTGACATAACTTTCCCCGGCTGAAGAAGAAGCCTGACTGCTGTATCCTTCTACCGGGCACTCAAGAGCAACAGGATACCCGTAATCAGGAGCACTGAGCCTCAGGACAACAGAGAAATTCTGTCCTTCCTTCAATGAAATTCCTTTGTCCAGCCGGACAGTATGGTATCCTGCATAAGCAAATGTCCCCTTCTCAGATGCTTCCGGCCCTTCAGGGTTTACAGGCCCGGAAACAGGATCGGCATAGATATAGACCTCGTATTCGGCTCCTGAATCCGTGGTATAGAAACTGACAGCGTTGAGAGTTTCATCCTCTTCGGCTGTGAAAATATTGGCAGCCCAGGAGTATTTGCTTCGGGCATATCCGAAGCTGCTGACCCAGCCCAGAGGATCATACTGGTATATGGAATCATAATTATCCAGATTTTCTGCCGTATAAACGAAATTTTCTTTGCCTATTCTCGAATCATAATAAGAGACATAGAAATAACCGTCCTCTCCCCATTCGGATCCCCAGGAGTTCTTTACAATAAAGGCACCGTCTTCAGGAGCATCAGGGTTGAATTTGTTTCTGTCAAAAGAATCGTCCCAGCCAACAATAGCTACCAAGTGGTTGGAAAAGTCCTGCCCGTCATAGTAATAGCTGTTGTTAACAGCATCAAAAATGGCACTATCCATACAGATTGTGGTGGCAACTGCCCCATATTCTTTCAGAGCCTGTTTAATATTGTCATTGTCCAGGGCATCCTCTCTGTCCGGAATGAACAAAATCTCCTGTACATGTTTTACTGCCGGAAGCCCTTCGGGAGAGATGCCGGAATGAGGGTCGTAAGGGTCATCCGTTTCAACAACAGGCCCATTCCAGCGGGCAAGGTAAGATACGGACATCAGTGTGCACCCACCTTCGGAAAAATCGAAGCCATCGGAATAATATGGTGTGAGCAAATTTTTCATGTTATTTTCCGAAAAATCCCAGGGTTCTGAGGGAAGCAGATAGGATTCAAGCGAAGAATAAGCCCCATGAGCCCAGCAGCTTCCCTGGTCTTTCTGATCTTTTACAGTGCTGGTTTTTCCAAGCTTCCGGAGGTCATAAGAGGGTTCAAAAGAGTGCGCATCTCCCTCATCTTCAACCGCTTTCAGGTGAGAAAGACCTACAGGAGCCGGGATCAGCCCCGTTGAGTAATCTTCTGCCTCAACTTCAGAGGTTGACACTTCCGGTAAGGAATAAATCAATCTTTCAGTATTTTCTTTTATGTTTAACTGTTCCTGATACTCCATAAAAGCCGGATTAAGAGGAGCAACAGAATACGCTCCTCCGTAGTTTTCTTTTAAAACCGATTTACTTTCATCAGCTCCACTGGAAGCTGCTGCAAGACCTGAAATAAGTATGGACAAAAATATTAACTTAATAATAGCGTTTACACCTCTCATAAATAACCTCCCATGAATAGTAAATGAACTGTTTTTACAACCCACTGGCGTTTTTAACAGGTATTTTCTGTTAAAGAAAATGAGAATCCTCAGGCGTTTAAGAAAAAAAATGATCGTACCCGATAAAAATTCGAAAACCTGAGAATACTGTTTTTCCATTTACCTGGAAACTGAATTAATAAATGAATTAATCAAAGAAGTCGAGTACAACATACTAACATTATAATATTCTACAAAAATAGACAATGAAGTGTATAAATAAATTTCGTAATTTACACTTAGAGACCACTGAATGTTCCGGAGAAAAGGAAAACTAAAAATCCCAGAATTCGGGTGAAAATGAATCCTTAAATCTTCAGGTGAACGTGAATCCTTAAGCCTTCAGGTGAAAATGAATCCTTTAACCGACAAAAACAGACCACACAATTTGATAACAAAAGAGTTAGAAGGCAAAGACGTAAATCATATAAATCCCACACTCCAGAGGGATCAGTGATGAATCCGACAAACAGCCGGGATATTCCCCTTTATATCTACCATGCAGGGCAGTGTGACCCTAAAAAATGCACGGGAAGAAAAATGGCACGCTTTGATCTTGCCCGCCTTTATGATAAGGTCTCGAGGCTGCCCCGTTCGGCAATTTTACTTGATCCTATGGCAGAAAAAGCCCTGTCACCGGCAGATAACCCTAAAAAAGGGATTATCGTACTTGACTGCTCCTGGGAAGAAGTGGAGAGAATTTTTCCTGAGCTTGGGAAATTAGGTCTTGAACACAGGGCACTCCCTTATTTGCTTGCAGGAAATCCTGTAAATTTCGGGAGGCCTTTTAAACTTAATTCTGCAGAAGCCTTTGCAGCCGCCCTTTATATTCTTGGGCACAAAGAGCAGGCAGAAAAAGTCCTTTCAAAGTTTAACTGGGGGCACAGTTTCCTTGAGCTGAACAGGGAACCTCTTGAGGAATATTCAACAGCAAAAAACAGTACTGAAATTGTAGAAATCCAGAGCCATTATATCTGAATACGGCAGTATCTGGATAGAAATTAAAACAAATCAAGGAAAGCCGACCAGGGAAGGAAAATTATCTAATTATCCGAGACAATTGAAACGGACTCGCAAATTTCAGGATAAATAAAAAGTATCAGATATAAAGGGCTGAAAGGAGCCATATGCGGTGAAACAGGAAGTAAGAAAGCAGATTGGCGTCATAGGAGCCGGAAACTGCAGCAATGAGACCGGAGTCCTTGCTGAAAAAGTAGGAAAAGAAATTGCAAAAAAAGGAGCCGTCCTCCTCTGCGGGGGCATGGGGGGAGTAATGGAAGCTGCAGCCCGCGGAGCAAAACTTGAAAAGGGAATGACTGTAGGGATCTTGCCCGGAACATGCAGAGAGGATGCAAATCCCTGGATAGACATAGCCATTCTTAGCGGAATGGGGCATGCCAGAAACGTTCTTATAGCCCAGTCTTCGGATGCTTTGATTGCCGTTTCAGGAGAATACGGAACCCTTTCGGAAATAGCTCTGGGGATAAAAATGGGAAAGCCTGTACTTGTTCTTGACTGTAAATGGGATATCGAAGGCACATACAGGGTAAGAAGTGCTGAAGAGGCTGTAGAACTTGCTCTGGAACTCATAAAAAGCCGATAAGGAGCGCAAATTAGAGAAAAAACATGAGATAAAAGGTTCAGGAATACGAAAAAGTATCTCCGAAAAAAGCCTGAATAAAGGGTAAAATCAGGATAATTCCAGAGCATACGGGCTTAATTTTGGTTACCGACAACAGAAATTTTGAAATTTGATCCAAAAATTTATATTCAAAAAGGAAACTTCAAAGATTAGGAGGCAGGCTTCGACTCAGACTGGCAGGAGTTTTGGGGTACGCCAGTTTTCCTCCGCAAAATGTAAGAAAAGTAAAACCGGAGTTTTAAATGCATCTAATCGTAACGGAAAAAAATATAGCAGCAAGGAGGATAGCTGCGATTCTGGCTCCAAAAAGTCCTAAAAAGGAAAGAGTCAGCGGAGTAGACGTATACCGGTACGAGGTTGGATCCGGCGAAAGCAGACAGGAAACTGCAGTAGTTGGGCTTTCCGGCCATATTGTCGGGATAGATTTTCCAAAAGAATATAACAACTGGCAGAAAATTGATGCAAGAGCCCTGATAGATGCCGAGATTACGACAACCCCCATAAACCGGAAAATAGTGACTGCTTTAAAGAGCCTTGGAAAAGAGGCAGACAGGGTCACTATCGCGACCGACTACGACCGTGAAGGAGAATTGATAGGAGTCGAAGCTCTGAATATTATTAAACAGGTCAACCCGAAAGTTCCTTTCGACAGAGTCCGTTACAGCGCAATAACTCCAAAAGCAATTGAAACCGCATTTGCAAATCCTACAAACGTTGATTTTAACCTCGCAGATGCAGGCCACTCCAGGCAGGTAATTGACCTTGTATGGGGGGCTGCACTTACCAGATATATTTCCCTTGCAGCAGGCAGGCTCGGAAAAATGTTCCTATCCGTGGGAAGGGTCCAGTCTCCAACCCTATCTCTTATTGTTGATAGGGAAAAAGAAAGGAATATCTTCGTCCCGACACCGTACTGGGAAATCCATGTTGAACTTGAGGATGCAGCAGGAGAGACATTCTCAGCCCAGCACTCAACCCGCCGCTTCCTTGAGAAAGAGGAAGCTTCAAAGGTATTCAGGAAACTGGGCAAGAAAGCGGAACTAAAAGAGATCGAAAAAGGGACAAAGACCGACCAGCCCCCTACTCCATTTAACACTACAGGTTTTATCAGTGCGGCAAACTCAATAGGGCTCAGCCCGGTAAATGCTATGCGAATAGCCGAATCCCTTTACACTAACGGTTATATCTCATACCCAAGGACAGACAACACTGTTTATCCCGATACTCTGGACCTCAGGGCTCAAATAGAGATTTTCAAAGAAGGACCTTTCAGGGAATATGCAAACGCTCTGCTTGAGAAGCCCGAACTTGTCCCAACCCGCGGGAAAAAAGAAACTACGGACCACCCTCCTATATTTCCTGCTTCCCTGGCAAAAGAAGCTGACTTAAAAGAAGAGGAATGGAAGGTTTACGAACTTGTTGTCAGGCGCTTTTTTGCAACCTTTGCCGGACCGAGCATATGGGAGACGATGCGCCTTAAACTCGACATCGAAGAGGAAGAATTCAGGGCAAACGGAGCAAGACTGCTTGAACAGGGCTGGCGCTGGTATTATCCGTATAATGCTCCTGAGGATAGGCTTCTCCCGGAACTCAAGGAAGGCGACTTATTAAAAGTGATAAAGAAAGAGATGCTGGATAAAGAGACTCAGCCCCCGGGCCGTTACGGACAGGGCAGGCTTATCAATATAATGGAAGATCTCGGGCTTGGTACAAAAGCTACCCGTCACGAAATTATCAGCAAGCTGTATTCCAGGGCTTATATACACGGAAACCCTGTCCAGCCCACGAATACCTCTTTTGCCGTAATGGATACCCTCGAAAAATATTCGCCTACTATTACAAAGCCGGATATGACAAAGCTGCTTGAAGAAAATATGGACAAAATAGCAGAGGGCAAAATCAAAGAGGATACTGTCCTTGATGAATCCAGGGATATGCTCAAGCAGGTCTTTTCGGAACTTGACAAAAACAGGGATAATATCATAGAATCCCTGCAGGCGGGCTTAAGGGAAGACAAAATCATAGGCAACTGCTCCCTGTGCGGAAACGAACTCATGATCCGCCGTTCTAAAAGGGGAAGCCGCTTCATAGGCTGCAGCAATTATCCTAACTGCACTTTTTCCCTTCCCTTGCCAAAGAGCGGCCAGATTGTGGTTATCGATAAGCAATGCGAAACACACGGCCTGCACCATATCCGCATTATCAACCAGGGAAAACGCCCATGGGACCTCGGCTGTCCCCAGTGTAACTTTATAGAATGGCAAAAAACTCAGCAGGAAGAGCAGGCACAACAGCCTAAAAAAGAAAAGCCGAAATTCATAAAAGACCTCGAAGGCGTTGGAAAAGCCACAGCAGGAAAGCTTGAAGAAGCAGGAATCACAAGTGTGGAAGCCCTTGCAGAGGCTGACCCTGTTGAACTTGCAAAAACAATAAAGATCAGTGTAAAGAAGGTCAAAAACTGGCAGACATCATGCAACGGGGCAGTTGAGGACTTATAAGTCCTCAATCATCTCTTTATTTTCGTTTATTACAATGTAAGTGCAGAGGGCCACGAACATCCCAGCCTGAAGCTCAGGAGTGAAGTGAACTCTCGCTCTTCGTTTTTATTAAATCTCTAGGTTATCAATTTTTTAAAATAAGTTGATCCGGCATAACCCGCCTTAAAATTTCAAACCATCGTCGGTTAATGTAATATTATTATTTCCAATAAAAATAGTATCATGCACATTCACACCGTTTATGGTTTGCCTGGGAGTATCGTTTATCTCCACTTTACGGTCAGTTATGTGTATTTTCTTGCCTCCGACATAGAAAATCCCGCTTACTGCCACGTATCCGTCTTCCGTGATTCTGGCATTGAAAACAACATCACTATTTTCTTTTCCTGTCAACGTAAGACCGTTTCCTTTCTCGATCTCTCCCTGCACATCAAACTTTTCACTGATTTGAGTAAACTCGTTTCTCTCGATTTTTGCTATTATTTCGGAGTCTTCACCCCGGATCTCTGCAGTCAGAACTGGACCGTTACCGCTGTTTTCCAGAGTAAATAAGTGAGTCTTTTCTCCGGTATTCTCCTGATATGATACTGTATACATCTGGTCTGCAAACACATTCGATCCAAAGATAAGCATATAATCGTCGTGAGTCATGTATTTCCACCCCTGAATTTTTACACATGTTTACTGATGGATTACAATATTAATATTACCTTTTTTTTGAATTTTAAGCTTCTTTAAGGATCGATTTGTGGGAAACTGAGTCTTCGGTTTGCAGATAGTAATTAACCTTATGGACTCGATTGAAGGAATTGTTGAACTAAATACGACTGGATAAAGGGCCGAACTCAGGATAAGATTTAAGGGATCGAGATACGGACAAGAAGTATGAGTTGTTTGCCAGATAGAAAATACAAACTTGAACTGGTTTAAGCAAACTGGAAAATGAAACAGGAATTTAAAATATTTTTCTTCCTGTTATAATACCCTATCGGTAACAAAAAAGTAAAAAAACAAAAGAAAACAGGTCAGTACTCGACCTGCTCTATTTCTTTTATCTTTTCCCTGAACAGGGTATATGCCCATAACTGGTAAACGATGACTACAGGCACGAATACCAGTGCTCCTCCGAGCATAACACTCAGGGTCATGTGGCTTGATGCTGCCTCAAAGATATCTATTCCGTATTCGGGAGAAACAGAGGACTTAAGCATGTAGGGATAGATACTTGCAAGCCCGGTCTGGACAACGAAAAGGAATGCCAGGAGGTTGCTGAAAAATGCAGGGAATACCTTTTCCTGTTTTGCAAAGAATAAGGCAAGGACAGCTGCCATTACAGCAAGAACTGGCAATAAGTACAGGGCTGGCATGGCTGAATAGTTGGTTGTAAAACCTTCTATACCCACAAAGGAATATGCCAGATAGACCAGAGCAAGCACAGGTACAATAAGAGTGCTCTTCTTTGCCATGCCGCCTGCTTTGGCAGCTACGGAACCTTCGGTCTTGATATTGATCCAGAGCGCACCTGAAGTAACACTCAAAAGCACAAACAGGACACCGCCTATCAATGCATACGGACTGAAAAGTCCGGGAAGTGTACCTTCATAAATTCCCCCTGAGGCGATTTCAAGCCCTTTGAAGAAGTTCGCAAATGCTACTCCCAGGACCAGGGAGATCAGCAGGCTTCCGGCAAACCATCCCCACATAAAGGCTTTCTGTATCCCGGGATTTTCATCCTTGTGGAGGTATTCCACGGAAATGCCCCTTGCTATCAGGCCTATAAGAAGCAGCATCATAGGAAGGTACAGGAAAGTAAACATCTTCGAAAATGCCAGAGGGAATGCAGCAAATGTCCCGCCTGCAGCCAGGATGAGCCATACCTCATTACCGCCCCAGAACGGACCGACAGAGCTCTGGACCTGCATCCTCTGCACCTTATCTGTGGCAATGAATGGTGCCAGAAGGCCTGCTCCGAGGGAGAAAGAGTCTACAACGAAATAAACTCCCCATATTACACACCACAGGAAGAACCAGATAACAGCAAGCATATCGTGTGTAAGAAAATCGAACATCTTCAATCAACTCCTGCAGCATTGACAACAGTCTTCTTTATAAGGTACATCTCAAACACCAGCAGGACCAGATAGAATGAGCTGATAAGGACAATACTTAACAGCACATCCGATACGGGAACCAGTGATATCCCATTAGCTGTTTTTAAGAGACCGTATACCAGCCACGGCTGCCTTCCTGCCTCAGCTACAACCCAGCCGGCAATAATGGCTATGTATGGGAGCGGAATTGACAAAATTAGCAGCTTCAGATATTTATCTGATGTGTACAGTTTGCCCGACTTTTGAAGATAAAGGCCTGCAAGAGCCTCTATAATGAAAAGGGATCCCAGGATCGTCATCAGCCTGAAGCTCCAGAATACCATCCCCACAGGTGGCAATTCGTCCTGAGGTAGCTGGTTTAGTCCTGTTATTGTTCCGCTGAAACTCCCTGTGTACAGGAAACTTGCAAGACCGGGAATTCCCAGGAGCTCAACAATATTGGAACCGGTGCTGGAATCAGGTATCTGTATAAGGTACATTGGAACTGAAGAGCCTGATTCCCATATAGCATCCATTGCCGCTCCTTTAGCGGGCTGGAGCTCAGCAACATACTGTGCGTAACCGTGACCAAGGACTGAGAGCATAACTGATGTAACGAGTGCTATGATAACTGCTATGCGGAAAGACTTTTTGAATACTTCATTGCTGTTCTTTTTAAGGAAATGGTATGCACAAACCCCCATAATCAGGAATGCGGTAAGCAGGTAAGCAGAAAGCAGGGTGTGCACCAGCATGTGCCACACATAGCTGTTTGTAAGCAGGGCAAAGAAATCTGTCATAACCACCCTGCTCCCATCATCAGCCATCTCATAGCCTACCGGATTCTGCATAAAGCCGTTTGCAGTTATAATCCATAATGAAGATACGTTAGTGCCAAGGGCAACCATCCACATGGAAAATGCCTTCAGTTTCTGTCGGGAGCGGTCAAGGAACAGCCATGCTCCAAAAAAAGTACCTTCAAGGAAGAAAGCCAGTAACGCTTCCACTGCTAAAGGCGGTCCAAAAACATCTCCCATGAATTCCGCATAGGCTCCCCAGTTAGTACCGAACTGGAAAGTCATTGCAAGACCTGTCACCAGGCCTATTGCAAAGTTTATCTTGAATATTCTGCCCCAGAAATCGGCCATCCTGCGCCAGGTTTCATTTTTGTTCCTATAGTACATCGTTTCCATGCCTGCCACTAACAGCGCAAGCCCAAGTGTTAGTGGAACGAACAGGAAATGGAACGCAACTGTTATGGCAAATTGAAGCCGGCTCAATAAAAGCAACTCAACCATTCATCATCCCTCGTTTTTTTGTATTATTACAATCCGGAAAAGATCCGAATTTTAATGGATCACTTATAACTGTTACATTTATACTTATGCCTGTATTTATTATAGTAGATTTGCAAATACATAACGGTTCTGTATACATTAATGGCGAAAAGAAACGGATTTTTTACGTTATATGTCCATAAACTATTGCGAACAATTATTTGAGGCGAAGCGAATTGGTGCCTTAATAATGGCCCCTTCTCAAGCAAACTCGATGCTCTCTCCCCATGCTTTATAAAAATACTCGGAAAAATTCTATCACGCTGCTGAAAGAAAAAAAATGCCTCGAGAATAGATTCATGAATGGATAAAACAAAAAGAAAGCTTAGATTAAGTAATAAAAAAGTTAAATAGAGTAATCATAATAGAGTAATCAAAGAGAGTAAACAAAGAGAGTAATCAAAGAGAGCATATCTGATAAAATAGCGAATCCCGGTGCCAGTACGATATTTTTCTGACTAATAATATTTCATTTATCTAACAATTTCATTTACTTAACACACTCATTCATTTAACAATTTCATTTACTTTCAAATTACCTAAATTGGAAAGCCGATGCTTCATTTGTTATCGGCTGCAACAGGATACAAAGTTAAAGGTTCACCAGTATTTTAAACCCGCCATAAGCCATGCGCCTGTAATCAAATAGATCCTGATCGCCGGATTCCATCATTTCTTTCATCCTTGGGTCATTCATAACTGCTTCGTTTATTTTGTCTCTTTGCTCTTTTGATTCGTAAACAATCCATGAAAAAATAACAACTTCTTCTTCAGAAGCATTAGCCGCTTTTTTGAAAGAAACCATTTCTTCAATATCCAGATCGTCTCCGATACATTCGTAATACTCTAAAGCGCCAAGCTCTTTCCATATCTGACTTGATTTTTGAGCGATTTCTTTGTATTTGCTTACCTTGTCTTTAGCGATGGGAAGTAAGAACCCGTCCACATATCTTTCCATACTTTCTCTTCTCCTTTGCCTTCTTTTTCTATTCCTTTGCCTTCTTTTTTCATTTTCCAGCCCATATTCTGGAGATACTGTCGCTGCGTTTTATTTCCAGAAAAATAAAAGTGTAACTCACAGCTCTGACCGGACTTTATACTTTGCTTTTTAGTAACTATGGTCTCTTTTATTTCCAGGATATTATTTTAATATCCCAGTAACTATTATTCAGATAACTATTCAGCTTATCTAAGATCAGTATCTGGATTTTGGTTAAACTGGCAGAAGTAATGTATGAAGAGCTGTTTTATCCCGTACCTTTTATTTAGAATTCCGACACCTTTATATTTGCAAAGAATCAGGAAGAATTTCGATGCACTGCGGCAGAAATAAATATTTCCAGCAGGATTAAAACCGTTAGAAAACTGATTTTTGAGATTTTTTAAAGCAGTATTACTTTACGTGCTCAAGTAAGGAAGAAATAATTTTTTGCTGGCTTAAAAAATGCTTTTTGAATCTTAAAAACATCTCTTTACTGTCATCCGATGGCAGCCGCTCGCTCATTTCTATCCATTTTCTGACGGTTTTTGATTCTTCATCAAACTCGTCCAGTTTTTCCGGTGAAAATTTCTCAACCATTTCTCTGGCAGATGAAACCCAGTCTATGTATCTTCTGAACAGCTCATCCTGCACAAGAAACTGATCCTGAGTCAATTTAAACCATCTGTAATGAAGAGCCGGGTCTTCAGACTGATCAAATTTCATGTCCGGATCATACTCCCACATCCTGGGAAGGTTAATTACACTGCATGCATCTATGCCAGTGTAAGGATCGCACTGGATAGGAACCATGTAAAAGAATTCACGTAAAGATTTGAGCATATCGTTGGATTCGGAAATAAGGTTATCAATTTGTTTTTTACCATCAATTTTCTTTCCAATCTCCTGAGACACTGCCATACACCTCTCAAAAAGCCGGATTTTGTCCCTTCATAGATCCTCTTATTGTTTCTTTAAACAGGTAACTTTGAGTAAAATGTTAGTAGAAACATTCATTTCTTGAAATAGCGAACTCTTTGTACGGCTTATTTTCATTAGAAAGCACAGATTGTCCTTGAGAAATTATTTTTTTCTTATTTATGCGTGGTTATCTGGGGCATCAATCTCTAAAAATCCCCACACATTTTTGAATATTTTTATTTGGAATACAAGTATTCGAATCCGATGTAAAGGTTAAAATTAGTCCTATTTTTATCATTATTATTCTATATTAAAGTAGTTTTGAAACAATGATCCTGAAAAATGCTTCCGTTTACGGACATCTAAAAGACCTATCATCTCTTTTCTTGATTTCGTGTTTTGGACCAACTATTTTCGTTTCTGAACAGAGGCGGATTTCGCAGACAGATCACAGAAGCTTCAGCGTTAATAATATTTTCTGTTCTGCCAGTTCCTGGGATATAGAATATTTTTGCTTTGTAGTAATTGCTGCGAATGCTTTTGGGCGAAACAAAACAGATTGGAGAATAAAACAGATTGGAGAATAAAACAGATTGCAGAATAGAACAGATTGCAGAATAATATACGGATATTCCTGTATTTTTCAGTCTTTTAAAGCAGGCTAAACCGCTGGAAAAAATCAAAAGAATTATATACAGAGGTAAAAGATTTTAAGCTGCCACATTTCTAAGTAATTCAGATAATATAAATTCTAAATACATTTTATTCTTAAATATAAATTTCCTTTGGAATTTGTGCTCATTAGAATTTGTATTCATATTAGAGTGACAGGAACTTAAGCAGATATATTATAAAAAAATTTTACAGCACTTCCAATTCATTTTATTTTAAATTAAAAATTTACAACTTAAAAAGTTGTTGAATAACGAATATCCAGCGATAAACAGGAACCAGTAAAATGGATGTAATATCATTCGTTAAATCTAGATTAAACAAGCCTGAGATTAAATATATTCTATTAATGTTTTTCAGTACACGAATAGTTTTGAGCATAATCGGTGTGTTATCCAGGAAGCTTCTGGAATCACATAGAGTGACTCAACGTATATGGACCAATAACATCTGGCTGGACATATGGGGAGTCTGGGATACAGGCTGGTACATGGACATTTCTCAGAATGGATATACTCCAAGGCCTCTGGAAGAATTAATTTCGCATCAAACAAATGTTGTTTTTTTTCCTTTTTATCCTATACTTATGAGATTTCTTGGCTCAACTATAGGAGACCAGTATACTGCCGGCTTTATAATATCCAATGTTTCTTTAATCGTCGCCTGTGTTTTTCTCTACAAACTTGTCAGGCTTGATTCAGACGAAAGCAGTGCCTTCAGATCGGTAAAATACCTGCTCCTTTTTCCTGTTTCATTTATCTTATCTGGAGTCTTCACCGAATCTCTTTATCTGGCTCTTGCCCTTATGTGTTTCTATTATGCCAGAACGGATAAATGGCACCTTGCAGGCATAGCTGGTTTCTTTCTATCTTTGACACGATCTGTTGGCGTCCTGATTTTCTTGCCTTTGATCTTTGAAGGTCTTATACCATTATTAAAAGAAAAAAGAAATTTAAAGTCCTTTAAAGAAGCCAGGGATAGGATATTACCTCTTTTTTATCTATTATTAATTCCCCTGGGAATAATCTCTTTCATAATTTTTAACTTTTATTTGACAGGAGATTTTTTAGCTTTTGTACATGGTCAGGCTGCATGGGGGAGATACCATATGAATCCTCTGGAAACCATTATTAATGGCTATGACGGAAATATGTTCACCCGTTTTGAAGCAATTTTTGCAACCATTTCTATTTTTATTTTCTTATTATTTTACAGAAAAATCCGATTTTCGTACTGGTTGTTTGGTATATATTCTCTTTTCATCCCGCTTTCTACTGGGATTCAATCCATGCCCAGATTTGTTCTCGTAATTTTCCCAATCTATATTCTTTTTTCAAGTATGACAAAAGACCGCATCAATGATGATCTTGTTACGATATTTTTTGCTCTTATGCAGGGCTGTTTAATGGTATTCTGGACCAATAGTTTTGATCTCGTGGTGTAAACAGTGAGATTTTGTTGATTATTTATATGGAAATTTTTCCGGTTAATTATTCTTCCATTCATAAATTTATACAGGAGCCAAAAATGCGCACTCAATATGAAATTACAGTCATTATCCCTACCTTTAACGAAGAGGTCAATATTGCTGGCATAATAGAGGCGGTTTACCTGACTCTATCAACAAATAAAATTCACGGTGAGATTCTGGTTGTTGATGATGAATCCAGAGACAAAACTATTAAAATTGTCCAGGACCTTACCCTAAAATATAATAATCTGAAAATAATTGTTCGGCACTCAGATCATGGACTTTCACAATCCGTAGTAGAAGGTTTCAGGCAGGCGAATTCGGATATCTTTATGGTAATCGATGCCGACTTTTCTCATCCCCCATGCCTGATTCCTCATTTTTATGATGAAATAAAAAAAGGAGCCGATGTCGTTATAGGGAGCCGATATACTCATGGGGGAGGAATTAAACAGTGGCCTCTTAAACGTAGAGTACTGTCTCTTGGAGCAACAGGTCTCGGAAGAATACTATTCCCGGAAGTTACGGACCCTGTAAGCGGATTTTTTGCTCTCAGGAGAGAAGTGATCGAAGGTTATCAACTTCGACCTCGAGGATACAAGATTCTTATGGAAGTTCTTGGCAAAGGTCAATGGAAATCGATTATAGAGATCCCATTTACTTTTACGGACAGACAGGAGGGAGAGAGTAAACTTAGTTTTTGCATTATAAGCGATTTTGCAAAGCAAATTCTAAACATCATTGCATACTCTTTTGTTTTTCGAAATAACCATGTATGGAATGAATGGAAGAAGCTGACAAGGTTTGGTCTCGTTGGATTATCTGGAGTATTTGTTAACACCGGCCTTCTGTACTTATTTACAGAATATCTTGGTCTTTACTATTTAATAGCCAGCGGAATAGCTATCGAGATTTCCATTCTCAATAATTTCCTTTTGAATGACTGCTGGACATTTAAGATAAAAGACGAACCGGATTTATATATACAGAACTGGTTTCACAGGTTCTTCTCTTTTCAATGCGTTTCAATTGTAGGGCTCTTAATTAATATGGGGATATTATATTTTCTGACGGATTTTTTTGGAATTTACTACCTTATATCGAACTTTATAGGAATATTGATTGTTTTTTTCTGGAACTACCTGGTAAACAGGAATTTAACATGGAAAGCAAAACTACATTACTAAAACAGATAGCTTTTCATAAATTGTGAGGTGGGACAGAAAAGTTACTTTAAAACAGAAAAGCTCCTTTAAAAAGAGATGCTGCATTTTGGCTTCTATGTTTGGACTTATATCTTTCTCTTACTTCTAACTTTACTTTCTTTCATGACTGATATTATCAATTACTCTCACATACTCTAAAAGTTTTACTCTATAGTTCTACTCAATAACGACTAAATATTACAAACCCTTATTTTTATCCGATTATAATGGTTGACAAATCACACTCTCGCATGCGGTATGAAAATTTTGCCGGAGCACTTCTATTTACTGCAGGTGTGCTGGCTTTTATGGGAATAATAACAGCTGAGACTCTTTATCCCGGATATAATACCGCTCAGAACACAATAAGTGACCTTGGTGCAAGCCTGCCCCCGAATAGTATTATTATCGAACCATCCGCAACCATTTTTAATACTTCAATGTTAGTCTCAGGGCTTTTGATAATTGCCTCTGCTTATTGCATTTATCACGCATTCAGGAGACCGGTTATTGCTTCACTTACAGGCCTTTTTGGGATCGGTGTGTCTGGTGTGGGAATCTTTGATGGAAGCTATGGGAATATCCATGCTATTTTTGCCCTTCTCGCCTTTCTTGCAGGCGGATTGTCAGCAGTTGCAAGTTACAGGATACAGGGAGCGCCGTTGAATTATTTTTCAGTATTACTTGGGGGAATCTCGCTTTTAGACCTTATTCTATACTACATCATGATGGACTCAAGCCCTTTTGCAGTTCTCGGGATTGGAGGGCTTGAGAGATGGGTTGCATATCCAATCCTGCTATGGGTTACAGGTTTCGGAGGATATTTGATGGGATATTCTCGATCGTAAGTACTGTACAGTCTCAATTGATATTTGAAATAACCTTGTATTATTCAAAAGTGCCCGTACCTTATTATCTTAAAATCCGTCTGTACCAATTTTTACCCGAGGAAAATAAAAGGCTATTAAAATACCATAAGATATTGTGAGAATACTAAAATTATAATTAAACATTTTATTTTCCGATAAAGATAATTATTCAAATGCTATATATTTAATATGCGTCTGGTTCAGGTACTTATTCCGGCGGGGAAGCGACAGCCTGTGCTGGCAGCGCTTGACGAGGAAGGAATAGACTATGCTGTTTGGGATGAGACTGGGAGAAGGGATTTTGAAGCCCTTGTACAGTTTCCTGTTCCTCCGATTGGTGTGGAACCTGTGCTTGAAAGGTTGAGAAAAGCCGGGGTTAGCGAGAACACATACACGATTGTTCTGGCACCCGAAACTGTAGTATCAAAACGCATTGAAACCCTGAAACGGCGCTACTCAGGAACCCGTATCTCTCGGGAAGAACTAACCGAACGTGCAGAGAACCTTGCACCTGAGACTTCTACATACCTTGCTTTTCTTATCCTGAGTACTGTTATCGCAACCGGAGGGCTCCTGCTTGATTCGGCTGCAACAATCATCGGGGCAATGGTCGTAGCCCCTTTGATGGGTCCTGCGATCTCTGCGAGTGTGGGGACTGTTCTCGATAACAGAAAACTTGCTTCAAGAGGAATAAGATTACAGGCTGGAGGACTTCTGCTTGCAATTGCAATAGGTGCACTGCTTGGAACCCTTTTGAGAGAATCCATACTTTTGCCTCCCGGCCTCGATATTCGTGAAATTTCCCAGGTAGCCGAAAGGACAAGCCCAAATTTCCTGTCCCTTTTCCTTGCTCTTGGATCAGGCATTGCAGGCGCTATAAGTATAATCAGGGGAGCAGGGTCTGCTCTTGTGGGGGTTGCAATTGCAATTGCGCTTGTTCCCCCTGCTGCAACCTCCGGGTTGGGAATTGCATGGGGATTGCCCGGGGTAGCAATTGCAGCTGCAGTGCTTGTTCTTGTCAACCTGCTTGCAGTCAATGTATCAGCCCTTATTATGCTCTGGGTTTCCGGATTTCGACCTGCAGAGGCAGAAGCAATCGGGCATGCTCGCTCCTCCGTGATCTTACGTGCTGTTTTCCTTGTCTCTGCGATTGCCTTACTCTCCATAGCCCTTGGGCTTGTTACTTATGCTTCTTTCCAGACAACTGTTGTTGAACAGGAAATAAACGCAGAAATAGTATCCATGTTCCAGGAACCCGAATATGATGAAATAGGCTTGACCCTTGAAGGAGTTGCAGTTGACTACAGGCCTGCAGCCCTCCTTTTAGGCGAACCTGTACAGGTATCCGTACTGGTAGGTCGCAGCGCAGGTCAGGAAGTCCCTCCTGACATAGCCCGCAAAGCCAATACCCGTTTGACAGAAGCCACAGGTGAGGATATTGAAGTCAGAGTCGGTTTCGTAGAGTCACAGCGTTTTCCATAAATGCTTACAATAACCGAATATTAGCTTTTCCGCAACCATATAATGTAAAGGTCAATCACCTCAAAATTTAACTGCTGGTTACTGCTGGTTTTATTTTATTCTGGTTAATAATAATAAATAGTCTGGTAACATATTTTTCATTATGCGTCTGGTTGAGGTACTCATTCCAAAAGGAAAACGAGACTCGGTGCTGAAAACTCTCGATGCCGAAGGTATCGATTACGCAGCCTGGCAAGAAACCGGAAGGGGAGACTTTGAAGCTGTTGTCCAGTTTCCAATTCCTCCAGTTGGAGTCGAACCTGTGCTTGAGAAATTGCGTAAAGCAGGAGTCGGGGAGGATACATATACAATTGTCCTAGCGCCAGAGATGGTGATTTCAAGGCGTATAGATACCCTGAAAGAGCACTATCCTGACCAGCGAATATCCAGAGAAGAACTAATTACGCGCGCACAGGATCTTGCGCCTCCGGTATCTACGTATGCCGCCTTTTTAATACTGAGCACGGCCATTGCGACTGCCGGGCTCCTGCTCGATTCGGTTGCCACGATAATTGGAGCCATGGTTATAGCTCCTTTAATGGGGCCTGCAATCTCCACAAGTGTAGGTACAGTTGTTTATGACCGGAAGCTTGTTACTCGCGGGTTAACCCTGCAGATAGCAGGCCTTTTACTGGCAATAGCAGTAGGTGCTCTTATCGGCTTTCTGGTCATGGAATTAGGTATAATGCCTCCAGGAATTGATATCCGTGAGATTTCCCAGGTAGCTGAAAGGACAAGCCCGAATTTCCTGTCTCTTTTTCTTGCTCTTGGATCAGGCATTGCAGGTGCCATAAGCATAATAAGAAATGCAGGGTCTGCCCTTGTTGGGGTTGCCATTGCAGCTGCCCTTGTTCCTCCTGCTGCAACTGCCGGGCTTGGGTTTGCGTTTGGGCTCCCTGCAGTAGCGATTATTTCGTCTGTCCTGGTACTTGTGAACGTTCTTGCTATCAATATCTCAGCTCTTGTCCTTTTCTGGCTTTCAGGCTTCAGGCCTCTGAGACCTTCGGCTGTTGGTCGAGCCCGCAAAGCTGTGGTATCAAACGTTATGGTTCTCGGAGTTGCAATAGCAATACTCTCAACCGTACTTGGGCTTGTAACCTATGTATCCTCACAGACTGCGCTTATGGAACAGCAGGCAAAAGCAGAGGTATCGGTTATGCTTAACGAATCCGAATATGAGGATATGAGGCTGGTCACCGAAAGTGTAGATGTCAGTTATAGACCTGCTGACCTGATTTTAAATGAGCCTGCAAGGGTAACTGTTATTTTGTATCGCAGGGCAGGTCAGGAACTGCCCCCGGGCATAGCCCAGAGAATTGACGACCACCTGACAGAATTCACAGGCAGGGAAGTAAGGGTAAGGGTCGGGTTCATAGAAGCCCAGCAGACTACTTAAGCTTCCTTTAAAAAACTAAAAATAGGTTGAATAGCAGATTTTCAACGCTATCAGACATTATTTATATCTTTTAAATAAATAGTGTCATGACATAGTCTTTTAATCAAATTTTTTTCGTGGCTTACAACAAGTACCCCAATGTTTTTCTCTTCAACTATACCCAGAACCGTACCCCAGATCTGAGCCTGCGTAATAGCATCCAGCATCGTGGTCATTTCGTCTGCTATTAGAAATTTAGTCTCAGGGCCCAGAGCTCTTGCAAGTGCAAACCTTTGAAGCTCTCCCCCCGAAAGTTCATTAGGCCAGCGGTTAAGCCAGCCTTTTTTTATTCCGAATGAATCCAGAATCTCCTGAGGGACATTATGCCCTTCATTTAGAATATCTTTCATTTTCCATTTCGGGTTTACAGCCTTTTCCGGATGCTGGAATATGAGCTGGACAGGGTTATATCCTTTTGATGGAATTCCTTTTCCATCAAGGCTTACCTTTCCCTCATAGTTATTTTCGTAACCAGCGAGTATTTTACACAGAGTTGATTTCCCACTCCCACTATCCCCGATCAGACCCAGTACCTCTCCACGGTCCAGAGAAATACTGATATTATTCAGAACCAGACTATTTTTTTTATACCCGAAACTGATATTTTCACCTTTAAGACACATTATTGCACCTCACAACCCCTCCATTCACCTTTTGAAATTGAGGAACGCCTTTAGAGCATAGTTCGTTCTTTTTTGAGCACCTGTCGTAAAAAATACATCCGTCAATGACTTCATCCTGCATTGGCTGATGACCTTTAATTGCCTGGAATTTATTCAGGGGAAGTGCATTCCAGAGTGCCCGGGTATAAGGATGTCTTAAGTTCTCACCATCGTTTTTGAAATCTGCAGCATTGGCTACTTCGAGGACAGTACCTGCATAAAAGACGGCAATTTTATCAGAAATCTTTAGCGCTGCCTCTATATCATGAGTTATAACTATTACTGCACAGCCTTTATTTGCCATGTCTTTGAAATAATCCAGCGTCTCGTTCAGGGTCTTTTCATCCAGTCCAGGAGTGGGCTCGTCTGCGATTACAAGGTTTGCAGAACCTATTACTGCAGTGGAAACCAGGACTCTTCTGGTCATCCCGCCAGAAAGCTCATGGGGATACATCCTTTCAACATTCTGTTTTAAGCCGTATCTCTGGAAAATTTCTCTCTGGAGCTTCTTCATCAAGCCTGCATTTTCTTTTTCAACACGCCCTATTACCTGATCGGAAACCTTCATTAAAGGGTCCAGGTAAGTTACTGATTGGGGGACCAGAGCTATTTCTTTACCCCTGATTTCTTCTTTCTTTTCCTGAGTAAGCTCTATGCCGTTGTATTCGATCTTCCCTTTAAGTACCGCATTTGAAGGCAAAATTCCTAAAATCGCATGGGCAAGAAGACTTTTACCTGAACCGCTTGATCCCACGACAGCCAGGATTTTTCCTCTATACGCCTCTATACTCAAATTGGAGATTACTTTTAATTCGGTCTGCCTGAGCCCTGAGGTATATTGAACAAAGGAAAGTGAGAGGTCTTTTACTTTTAACAGGGCTTCAGTTTTCCTGCTTTCTTCAGCATTAATTTCATATTTGCTTTTCATATTCCCACCTTTAAATTGAAATTTTACAAATACAACTCACTCTTGAGCAGTTTTCGGATCGATTATCTTTCCCAGGTTGTCTCCTATCATGTCAAATGCCAGAACAACTATCAGGAGTGACAAACCAGGGAAAAACGCAAGCCACCAGTATCCTGCTGACAGGTATTTCATAGACTCTGATAAAATGATACCTATTGCCGGCTCGTGCGGGGAAAGCCCAAATCCTAGGAATGTGACAGAAGCTTCGTGAAGAATAGCATGAGGAAACATCAAAATAGTGCCGAGCAATATCTGCGGAATTAAATGGGGCAGGATGTGTTTCGTAGCTATCCACCATTTTGATTTCCCAAGATTCCTCGAAATATTGATGTATTCCTGCGTCTTCAGCTGCTTGATTTCTGCTCTTACCACCCTTGTCAGGCTAGTCCAGTGCGTTAACGCGACACCCATAACGACTCCATAAGCCCCTCCTCCGAGTCCTATGGAAATGAGGATTATTAAAAGAAGGTGAGGGATCGAAAGGAACAGGTCTACCATCCAGGAAACAAATGAATCTGCAGCCTTCCCTGCGCTTGACAGCAGGCCCAGAACTACAGCCAGTACGGTACTGATTGTAGAGGCAAAAGCTCCGACCAGGATGCTTAAACCAAGCCCTTTGACGGTACGTATAAACATGTCCCTTCCCATCCAGTCTGTCCCAAACGGGTGTTCAGCTGAAGGGTTAAGGTTTTTTGAGCCAAAATCGGTCTTTAAGGAATCTTCATCCATAGTGACACTTGAAACCACTATCGTAAGCAGTAAAAATGATGTCAGACCTATTATCAGCAGGGTCTTCTGTCTCAGGTTCAGTTCCCGGAATACTCCTTTGTTAACTGTTGCAACAGCAGTGCTCATAATCCAGCCTCCTCTATAATGTTCATACTGTTGCCTCCTGCTGTTTTATTCTGGGGTCAACGAATTCGTAAATAATGTCAGCAATCAGGTTTCCGCAAAACACAAATATAGCGCTGAAAATGACTATCCCTAAAAGCAAAGGCACATCAGACCTTAACCCTGCCGCTACTGCTGCCTGTCCGATTCCCGGATAGGAAAATACCTGTTCAACCAGGACTGTTCCGCCGAACAGTTCGCTGAACCCTAAAAATTGCAGAGTAATTGCAGGAAGTGCAACGTTTCTGATCCCATGCCTTAATACCAGGTCCAGCCCTTTTTCACCTCTTGCTTTTGCGAATAACACATAATCGCTGGACAGGACTTCATTTAATTTTTCCCGGGTAAACATTGCGATCTGGGCTACTCCCAGTAAACTCAGGGTCAATGCAGGTAGAATTAAATGCTGTATCCGGTCAAAAAACGTCACATTATCAGCCGTAACCCCTATGGGTACACTCAGGCCTATCGGGAACCACCCAAGGCTTACGGAAAATATCATTAGCAGAACCAGCGCCAGCCAGAATGTCGGGGTGGCTGCCAGCACGTAACAGTAAGTTTTTATTGCCCTGTCAACCCATGTGCCCTTATTCATTCCTGCCACTATTCCCAGAATGAAACCCAGTACTCCTGAAAACAGCCATGAAATTGCCATAAGGACGAAAGATGCCATAGACCTTTCTTTAATTACGTCAGCTACAGGCATCCGGTAAATCAATGATGTCCCAAAATCCCCTTTGAGAATATTTCCTGCCCAGTTCAGGAACTTTTCCTGCGGAGGGGTATTGACTCCCCAGTATTCTTCAAGTTTGGCTTTATGCTCTGGACTGACTGTCATTTCCCCTATATAGGCTCTGACAGGGTCTATGGGCGAGTATTGAATAAGCATGAAACTTACAAAACAAACTACAACAAGAAGACTTACCAGCCTTATTACTTTTTTCCCTGCAAAACTCGCTATTTTTTCGGTATCCGGCACACACTTCCCTCACTATTGTCACTTGATGTTAATTTACTTTTGAATCATTATAATATTTGTTATTATTCTAACTACTATTCATACTTCAAGGTCGAAATAGACTCTCCAGATATTCCTGTGCATTTGCTCTCTTTACTCTCAATTATGATCGAAATAAAAAAACGAAAGAGGGAATTCAAAGCGCAGTTAAAAAAGTGAGAAAATTTCTCCCTTTAAAGAGAATCTCTCACTTTATCTGTACTTGTTTTAAACCACCATTTGCTCCGAATCACTGCTCTTTTTAAGTATCATTCATTTCTGAGAAGGACCGGTTGCGTTTGTCCTTGTCCACTCGTAGATATTTCCTAAGACATCCGATCCGGCATTTTTCTCCGGGGTTCCCATATCTACGGTTTCATCGACCGCGTAGAGATAGTCCATTGTTACAAGCCATAACCATGTGGCATCTCCTGCAGGCCCAAAGCCGGTGTTTCCGTCATATGCAGCTAACTGCCAGTTTTTGACAGCCTCATCCTGGTCTGAAGTTCTCAAAGCTGTTTCCAGATACCCGTCTACGACAGGATTGCTGTAAAGACCGGGGTTTCTGTATGTATCATCGGCTTCTTTAGTATGATATTGCTGGTACAGATTAAAAGTATCTATACTGCTGTAGGCGTATAAAACGGCTGAACTGTACTGGTTTGCGTATATTTCATCCCAGTTTGTACCGACAAGATTTATTTTTATACCCAACTTTTTCGCCTGTTCGCTGACAGCTACCGATAGAGCCTGCCTTGTCTGATCGGATGAAGAATAATACAGGTCAAATTCTGCTCTGGTTCCGTCTTTTTCGCGGATTCCGTCGCCGTCCGTGTCTTTCCAGCCTGCATCTTCAAGTATTTTTTTAGCTTCTTCAGGGTTTGAATCATTAACCCTGGCTTTCGGATTTCCAAAGGCTCTCTGATCCACACCTGTATACTCCACATCTCCCTTTCCGTATACTACCCCGTCAAGTATTGCTTTTCTGTCAATTCCCGTGTTTAAAGCTTTTCTAATTGCTATGTCCGATGTTACATCGTTGCCTACAGGGTCTCCTGCAAGGTTTTTTTTGCCGGTATCGTTCTGCATCGGGAAAGAAATTCCGAATGCTCTTGAGGAAGGAAGCGAGATTAAACCATAACCATTTATGGTTTGATTTGCATGGGTGATATCGACTTCAGCTATGTCTACTTTGCCGGACTTTGCAGCTGCAAATGCAGTGTCCTTATCCAGGAATAACATGGTTATTTTTTTAAAGTACGGCTTCTGTCCATAGTAATTGTCATTAAGCTCAAGGATTGCCTGCTGCCCTTTGTCCCACTGTACCAGTTTGTACGGGCCTGACCCTATAGGGCTTGCTCCATAGGTCCCTTTTGTATAGGCATGTTCAGGCACAATCCCAACATACCTTAGCCTCCAGATAAAACTGGACTGTGGCTCTTTTAGTTTGAATTCAACTGCCGTCTCATTTATTGCCCTGGCATTTTCAAGGTTACTCATGTCGAGTTCGGAATTACTTCCAATTGCAGTATTGAATGTAAATGCAACGTCTTCAGCTGTTAATTTCTCTCCGTCAGTGAATTTGACATCATCCCTTACATTTACGGTCCATGTCTTCCCATCAGGACTTACAGAATAACCTGTAGCAAGGTCATTTATGATACTGCCGTCATCAGCCGACTTGAAAAGAGTACTCTGTATTAATGGCTCAAAATTCACATGACCGCATCCCCATCCCAGAAGAGGGTCAAATCCTGTTTCCGGTTCCCTTGTGTGCGAATACACATTTACTACCAGTTCATCGGAAGCCCGGGAAGTTAAACTGGCTGATGCCGAACCTGACTCCGGTCCTGGTGCAGAACCCAGCTCAGGATCATCCGTCGAGCTGGATACGCAGCCGGAAGTGGAACTGATAATACCAATAAATGCTATAATTACTATTAATGTACCCACAGACAAATATTGCTGGTTTTTCTTGATCGGAACTCCTCCTGATATATTAATATCCTGAATACACTTAACTGAACACGATAGCGGTTTCCTACGAACCCGTGTTGAAATAACTGGAGTTTTTGAATAATATTATTACAGGAAATCTGTAGAAGTGTTACTCTTCTTCAAATTAATGTTAAATGATTAAAACCAATTTTCTATAAGTACCTTGCGATAAATATGTAATATTTAATCTAATTTTTAGAAAATTTAGTAATACTAAATCTAATTTTTAATTCCTGCTGGGTTTTTTTGATAAGTATTCTATAAATGAAAAATATAATTTTATGTTATCCAAACAGGGAGTCAATAATCTCCATTTTATTTCGTTATCAAAAAAATTTTTATCTCCGTACCCACCAATTTTATCCCGCCTATTGAATGAGAAGAGTCTTCTGAATAGTTTAAAAAAATAAGAGGATCTGAGATGTTCACTCAAATCCCTGTTTAATCTCATGCCCGTTTCCATTCCAGGATGCTGCCAAAGATATCTGCCCCATGGGGCTGTATTTTTGGAGTTCCGATATCCAGGTCTTCATCCATTATGTAGACATAATTAATGGTCGCCATCCACATCCAGGAAGCATCCCCTTTTTCGGAAAATCCTGTTGTCCCATCCCATGCAGCCAGCTGCCAGTTTTTATTAGCTGTTTCCTGGTCAGGACTGGTTATGGCTGTTCTAAGGTAGTTGTCCACAGCAGAATTGTTATACATTATTACGTTGTTACGGGTTGAGGGATCGTAGCTCTTACTATAGTATCTTAAGTATACGTCAGTCGGGTCCAGTGATCCGTAACCCCAGACATTTGGAGTCGAATAGCAAAGGGAGTAAATTTCATCCCAGCTCTTGCCCTCAACTTTAATGTTTATACCCAGTTTTTTAGCTTCCTCACCCACAGAAACCGCTAATGCCTGCCTTTCCTGTGCATTTGCGGGATACAGGAGGGTAAATTCGGCTTTCAATCCGTTTTTCTCAACAATGCCGTCTCCGTCAGTATCAGCCCAACCGCCTTCGGTTAAGATTTTCTTTGCCTCCTCTATATTTCCGTCTTCGAAGATAGCTTCCTTATTACCCCAGGGCAGTTTGTCCACGCCTGTAAATTCTTCTTTTCCCTGTCCGTTCAGGGCCCCTTTAATCAGTGCCTGCCTATCTATCCCTATATTCAGGGCTTTTCTTATTGCAGGGTCAGAAGTTACGTTATTTCCAGTTGCATAGCCGTTTTCATTTTTCTTGCCAGTATTCGGATTCATCGGGAAGCTGATTCCACGGGCATCAATAGAGTCGAGAGAGACGATTTTCATCCCATCTACTTCCTGATTGGCATAAGATGCCGGAATTTCAGCAAGATCGACCTGTCCTGCCTTTGCTGCTGCAAAAGCAGAGTCCGACCCCATAAAAAGCATTGTTAACTTTTTAAAGTACGGCTCCTGTCCGTAATAATCCTGATTTGCTTCAAAGATTACCTGCTGCCCTTTGTCCCACTGCACAAATTTGTATGGGCCCGAACCTATCGGATTGGACCCGTAAGTTTCAGCGCTGTAAGCATGTTCAGGGACAATGCCAAGAGCCACCAGTTTATTGATAAAGGTAGACTGAGGGTCGTTCAGCTCAAATTCAACGGTATAATCATCGGTTGCTGTCGCCTTTTCCAGCATAGATAAATCTATACTGCCACCTGTATTTGCTGCCGTGTTAAATGTGAATGCCACGTCTTTGGCTGTTAAAGGCTCTCCATCATGAAACTTAACGTCGTCCCTTATTGTAACGGTCCACTTAAGTCCATCATCGATAACAGTATAATCTGTAGCCAGGTCGTTGATCAGATTTGCCTTACTGTCCCTTTTGAAAAGTGTGCTCTGGACAAGAGGTTCCCTGCTGTTTCCCCATCCGGTAATCGGGTTAAATCCTGTTTCCGGCTCTCCTCCATGGGTCCCTACGGCTACAACCAGTTCTTCAGATGCCGGAGAATTCAGTTCTTCAGAGCCCTGAGATCCCGTTTCTCCGGCAGCCCGGAAATCCGGACCAATGAATTCGGAATCTGCTGCAGGGCTGGACATTGAGTTGATAACTGCAAATGCTGCCATAATCAGGATTAGTGATCCTATGAGCAAATATTGCTGGTTTTTCTTAATCGAAACTCCTCCTAAATTGTAATTTAACTTAAAATCTAAATTCTTTAACAGTAATCCCTGAACCAGTATTGTACTGGGCGGAACGCTTACCTCAAATAATACTAAATTTCGTAAAACCACTTCTAAAGTATTACTTTTTAAGCAATTATTATGATTTGATACTTTAAACTACTTTAGCTATATATACTTTCCGAAAAAAACGTGTTACAAAAATAACCATTTTCTTATTTTAGTTAAGACTAAAAACAATTTTTTGTTCCGAAGATGTTTAATTACAAGCGTTATCGAGCGAAAATGAGCCTGAAATGCGATGTTTCAAGAAATTACCAAAAGGCATAACTCAGTTAGCTAAACTCAAAACCAAAAATTGTTTAAGCAATTTAAAAACAAAAGTTTAATAGAAAGAAATGCATAAGTTCAGATGCTTCCAGATTACTAAAAAACCCCTTTTTTCTTGTATTTATAAAGGGTTTGATAATTTTCCAGCAAGAATTCCATCCCCCAAAAAAGGGCTCATTTCAGGCCTTTTCTGGCCAAATAACGGAAATTTTTGCCCTATTCGCGAGCAAGATCCACTAAAACAAGGATTGAAACCAAGAGCCGCGACATAACCGCATTATTCATTTTTCCATTCGCGAGCAAGATCCACTAAAACAAGGATTGAAACCTCAGTTTCATTCATTCCTAGTATACTGCTAGAAACAATTCGCGAGCAAGATCCACTAAAACAAGGATTGAAACAAACTGATTTTTATATCGTTGCCTCCGATGAGGCGCGATTCGCGAGCAAGATCCACTAAAACAAGGATTGAAACGACATTTATTCACTCTCCTTCCTTTCTTTTCATTCATTCGCGAGCAAGATCCACTAAAACAAGGATTGAAACATTAAAACAGTAACTGCAAAAAGATCCAGTGCATATTCGCGAGCAAGATCCACTAAAACAAGGATTGAAACGGTGATATTATGAAGATATATTCAACAACTGAAATACAATTCGCGAGCAAGATCCACTAAAACAAGGATTGAAACTTAACAAAGAAAAAGGCTTGTACAGGTATGCAGACATTCGCGAGCAAGATCCACTAAAACAAGGATTGAAACTTAATTATGCCGTCAACCTCACTACCTGTTTCCAGTGATTCGCGAGCAAGATCCACTAAAACAAGGATTGAAACGGATCTGAGTACACTGCTGATGATAAACATCTTCGTATTCGCGAGCAAGATCCACTAAAACAAGGATTGAAACATAATAATCACCTCCTCTTATTTTCAACTGCCATCCTATTCGCGAGCAAGATCCACTAAAACAAGGATTGAAACTACCCTTTGTAACTTACAGAATTTTCTATCGTATCTAATTCGCGAGCAAGATCCACTAAAACAAGGATTGAAACTAGAGTTTGAAAAGTTGTGCCAAACCTTCCAAACTATTCGCGAGCAAGATCCACTAAAACAAGGATTGAAACCACTCTGTACGAACAATATCAATAACTTTTTGAATATTCGCGAGCAAGATCCACTAAAACAAGGATTGAAACGAAAATTACAATAAACGCACCAACAGCACCTATAGATTCGCGAGCAAGATCCACTAAAACAAGGATTGAAACATTACAGCTTCCTGCTTTCCCCAGGTTGCTTTATATTCGCGAGCAAGATCCACTAAAACAAGGATTGAAACCATATACTGTCACAGTAGCATCATATCTTTCTCTATTCGCGAGCAAGATCCACTAAAACAAGGATTGAAACTCTCTACGTCATTCCCCGCGGGGTTAGTTGCTGTTAATTCGCGAGCAAGATCCACTAAAACAAGGATTGAAACTATAGACCAGGGGATTGATACTAAGGCTGAAGGATTCGCGAGCAAGATCCACTAAAACAAGGATTGAAACACGGCTGCAAAACAAAGAATATCTTTTATTTTTGAATTCGCGAGCAAGATCCACTAAAACAAGGATTGAAACACCAGAAACTACCCCAGAAACCTCAACCACTCCCCATTCGCGAGCAAGATCCACTAAAACAAGGATTGAAACCAAGATCACTTCTGGAGTTTATCTCATGCCCTCTTATTCGCGAGCAAGATCCACTAAAACAAGGATTGAAACAAGAGCTTGTCGCTGAGATCGGGGCGGCTATGTTATATTCGCGAGCAAGATCCACTAAAACAAGGATTGAAACTTTTAGATGTCCCAGACACCAAAGACCTCTTAACTGATTCGCGAGCAAGATCCACTAAAACAAGGATTGAAACTCTAAATGTCAAACGTAGTATATGACCGGATTACTATTCGCGAGCAAGATCCACTAAAACAAGGATTGAAACTATTCGGTTGGGGTAAGTGTTTCACCGATTAGTTATTCGCGAGCAAGATCCACTAAAACAAGGATTGAAACAAATGGATCAGTTACATGCTTGGGGTCCAGGCGAAGAATTCGCGAGCAAGATCCACTAAAACAAGGATTGAAACATTTTCCTGAGTTATTGGATGCAACTGTCAAATTAAAATTCGCGAGCAAGATCCACTAAAACAAGGATTGAAACTTGGCAATATTCTGTCAAAATCTTTTTACAATCGTATTCGCGAGCAAGATCCACTAAAACAAGGATTGAAACCAAACGTGTACCAGGATCTATAGCCCAAAATATTAATTCGCGAGCAAGATCCACTAAAACAAGGATTGAAACCCATGTAATAAAACCGGGTGCGGATAATATAGGAGATTCGCGAGCAAGATCCACTAAAACAAGGATTGAAACAAACTACGAGAGGAAATATTACAATCTTAACAGACATTCGCGAGCAAGATCCACTAAAACAAGGATTGAAACTTGTGCTGCCATAGTAAGTAATTAGCTTTAATAGTATATTCGCGAGCAAGATCCACTAAAACAAGGATTGAAACAACAGCAGCAGACCGAGAAGACTGCCTTTCTCGTTATTCGCGAGCAAGATCCACTAAAACAAGGATTGAAACATGTTACAGATAGGTTATATCCGGCTTATGGATATATTCGCGAGCAAGATCCACTAAAACAAGGATTGAAACCTATGCAGGGTGAACATAGTAATGTATAATTTTGAGATTCGCGAGCAAGATCCACTAAAACAAGGATTGAAACTCAGACGGACATCTAGGGTACGGGCACCAGTCATACTGATTCGCGAGCAAGATCCACTAAAACAAGGATTGAAACTTCACTCTCCTTTCCTTCTTCAAGTTCCCTTATCCTATTCGCGAGCAAGATCCACTAAAACAAGGATTGAAACTGTAATTAACGCTCACCTAAAAATGGGTGATGCTTATTCGCGAGCAAGATCCACTAAAACAAGGATTGAAACAAGAACTTGGTAGCGAAGGATTCACCGTGAAGCCAAAATTCGCGAGCAAGATCCACTAAAACAAGGATTGAAACGAAAACACAAAGAATTTTGTGATAGGTGTAATGAGATTCGCGAGCAAGATCCACTAAAACAAGGATTGAAACATACTGGATATCCACTCATTTCAGATAATTTTCTTGCATTCGCGAGCAAGATCCACTAAAACAAGGATTGAAACGGGTGTTCGTCTGGGAGGTTATGGTATGTGCTTCAGGAATTCGCGAGCAAGATCCACTAAAACAAGGATTGAAACAAGAGTTCATTGAGAATATAAGCCTGGATTTCATAATTCGCGAGCAAGATCCACTAAAACAAGGATTGAAACTAAAATCTTTCCGGGAATTTGGTTTTTATTTCTTTATTCGCGAGCAAGATCCACTAAAACAAGGATTGAAACATGGTTGGTGACCCGGGATGCGGTAAAAGTCAGAATTCGCGAGCAAGATCCACTAAAACAAGGATTGAAACACTCTTGCTGACGGCGGTGTCTGTTGTGCAGATGATTCGCGAGCAAGATCCACTAAAACAAGGATTGAAACAAAGCTCCTGGGAGTGTATCAGCCTGATACATCATTGATTCGCGAGCAAGATCCACTAAAACAAGGATTGAAACAGTGGGAATAATAATACAGGAACGATAGTTTCCAAATTCGCGAGCAAGATCCACTAAAACAAGGATTGAAACATACTGCTACACCAATAGCGAAATCGTCCGAATTAATTCGCGAGCAAGATCCACTAAAACAAGGATTGAAACCTAATACAAGATTTTCCATTCTCTCGACATCTATTTATTCGCGAGCAAGATCCACTAAAACAAGGATTGAAACATCATGGAATGATGGATTATGAAGAAGGATTTTTTCATATTCGCGAGCAAGATCCACTAAAACAAGGATTGAAACCCCGGAGAGCGTTGGCATGGGCTTTTGTAGTCTGAAGATATTCGCGAGCAAGATCCACTAAAACAAGGATTGAAACCTGTATAAAAACGGGGTCTAATCCTCGTTTTCTTTTTTATTCGCGAGCAAGATCCACTAAAACAAGGATTGAAACCAGTAAACCAAATCCCCTGGATGCGCTGAAGGAGTATTCGCGAGCAAGATCCACTAAAACAAGGATTGAAACTGTAGAACCATCTGGCAGGTATTTCTTAACACCTGATTCGCGAGCAAGATCCACTAAAACAAGGATTGAAACACCACTTCCAGGAAAGAATCAACGCAGGAGAGCTGATTCGCGAGCAAGATCCACTAAAACAAGGATTGAAACATTTCTGACTTCCCGCTTCCATTTCTCGAGCTCTCCATTCGCGAGCAAGATCCACTAAAACAAGGATTGAAACAACTTCAATGTCCCTGCGTCATCTCTCAGCCCTGAATTCGCGAGCAAGATCCACTAAAACAAGGATTGAAACGAAGTTATGATATAAATAGTTTCCGCAAATTAAATTATTCGCGAGCAAGATCCACTAAAACAAGGATTGAAACATCATGGGTTCGTTTGTATCATCTCTCACAATCAAATAATTCGCGAGCAAGATCCACTAAAACAAGGATTGAAACTACGTGGCTTCAGGTGATCCTATCGTAATTAGGAGATATTCGCGAGCAAGATCCATTAAAACAAGGATTGAAACTCAGTGGATCCCCTGACCTTTTACCAGGATGGAAAATTCGCGAGCAAGATCCATTAAAACAAGGATTGAAACCTTCGATGTTTTCTCCTCTGATGATATTGATAAGATTCGCGAGCAAGATCCATTAAAACAAGGATTGAAACTATACCGTATTATTCGAAACGTTTATTATCCCGATGATTCGCGAGCAAGATCCATTAAAACAAGGATTGAAACTTTAGTAGGTACACAAACCCGTACAGTTGAGGATGGATTCGCGAGCAAGATCCATTAAAACAAGGATTGAAACACAACCTTTTTTAAGATTCAAATACGGCGGAGTTATTCGCGAGCAAGATCCATTAAAACAAGGATTGAAACCTTATACTAAAATTTATATAGTTTAGACTGTATGTAATTCTTGATTAAGATCCATTGAAAAAAGGATTGAGATATGAGAATTACAAAACGTTCCATACTAATGATTGTCACAATTATGGTTTTTTTAAATACATTGGGCACGATTGAAAATTATCATACTATAATACCTGTACAGCGTTTAGAAAATAATTATTGTGTAGAATATGAGATTAATAAAAATTTTAAATATATTAATTATCACGAAAATCTAATGTTTATCAATAATAATAGTGCAAAAAATGTATCTTATGATGAAGTTTTGGAATTCATTTCTAAAGATCAGACAGATAAAACAAGATATGTTAAAGATAAATGGAATTGCGTAAACTATGCTCAAACAGTTCATAATAATGCTGAAAAACAGGGAATAAGATGCGGCCTGGTTGAAGTCAAATTTAAGAATCTAAGGGCTACTCATGCATTTAATGTTTTTAATACAACTGATAAAGGTTTAGTTTTTATAGATTGTACCGGATCAGAAAATAATTACAATCTATATGGCGATAAACAGATTAACTTAACTTTAAATGAACCTTTTAGAGGTAGATACTTAAATAATCGTGGATCTTTTAAAAATGAAAGTAAAATCGCAAAATCAATTAGCATTTATTTTTAAAGCGATAATTATTAAAAGGATTTCAATCTTCCCGCCTGTAAGAAGACATCTGCCTGTAAAGAAGCCGTTCTCTTTCAGGAATTCTGACCGGAAGCTGTAACTGGATAAAAACCCCCAAAACCTGAAATAGGGAAACTCAAATAATTTATTCTGGTGAATTATTCATGAAAAATACTTTCGAGAAGGTTTACCAGTTGAAGCTTTCCATGAAAGGCATTACTCCTCAGATCTGGCGGAGAATCCAGGTGCCGGAAAATTATACTTTTCTTGATCTTCATAAGACTATCCAGGCTGTAATGGACTGGGAAGATTATCACCTGCACGAATTCGAGATGGTAAACCCGAAGACTGGTATGCTTGACAAAATTGGGGCTGAAGGAGATGATTTTGAAGCTTTTGGAGGGCCTATCGTACCGGAAAAGCAAACAAAACTCTCTAACTACTTTACGCTGGAAAACAAGGAGGCTCTATACACCTACGATTTCGGGGACAACTGGAAGGTAAAAGTCAGGCTTGAAAAAATCCTTCCTCGAAAAGAGGGGGTAGAGTATCCCATCTGTACTGCAGGAAAAAGGGCAGCTGTTCCGGAAGACAGCGGGGGGATATGGGGCTATAAAGAGATGCTGGAGATCCTTAAAGATCCTGAGCATGAGGAATATGAAGACACTGTGTTATGGCTGGGAGAAGGTTTTGATCCCGAATACTTTGACCCGAAAGATGTTTCTTTCTGAACCGAAATACTTCCTGGCCTGGAGATACGCCACAGGTTAAGGGATTTTTTTCTATTTCCTTTCTGTTTCCTATTTTCCTTCTGATACCTGATTTGAAGAGCTGTTAAAACATAAGGCGCTGTTAAATATAATCAGATAAACGATAAGGCTGATTATTTTTTAGTCAAAGAAATCAGGTGAGATTTTTATGAATGCAGTACCACCAGAAGGGAAATACCACCAGAATTCCAGCACTGCCGAGAAAAAATAGTCGGTTTTCTAAAGAATCACGCGATTGATAGAAAACTTGTCAAGGCTAAAGTGATTTATCAGCTTGAAGAAGGCAAACTGGAAGGGGTTTATTCCGATGAAATATTTTTTTCAAACCTGGTACAATCCGAGCACGGTTTTCGGTTCGACATGACCACTGTTACCTGCGGAAAGATATATTTTCTGGCTTCTGATGAGAGAAGGGGTAAAGTTAAAAAAGATTTCAATGGTGTAAAAGCGTATTTCGGTACGAGCTAGCAGAACACAAAAGTACCTCAGCAATAACCGGAATAATGAGGCAGGTCTCATCGACTGTCCGTGACTATACAATGGAAGGCATTGCTCACGGAGTTTATAATTTGCAGCTCGAAAATAGGCAGTTAAGCTTGAAAGAACAGCAACTGCTATACAGGGATATGCCCGCAGATAATGAGAATTATCTTCCGGTTGCTTTCGATGCAAAAATAAGGTTCTATCTGGAAAATAAGAAGTTGGGGTTTGAATATATTCCTGCATATTATGATTTTGAGCCTGAGAAGCTTACAAGGACATTAGCTAAGGACTAGTATCCTTCTTTTGTGTTAAAAGAGCAGTAAAACTAAACTTTTCTTAAATAATAGATCAGGAAAAATGAAAAAATTATAAATTACTGCTCTTATTAAAACTTTAGTTATTTGTTGACCAGAATAAAAACAGGGATGTTTCGAAGATTAGACAGTTCGAGCACAATAAGATGTTTAATATTGGTTTTTAGATTTGAAATTACTTAATAATCTGCTGAATGTCAGGGAAAATAGCCTTTAAAACGGTAACAGCCGCTAAAACAGGGCTTGAAACATCATACTAAACTTTATATAATTTAAACCGTATATAATTCCAGAGCAAGATCCATTAAAAAAAGGATTGAAGTATGAAAATTACAAAACGTTTCATTCTAATGATTATTATAATTATGATTTTTTTAAATACATTGGCTACGATTGAAAATTACTATACTATAATACCGATACAGCGTTTAGAAGATAATTATAGTATAGAATATGAAATTGATAATAATTTTAAATATATTAATTATCATGGAAATTTAATGTTTATCAATAATGATAGTGCAGAGAATGTACCTTATAATGAAGTTTTAGAATTCATTTCTAAAGATCAAACTGATAAAACAAAATATGTTAATAATAAATGGAACTGCGTAAACTATGCTCAAACGGTTCATAATAATGCTGAAAAACAGGGAATAAGATGTGGCCTGGTTGAAGTTAAATTTAAAAATTTAAGGGCTACTCATGCATTCAATGTTTTCAATACAACTGATAAAGGTTTAGTTTTTGTAGATTGTACCGGATCAGAAATTAATCATGATTTAAATGGTGATAAACAAATTAACCTAACTTTAAATGATTCTTTTAAGGGCAGATATTTAGATAACCGTGGATCTTTTAATAATGAAAGTAAAATAGTAAAATCAATCATCATTTACTATTAAATTGATAGTCATGAAAATAATTCCAGCTGACGAGTATTTTATAAATGTGTGATCTGGTTTCAGGAAGATCAACTTGGTTAAGAGGACTATCCGATGAAATAATTAAAAAGACATATTCGTGAGCAAAGTCCATTAAAACAAGGATCGAGCCAGCGAGAAGTAGTGATAATTATCTTCCGGTTGCTTTTGATGCAAAAATAAGGTTTTATCTGGGAAATGAGAAATTGTGGTTTGAATATATTCCTGCATATTATCATTCTGGGCCTGAAAAGCTTACAAGGACATTATCTCAAGACCAGTATCCTACTTTTTTTAACAAAAGAGTGGTAAAAACTGCTTTTTTGAAAACAAGTTAAGGAAAATGAAATTGCTCACAGCTGTTGTTTCTTATATAATTCCAGTTATCGGTCTCCAGATTTTGAACAACTTCAGGGTATTCGGCTGAAATTAAATAATGTTGAAACCAAAGCCTAAAATAACTTCAAAAGCTATTATTTGTCAGGGTGAAATTTGTGACCAGCGAACTCGAAACTCCTGAATGTTGCCCCCGTTTTGATCCCGCCCTCTGGGATGGAAAAGTCCTTGAATGGAACAATAAAAGGTTCATCAAAGATTCAGTCACGACACAGTTTTACGCACCTCTGAATTTTGGAGAGGTAATTACAAGGATGAACGAAAAAGCCATCCGGACTGGCGCCGACATGCCTGACTGGCTCTGCCTTTCGGACCACACCTCAGAAAGCAATATGGATCTTTATCTGGCTGTTGATAGAGAGATAGCAGGGGCTGAAAACGTAACTTTGAGTGGAAAGTTCCTGACAAAAGCCTATGAAGGAAATTTCGAAAAAACAGGAGAATGGTGTGCGGACTTTGAAGGATACGCAAAAAGCCAGGGAAAGGAAATTAAAAAATGGTACATGTGGTATACAACATGCCCTGCCTGTGCTGAAAAATACGGGAAAAACTACGTTGTTATCGTTGCCGAAGTACAATAATTTCTAAATGCAACATTTTTCAGCAATAATATTGCCAGCTTGCAGACTATTTATTCAGAATACTTCAAATCTCAAAACATTAAAATTAATCTTTTCAATATTTTTTCTATATTTCTTCAATATTTTTTCTATATTTTTTAATATTTTAGAACCTGCATCAGATTAATGTTTATTATTCATTTACTGTATAATGACTTTCTGCCTGTTTGCGTACCTTCATAAATAATCAGATGCAATAATAAGTTGGGGTGAATTATTGTGTATACAAGTATCAAAGTAGTGGGTTTTGTCCTCGCAACAACAGGGCTTGCTTATGCTGTAAAAAAGGCTATGCGTAAGAAAGAGAATCGTTCTGGCTGGCATAAAATAAAAGTAGAAGAGGAAAGAAAAACAGGTACGAGATACGGCTCTAGCCCGATAAGATATTAAATCAAATATAAGTTGGGCATAAATAGAATATAAATTGATATAAATAGAATATAAATCGAGTATGAATTGGACATACGTCGAATATAAACTGAAAATTCGTCGAATATAATTTAATATTAAACCTACTTTTTTTATTAAGATAATAATCAGGCTTACTATTACCCCTAGTTTTAGCTTTCCTGATTTTTAAAGTATTTATGGCAATTCGATAAAGATATCATAACTCTTGAAAGTATGTAACTTCTTCCGTACCTTCTTATACTTTTTCTATATTCTTAGCATTTTTTTGTTTTAGCATTTTTTGTTTTATATCTGATTAACCCGGTTATCGAATGAAG
Organism: Methanosarcina hadiensis; assembly: GCF_046529725.1. GTDB lineage: Archaea > Halobacteriota > Methanosarcinia > Methanosarcinales > Methanosarcinaceae > Methanosarcina > Methanosarcina hadiensis. The sequence continues at coordinate 1,406,118 of NZ_CP136241.1, read as the reverse complement.
CAGGATTCCTGCAAAAGACATAAAGACTCCTATGAAAGTTAGTAAGAATATCCATACCGCAGACTCAATATCAAAACCCCCGGCAGGATAAGAAGTTAGTGCAAGATCAAGGCTCATATGCAGGCCTCCTGCCATAAGAATGAAACCAGGCAGAGTGAAGCAGTAAAGAGGCTTATTGAATTCCATATGGTTAAAAGTGCTTAACAAAGTACTCAATCCGTGTCTTAAAGGATTTACTACCGAACGAGTCATTTCATATATTTGAGTGACGTTTTGGATCATGAAATTGCCTTCAGATTATTAAGTTACTTTTACAAACCCGTAATATCGGACCAATTTTTTTGGGATGAAGAAACTTCATACTATAAAAACCTATCTAAAGGAGTCGGTACGAATGAATAAGTATAAAAAAAGATGGAAAGTTAATAATATGAACTTACAATTGCCTGCAGTTTTAGAAACAATTATCAATTCTATGTAAACAATTTCGATGTAACCTCTGAATAAGCTCTCTGAAAAATCTCAAGCCCTGAAACAGCTTATTAGAGCAGGGCTCATTTGGATAATCTTCCAGCTCTTTAATTCTATCCATAATAAAAAGAGGTTCTTGCATGGCCTGGAAAGGTAAGATCCTTCCGGTTAATTATACAACTGGCATAATTGGAGCCGGACATCTTGGAAAAACTCTCGCTCAGGTATTTATTGAATGCGGACTCCCTGAGGTAATTGCATTTAGCCGGTAATGCATTTCCAGCACGTAAAAATATGGAATATTATCCCTTTTCCTCATTTCTTTTTCCAATATTTTTCCTGGTTACTTTGCCTTTCTGCTCTCTCTTTAGACCTTTATTTTCCCGGCTTCCTTTTTCTTTCGGCTCTTTTCCTGTCCATTCTTTCTTCTTTTTCTTATCTTCTCTCTGCCCGTTTCCCTGCACTCCGGTTCTCTTCAGTATCTCGTTTGTTGGCTCTTTCCTTGTCCAAACACTCCTTCTTGCAGGCTTTTCTTCTTCCATTTCTTCTTCATCTTCATCAAGGTCAATTCCGAGCTTGGAACTTACTGCGCTTCGGGCTTTCAGGGCGTCGGCGTGTTCCGGATTGATCCTGAGGGCTCTCTCAATAGCTCCAAGAGCCTCTTCATTCTTATCCATCCCCGAAAGAGCAAGGCCTTTACAGTACCAGGCATCGGCAAAATCGGGCTTTATCGAGATAGCTTTGTTGCAAGGCTCAAGCGCTTTCCTATACTTGCCCAATTTGAGATGGACCATCGCTTTTCCTGCCCAGGTTTTTGCGTTGTCAGGATTTATTTTAAGAGCAGATTCGTAGGCTATTATGGACTCAACTGGCCTGTCCAGGCTGTAGAGAGCAAAAGCTTTTCCTTCCCAGGCTCTCGCCATATCAGGGTTGTTTTTAAGGGCGGAATCATAAGCTTCTATTGCTTCTTCGTATCTGCCAAGATCAGCAAGTACAGAGCCTTTTGCGTGCCATGCGCCTGCGAGTCTGGAATTGGAAGCAAGGGCTTTTTCCGCAGCTCCAAGAGCTTTTTCCTGCTGCCCAAGCCTGCAAAGAACTGAAGTCCTGAGATTCCAGGCTTTTTCGCTGTCCGGTTTTATTTCAAGCAGGCTGTCAAAAGTATTCAGGGCAGCTTCATCCCTGTTGAGCTGCAAAAGCACGAAGCCTTTTTCATAAAGGTAAGCAGGGTTCCCGGGTTCTATCTCGAGTGCTTTTTCGAAGGCTTTCAGGGAATCCTTATACATCCTGTGCTTTAGATATACTGAACCCTTTCCTGCCCATGCGGCTGTATCCTCTGGATTTTTTTCAAGGATTTTTTCATATGGCTTTAGGGCTCTGTTTAGTCGATCATAGGCTGTCTCACTGGCTTTACCTACCTTACCTTCACTTTTCCTGCCTGTGCTGCCAGCTTTACCCGCTCTGTTTGTTTTGTCTGGCCTACCTGTCTGCCCTTTTCTGCCCGTTCTACCCGATTTGTCTGTCTTACCTGTATTTTTTTTAGAATCATTTGCCTTAGAGTCATTTGCCATAATATCTGTCCCATGTAATTGGTTTAGAGTAACTTTTTTCGCGAAAAATCATTACACACCCTGCCTCCCCGGATGGGCGGAAAAATATGGTTTTTTCTTCGGGAAATCTTGCTTCAAATTCCCTTATCTTATTTTAAGGTGATCCTGTCAACCTATTTTAAGTAATGAGAATCCTGACGCTTTGTTACTTTATATTTTGGGACTTCAAATAAATATCCCGATGATCTGCAAAATTACTTTTATCATCCCTTAAACCTGAAAAACTACTCTTTTCGAACCTGTAAGCCCGTTTTCAGGGTGTAAAGAATCTCTGATTTTTGTTAATCTCTGCTTACACGATAAAGATATTTTTGAAAAACTTATTAAGATTCCCGCTATAAAGTCTGTACAAATCATATGTAGCATTGATTAAAAAACGGTCAGGTAAACAAAGTTGTAGGCGCTTATTATGAGTAACGCGAGTGATATAAGTGAACTGAGCATCCGCGAAGCTGACCGGCTGGAAGTAACAATTCTTGTGGATAATTATACGGATATGCTTCTGGTGGAAAGGACAGGCGTATACAGAAGACCTCAGGTTCCTTTTCCGCAAATCCTGCTTGCAGAGCATGGGCTTTCCTGCTTAATCAAAGTTTATGCAGGGAATGAAAAGCATACCGTTTTGCTGGATGCAGCCGTAACCCCTGCCTGCCTTTTTGGCAACTCCAGGCTTCTGAAGGTGGACCTCGGCAGGATAGAAGCTGTTGCCCTGAGTCACGGGCATCCTGATCATTTTCTGGGGCTTGAAGAGCTTTTGAAATTTGTAAGTAATGAACAGAATAAACAGGTTCCGCTTATTCTTCATCCGGATGCCTTTCTTGAACGCAGGCTGAATATTCCTGCAATCGGGCACCCGGCTAATGTTCCTGCACTTGACGAAACAGCTATAAAAGACTCAGGAGCCCTTATCATCAAATCCGAAAAAGTTTTCCCGATTGCTAACGGTCTCATCCATACAACAGGGGAGATTGAGCGTAAGATCGAATTCGAGAAGGGATTTCCATGGGCTGAGGCTAAAATTGATGGAAAATGGGTAACTGACCCCTTCAGGGACGACCAGGGACTTGTAATAAAACTGAAAGGCAAGGGGCTTGTTGTTATCAGCGGCTGCGCCCATGCAGGGATTATCAATACAGTAGAATACGCAAAGAAAATTACAGGCACTGGCCGCGTTCACGCAGTTATGGGCGGGTTCCACCTTACAGGGCAGGTATTTGATCCTGTTATCCAGCCTACAATTAATGAAATGAAAAGAATTAATCCTGACTATATCGTGCCAATGCACTGCACTGGCTGGAAAGCAATAAACCAGTTTGCTGAAAGGATGCCGGAACAGTTTTTGCTTAATACTGTCGGTACGACTTATATTTTTGGTTCAGATATCTAAATTAAAGCAGCAGGAAAATTATTGCTTCGGGTAAGTTTTTACAAAGATGAATTTTTTATAAGTTTTTGAATCTAAAATTAACTTTTTAAATCCGGGAATCGAATTTCCTTTATATTAATGATTTTATATAGTCGTGAATTTTTTTATATGTTTTATATACTCCGTTAACTGAAAAGTTATCAGAATAATTAGTCAAAGCAGCCGAACATTTAAATTTAAGGAAAAAAGTTAAATACATTACATGTATAATATATATCATATGAATAATAACTCTTACGGGTTTATGGCATATTTACCCTTAAGAGCACCATCTACACAACCTCCGTGCAGGGGAAAGGGTTCCACTCCTTACCTTTCCCCTACCAGCATAATTTTTTGATACTATTTTAAGAATAATTCCTGGTAAGGAATATAAAAAGAAAAACAGGCTTTAAAGTCTTTACTTTATAGACTCGAATACACTTTTTTCTGCAGTTCCTTAATCTCTTCTAGTCTCGTTACGTTTTCTTCGGTTTCTTTGATATCCGTAAATTTAAAGCTGTCAAGGGCCATTTCTATGACAACAGGAGAATTCTCCAGGAATTTTTCTTCAGCCTGTATTTTTAAAGTCTCAAGAGCCCACTGACTCTGGAGTGCAGCCTCCCGAATCCCTTTCTTTAAAGAAAGCTTTCCTGTATCTTCGATCGAAAGAGCTACTGAACTCAGAGCCTCATCAAAGTATTTTTCTGCGGCAATTCCGCCTATTTCTTCAAGTAACAGAAGGGTATTGATAGTTTCGGTTTCAAGACTTTCTTCTGCTTCTTTTTTTCCAACCTCTCCAAGACAGGTTACTGCATTAAGCAGAGCTTCTTCCATCCCCTGTGACGCTGCAGCGGCTCCTATATCTTTCAGGAGCAGGGAAAACGCAATCATTTCTTCCCTATCTTTCTCATCAGGATAGGAAAGCTTCCAGATCTCCATCAGCGTTGTGGCGGCTACTTTTGAGCCTGCTTCAAGTGAACTGGAAGCTGCTGACTTCCCGATTTTTCCTGTTGCTATTATTGCCTTATTCAGAGCTGACCTGTATCCTTTTTTTGCAGCTGCCTTTGAGAGTTTTCCCAGGGCAAGGGCTGAGTTAATTGCAACAAGTTCCATACCTTCCTGTGCAGCTGCCTGTGCAATGTCAGAAATCGACAGGATAACCCTGGCAGCATCTTCTTCTTCGTTTTCAGAAACGAAATCTTCTGCAATTCCGGTAAGTGAATCAAGGGCCTGAAAAACTCTGCTCTCATCTCTTTCCTCTACCGACGATAAACCTGCATCGACAGCCTCTGCTTCGTTTAATGTGATCATTCTTTTTGCCCCTTTTTGTCAGTATACATTATTTTATGATTGAAGCGTCTTTTTCCTGCATATTCCTGAAGCCATTATGTACATGTTATGCCATTTAGTATCAGTTTAAATCTTTTATATGGCATAAAACTATTGAATTTGATATGACTATTGCAGGATATTGTCTGGCTTACTCTATGAAATCGGGAGATTATTATGATTGCTATTTTGTAATAGAGATTATTCGCTGAATAAATTCTTAACTGTTGAGGCTGTCGTTGAGTCTCAAAATATCTCTTTCAGCAGGCAAAAAGATAAGTAATAAGTTCTTTGAAGCAGGATTCCTGCAAAAAAGTGCCAATTGAACTTAAGGGTAAAAAAACCGGATTCCAGCGAATAATGATAATTAAATTTATGGATGAAACTGAACTGCAGGTTGGACCTTATTTCAGAGCAATTTCACTTATTCAAAGGACTCAGCTTCATGAATGTATTCTGAACCATTAAAAGTTTCAATAGAAAGTTTTGTTACAAGCATATAGCTGACCAGGAATTTTTCTTTAGGTTCAAGCATTATGGTTCCAAGTGCATTGGAAGCCTTCATAATTATATTCTCAAAATTTTTGAATTCTGTATCTGACAAATGGTAGTCAGGCAGGACAGGCGTGTGCCGAAAGGGATGAATCTCTCCCCTGTGCTCAGTAATTTGCATCAGATTATTTTTTACCTCTTCTGAAAGGAAGGACAGTTCCATTCCCTGGATAGATAAAAGAATGCCTGGTCCGGAAGAAAAAAGTCCCCCATTCTCCGGAACCCTTATAGTCTGTTGTCTGGATGTTTCTTTTCCTATGGCCCCTATGGCAAGAGAAGATACAAGAGACTCCCTCTCAAGATTATGGAGCGACGCGGAGTTCGCAATCTCCCCCAGATAGGCAACCGCAATCCTGACCGCTGCTTCCATCTCCTGTCCAACTGCGGACTTTCCAACAGCGCAGAGAGAATAAATAATACTTAAACCGGTGTTAAACATTCTTTGCTCTCTGGCAACCTCGGCCATTCTTCCCAGAGAGACCAGGGAGATCAGAACCCCAAGCTCCATTCTTTGAAGGACTGCAGCATTTCCAATATCCCTTATACTGATAATGGTTCTTTTTGCATCAGGTTCAAGCCCTTTGTTTATGTATTTTGTTCCCTGCTCTGTTAAATAGTCAATAGATCTCAATACTCCCAGTTCATTGTTATCCTTTACAGAGCTCAAGCCAATGTCTGTTGCCCTGGCTTCATTTAAAATAGACATTCTGAACACCCCTTTTGAATTTCGTATTTCCGGAAAGGTAATCTATATGAGAAAACACTAACCGTTCAACCCTCTTCTTTTGCAGAAGTAGTTTTTGTACAATCCAGGTCTCTGTGGATTTTTGCCCTGAAAATTTCACCAGGACTCGAGAAACTTGTCAGTCCGTGAAACTTGTTAATCAGTATAAGTAAGCCTTCTCTTCCCTCTAAAACTTTCATTAACTTTTTCTTCAAGTTTATCGAGATCCATACTCTCAAAACGCATGAGAGCCACTTCAGCAATAATGGACGCACTCATAAGATAGCGGTCTTCCGCATCAAATTTTATTGCCTCAAGCGAATATACTGCCTGGAGTAATGCTCTTTCAAGCCCCTGTCTGTCAGCAACTCTACTAATATCCCCAAGTAGACGGGCACTGGTACTGGCAGTTTCTTGCAGGTTTTTTTCAATAGCCCCGGTTCCTATTTCCTGCAACAGAAACTCAACGTTTAATGTTGCGTCTTCGAATTTCTGACTTGCTGCAGCTTTTCCTGTTTCCCCCAGTAAAGTTACTGTACTGTTTGCAACATCTCCCAAACTTTGCTTTGTTAAGCTTTTTCCAATCTCCCCAAGAGCGAAAATGACTGCAATTATTTCTTTTCTGGTTTTTGTAAAGCCTGGGGTATTTCCCATCTCTCCCAGGCATGTAGCTGCAGTTTTTGCCGGACCCTCCATTTTTTGCCCTGCCGCCGCCTTTCCGATTTCCCCAAGTGCAAGCGCGATACATACAAGTGCGTTCTCCATCCCCTGCCTGCAAGCCTCTTTTGCGACAGGGGAAAAAAGTAGAATCGTATTTGTAACGACCGTTTCCTGCCCGGCAAGAGCCGACGCTATCCCTATCTTTTTTATGTATTCGATCAGCCTTTTAGTATCACTTTCCAATCCTTCGTTTGCATATCTGGCTGCAAGCCCTGACAGGTAGTAAAGGATCTCGATTACACCGGCTTCATCTTTCTCGTCTACCGAAGCCAACCCGATCTCCAGAGCCTCATGCTCATCAAGTGGTAGAATCCTTTATGCCCCCAGATTCTCTCTTAATTAAGTATAGATATGAGAGGATATTAGCTTTTTCATAACAGGAATAGATAAGGTACTGACAAATTCTACTTTCCAGTTCATAAAAAAAATAATTGCCTGATCCTTTCTAACATTACTATTAAAAATATCTAAAAAGTAAATCTCTTCTCTATCGAAATCTATAAATAGAATTATACGGTAGTAAGATACCGGTTGCTTACGAGTAAATCAAAGCCTCATTTCACACACACACGAGAATCGAAACGATTACTCCAGAAGGATAGGTTTCATCCCTTCTTCCTGTCCGTTTCTAACCATGACTCGTGAGCAACTACTTTCTTCACCTTTTTCCAATCTTACCCCACTCCAGCCAAGTATAATGCCACAACCTGCAAATTGGCGCCTCTTCTCGAGACCCATCGCTTTATCTAAATTCAGTCCTCTTTAACTCGGATTATTCTATGGTTTTAAACTGGTCCTCTTGAGCCAAGCGAAAAGGACTGCATACTGTTGCGATTACATTGCAATCCATGAAATAGAAGATTTCATGCAATCTCGAAGTGTACCTCGGAAAGGACAGTGGGCTCCCGAGACGGAACTTGGGTATCTTAACCCAAAAATTAGTCCTCTTGAGCAAAGCGAAAAGGACCCCGTCCTCCCGAGGCGGGACTCGGGCGAGTCGGAAATCGGGCGAGTCGGAAATCGGGCGAGACAGATATTTTTAAAAAATAAAGCCTAATATTACAGCGGATAAATAAGAGATTCTGAACAGGGGAACTATATGGAAGAGGCAATGCGTATTCCGTCGATTGAAAAACAGGAAGAGATTGTCACACAGATGTGTATCTGCCCTGACTGCCCTTCATGGATTGAAGGCGGGGAGAAAGGCGGGTTTTGCTTTGATACAATACCGAAAAGCAGATACATAAGCGAAGAAAAAGGTTGTATATGCCCTGGGTGTCCTGTTGCGAAAAGAGTCGGGTTCAGCGATTCATATTACTGTATTAATGAATCGGGAGAAAAATAAATAATAGCTTTCTTTTCTTAAACCATTTCACTTTCAAAAAAGAAACTATCAAAAGAAAGAAACTATACCGGTAATTTAAGTCGCAGAGAAATAACTGATCAGGGCATGAGAGCCCGTATCAGTTGACCTGTAATTTTTTTTAGAATACAAGTCCCAGGTCTTCGAGCTTCTTTCTTGCTCCGTCGTAGACCTGCATATATTCGTCAGTTGGGGTAATCGTCTTTACGTCGTAGCATTCCTGAAAGGTCTTTCCTGCCGGTGCTTTAGCATAGTCTTTCTCATAAAGTGCAACAAGCTTATCAAGGATCCTGTTAATCTCTGAGATTTCCACACCTGCAGTTGCCCTTGCTACTTCTCCCATCATCCTTGCTTCCATACCTGTTGTCTTGTCAGTCACGACACCCTTTGCTGATGCAACACCTGACAGGATTTCTCTGCCTGATGCCGTGTCCGTAATTGACTGAGCTGAAGCTTCAAGGAGGCACATTTCAGTACACGGGCCTGCACATGGGTAGTACTGGTTTCCTGAGAGCATGTCAGTAAACTCCGAAATAGTTGCACATGCCCATCCTGCAATAGTCAGGGTCTCCCTTGTGTTTGTTGATCCCCAGCGTATATGGACAGGGCCGTCAAGGTGCCAGCTTGCACTGCTCATAACAAAAGCGTTGATGTGGGTTGCAACATCGACAATCGTGGTCTCTTCAATGCCGCCTGCGTAACCTCCGAAGATTGGCATCTGTTCGTCCATGATAATGTCGCTGTTTCCTTTGTAATGTGCTATTACTGCTATTGCATCAAGGTCGATCTTGAGCTCGTTGAGCTGGGAGACTTCGTGGCTGTCTGATGAGATCTGGCCTCCGACACAGTCAGAGGATATATTTCCCTGGGCGGACAGGGAAGTCTCTGGGCCCTATATGCCCATTCCCGGGCGTCCTGCCATAGCGCATGCCTGCTTTATAAGGCGTGCTTCTGTCTTTGCTGCGAGGACTTCATACGGGCTTCCTGGCACAGGGGCTTTTCCGCGGACGGATGTCATGACACCGTCTACAATAGTGTCCACTTCTTTCTCAAGAGCGTAGCTCATGTGGACAGGCATGAATACTTCTTCTGAAATCGGAGACCCGGTAGGACCGCCCTGTACGATTGGCTTCCTCTTGTCGCCTACGCTTCTCTTCCTTACATTTACTGCGTCCCTGCCTGTACCGAGTGTGAATTCCTTCTGGACATTGTTGATTGCGTCCCAGATTTCGTCTTCGGTGTATTTTACGATCCTGTGGGTGTCGGTACAGTAGATACCGCACTCAAGAAGCATTTCAAACCCTGCCTGGAAGAGCTTTTCCATCATGTCCTTATCTGTGGGGATAAACTCTCCTTTGAAGTCGAGCCCGTATTTCTGCTTGAGCTCCATTGCTTTCATTGGGATCTTCATAAGGTCCCAGTCGTCCTGGGTGCACTTCTCTCCTATTTTTGCTCTGTCATAGAACTCATAGCAGTCGAATGATTTTCTGAACGTCATATGCTTTTGCCTCCCAGGGTTATTTCATTATGTTGAGTGCAACTTTTGCAGCTTCTGCAGCGTTTTCTGCGGTTGCGTCCGCGCCGATTTCATCGATCCATTTGTCAGAGACCGGGGCTCCTCCGAACATGCATTTTACGCTGTCCCTGAGGTTTTCTTCCCTGAGCCTGTCCATGAGGTCTTTCTGGCCGAGCATGGAGGTGGTCATAAGGGCTGACCCAACAAGGATGACTTTATGCCCTTTATGCTTTGCAGCCTCTTCAACAACGGTCTCATTGAGAACATCTACTCCGAGGTCAAGGATGTCAAACCCGTTTGCTCCGAGCATGGTTGTAACAAGGCGGTGGCCGATATCGTGAATGTCTCCTTCTGCAACAAAGGTGATTGCAAGACCTGTTCCTTCTTCTCCTTCAACCCTGGTCTTCTCAAGTTCGGGAGTAAGGATTTCCATTGCACTGCTCATGGCTTTTCCGGACATCATGATCTGAGGCAGGAAGATCTCTGCAGCTTCGAACCTATCCCCGATAATCTTCATTCCTGGGGAAAGGCCCTTTGTGATAATGTCAAGGGGCGGAATTCCTGCATTCAGGGCTTCCTGAGTTACTTGTGCACATACTACGATATTTTGAGTTACGATCGCGTTAGTTAACTTATCAAAAATTTCGATATCTGTCATCCCGTCATCACTTCTTTCGGTTTCACGTTTCTTTCCCGGTACAGGAAATCTACCTGCTTTCCGGACAGCGGAATCTCATTACCCATTTCAAATATAAATAGTTTACTATTGAATTGAGCTGCTATATAAGATTTATTCCTTTGAAATACGCGAAAATGGATTCAAGTACAAATAATATTTGGCACTTTTATAAAACAAAAACAGAATAAACTTGCAGGTAAAAAGTTTTCCTGAGAAATTAAAAAGTGGTCAGCAGAAAGCGCAAAGTATGGCAATCAGGCTTTTCTATAAAAAGGCTCACCTGAAATTTACAAGAAACATGATGAATGATGCAATATTCAACAAAAAACCAAATACACTTGCTGTAAGTCCTGCCTGTGCAGTTATATCCTGTCTTTTTTTGAGGCGGGATCGGGCAAGGACAATCCCTGCAAGGGCAAAAGGTATAGCAAAGGATGTAAGGAACAGGCTGCCTGTTCCGAGCCAGAAAGAAAGAGAAAGAAATATGCTAATCAGCCCGGAAAAAAGGCTCAAAATTCCTTTGATGTCTGAGTTCCCGTTAATACTATTTCCTCCTGTTGCGGCTTCTTTCCATGCTGCAGGTACAGTTAATCCGAAAAACACCTTAAACAACGGATATCATGTTCATTTTTTCCAGCACCAGCTCCTATTTTTCATCACTGTCTTTTTCCGGCTTTATTCAATTTTGATCCCAACCTTACCGCCCTCAATTTTCCAGTCATACCGTTTCAACTGCAGTGAATCATTAAGGCACTCACCTGTCCTGACATCGAACTTTCTGCCGTGGCAGATGCATGTTAAAATAAATTCTTTCAGCGTGCCCCTATCCATGGGACACCTTGCATGAGGGCAGAGATTTATGAAAGCATGAATTTCCCCTTCAGCTTTAAGTAGTAACACATTTCTACCCCCGGGTTCAACATGCAAAAGTTTTCCTTCTTCCAGGCTGTTTTCTTCAGCCGCATAAAACCAGGGAGGTTCAAAACCAGAAACTTGTCCTGTTTCAGGATCTTTTTCAACAGACATTCCACAACCACCAGAGATCCAAATTATGGGATTAAGTTTGTTCCTGCGTATTTAAAAACTAATCTTGAAATGGTAACTTATGTCAGCTTTTTCCAGTTGTTTCATATAAATAGGTTGGCAGCCTCTATAAGTTTTTCTAAGAGAAAAAACTGATGAAAGGAAAGAGGATAGAATGAAAGCAAAAAGGATAGAATGGAATGGAATGAAAAGAAAAAAAATGAACGGGAAGTAGAAGGGAATAAAAAAAGATGGAAGGTAAAAATAGAAGAAAATAAAAGAGAATAAAAGAAAATAATAAAATAAAGGAAAATAAAAGAAAATGGAAGAAAAATTCAATTTTTTACCTGTTCGGCTTAATGAAGATTTCCGTCCTCGTTCAGGATTTTCAAGAGCTCAATTATTGAGTATGATGCCCTGGTAATTCCCATACTGCGTTTATCGGTATCCGTACCTGCAATATAAAGGTTTTTGACAGGGGTCCTGATATCCGCAAATTTTCCATTGATTGTGACTGCGGCTTTTTCAGGGATCATTATCTGCTCGTGCTGCATATCAATATACTTTTCGATATTAGGAAGTGCACGGAAAACAGTATCATAGGCTTTTTTGAGCTCATGTTCCTCAGTCTGTTCCGGGTCAATTACGAAAGAAAAGCCTACAAGCTGCTTATCTTTTGGGGCAAGAGATGGATCGTAATTGCTGATAGGCATTGCCCAGTAAGCAAAGTCTTTAAACCAGATCTCAGAGCCTGTATAGTTAAATTCGGGAAGCTCTTCATTTAACCCGAGCCAGATTGTCAGGCTTTTTGTGTGAACGATCCCTTTCAGTTCCTCTTTATATGCCTGCGGAAGGTCATTAATAAGTTTTGGGAGATCGGTTGCAAAGCCTGTATAGATAACGAGATCAGCAAGGTATATCTCATCTGCCTCCACGCCTGAAACCTTTTCGTCATGCACAAGGATGCCTGTTACTTCGCATTCTGTTTTTACCTCTACAGTCTCGGGAAAAGAATAAATAATGGCATTTAGAAGGGCCTTTAACCCTTTTCTTGGATACCCCTGGGAATAGTTTACTTTATTTGTAGCAAGCCTTTCAAGAGATGTAAACGGCTGGGCAACTTTGTCCACACGGGCCTGCAGGGAAGCATGAAGGTGATACGGGAGAACCGATGAAAGGATAGATTCGGTAGACTGCCGCCTTTTGGGCTCAAACTTTCCGATCATGGCATCAAACTGCTCCTGCGTAATACTATCCCTGACAAAACTGCTGCCAGAAAGAATACGCTGAGCAGAGGTCTCTTTCATTGATTTTCCGGAAAGAAAACCTGAGATCGTATCTACAAAGTCATAAGTATCTTTGGAAAGGTTCTTGGGGAGAAAATCATAAACCGACTGGTCTGAGAGATCTATTCCGAAAGATGAAAGAGTAAGGGCTTTTGTCAATATCTGTGAAAGGATAAGCCTGTCTTTCCTTGGAAGTACGTCAAAAGTTACGAAATCTTTCAGGTTCGAAGGGACTTTTGTTAAGGCATTTTCAGTTCTAACATAATAATGCCCGTAGTCTTCAAACACGGGCAGGAAATCGAAATAATTGTCTATCAACCTTGGGAGAGGCCCTTCCACCAGATGGGTTATTGCATGTGCTCCGGTATCTACCTGATAACCGTCTACCATATAGCTATTGCAGTTACCCCCGAGATGCGCCCCCTTCTCAAGAACAAGGACTTTCTTTCCATGCTTGGAAAGCGTTAGCGCAGCCAGAAGCCCGCTTACGCCAGCCCCGACAACAATTGCATCATATTTTTTCATTCCCTAAACTACCTCTACTTTTCCAGCGAATCAGTTTCAGTTAATTATCTTTCGAATTTTATTATCTTTGCTTACAACAGTATTGCAGTGTTCACCAGACATATTTTAACAAAATTTGTGTTTTGAACTCCGATAAAGCACTTCAAACAGGGAATATGTTTGGAATTATTTTATATGTAATTTATGGTAATTGTATATAATTAGCTATGTATCTCCCAAAATTAAGGGTGACTTTAGATGAAAAGTGATGAACTAAAAAATGAATTAAATGTCAAAAAATGGTTCAAAAACATAAAAGCAAAAGATCGCACTAAAATTAGTTATCTTTTTTCGATGCAACAGTATACAGAATTTACTGGAATGACTCCCGAAGAATTATTATCTCAAGCTGAAGAAGAAATGGGATTACCCATAAGAAGAAGACAACTAAAAGATCATATCCTTGATTTTAGAGATGATTTAATTCAACAAGGATTATCTGATTTTACTGTAAAAGGAAGAATTGCAGCCGTTAAATCATTTTATACGTCTTTTGATATTGCTCCGCCAAAGATTAGGGGGGATTCAAGACCTGTAACAAAGAAAGAAAATGATCAAATCCCTACAAAGGAAGATTTACAGGATTGTATTGCTGTTTGTGATCCATTAGAGAAAGCTATCATGTTAGCAGGAATTTCAAGTGGACTTGCGGCAACCGAAGTTCGTAATTTAAAATTATCTGAATTTAAGAAAGGTTATGATCCTGAAACAGAAATTACAACCCTATCTTTAAGAAGAGAAAAAACAGGTGTTGATTTCATCACATTCTTTTCACCTGAAGCATCTAGGGCAATTTGGGATTACTTAGAATATCGAAATCGACAAATTAAAACAACAAATAAACTAAGGCAATCACAACTTGAAAAACAAAGAACGACTGAAAATTCTTATCTTTTCATCCTTCACAAAGTTTCATATGATTATTTGGAAACCCATGATGAAGAACTTCGAAAAATATCAGAATATGCAATGCTGAAAATATATAAGGAAATTTCAAATAAAGCAAGAAAGAATTCAAAATCAGGAAGTTATAATTTTATAAGATCACATACAATGAGGAAATATTTTAATTCAACTTTACTTAATGCCGGATGTGATTCATTCCATACTGAATTCTGGATGGGACATGCTTTAGATGATACTCAAGCAGCATATTTTAGAGCTAACATTCAGCAGCAGAAGGAGTTATATTTAAAATTTGTTCCACATTTAATTATTCAAAAAGAACTTAATGTTGCGGAAAGTCCCGAATATATAAGAATTAAAAATGAAAATGAAGTGCTTGCTAGGGAATCTATAAAGCATGTTGTTGAAAGACAGGAAATCTTGAAAATAAATACTGAATTTGAAAATTATAAAATTCAATCTGAAATTCGTATCATTGAGATGGAAATGATTTCAAAAATCCAGCCTTATCAATTCCAGATAGAAAAAGATCAAGAAGCACTTGAAACTTGTAAACTTTGTTTGAAACTTCCAAATGATGAAAAAACTGATTCACATGCTGTTTATAAAGCACAAATTCAATGTTATGAAGATGATATCATAAAATTAAAAGCAAAAATTGAAGAAATCAAAATTGAGTATCAAATGAAGATTGATAAATGGAAATGCTATTTATCGGAAAAATAAAATATATTATTCTTTCTTTTTTATTTTGATCCATTTTAGAACCGCCAATTTTGAAATAAGGGTTTATTTTTGGCTTAATTGTAAATATTTATGTAAAATCACTATCGGTCACACAGCCACTTTTAATCAATATCGGACGAATGCCGCCATCTTTTTATTATAAATATTTATGTAAAATCATTATCGGTTGACAGCCACCATCTTGATCGTTGTTGGTCCTTAAATGGAAAAATTAAATTTTCATCATCAATTTCATCATTATTTTTATAATTAAATTTGACAGCACACTTTTCAAGTGAAAACGATCTATTTTTCTTACTGAATGCAATACATCAAAAGGTATCACAAATATCAAGCTTCCATTCTCCCTCTGCCTGTCATCCTCGCAATTATACAATGCTCGTGATCAATTGGAGTCTATGACTCCGATTTCTCTGTCCATTACAACTAGGATATCAAAAAATATCAGGCGACGCTTTGGTTATATGTGTTTGAGTTTGGCGGATAATTTTACAACTGGCTTAAAACAGGATATTTTAGTGCGATGTTTTGAATCATCTCATCGTACTCTTATGAGTGGGTCACTCAAAAAACGCAACGCTACGTAAGAAATCTGTACAATTGTTTTTTGGAAAGTTGTTCTAACAAAAATTAATCATTATTTTTATGAAGAACGTTTAATTAAAAGGTGAATACTTATTCGCAAATGAGAGCTTTTCTTTCTAGGAGCCTTATTTTAACATAATATTTTAATAATTAACTTCAAGATGTATTATTTATTCCTTTCTTTTCCTTTTTTTTAAAAAGAGTTAAGTATAGTACTTAAAAATTATATGTACATCTTCGTTGTCTATTATTTTCTCATAATTATCATTTTATGGTTAAAATCTTAAGATAATTGTCCTGAATTCATAGTATATTTTGTTGTTTTTATTTAATTTTTTATAAACTAATAAACAATCACACGTGTTATAAATGCAAGTCTCGGATACACCTTTCTATTGGGAACTAGATACTAAATCTTCTGATATTGACTCACATAGAAGAATATCAATTACAAGATACAGTACAGTTGTTCCATTTGATTTCAATAATATATTATCAACATTCTCTAATAATATATTAAAAAGAAACGATGACTTCGGTTGTATTGGTATTAATGAGTATAATGACAGCAATATACACGTAATGATGGCAAAAGTACATAAAAATGGATTTAAAAGTCCGAAGTTTAATGAACTTGATGCATTTTTATCAGTAGATAATTTTAGAATAAAGGTAATTTCTGCCACTATACATATAGATCATTTTTCAGATGAAAATTCAAGACTAAATTTACTAGTATTTAACAAAGGAAATATAGGGAAAAATAGGTTATTTGCAACATATCGGAGACTATTTGATATATCTAGTCTAGAGCAAATGAAGTTTGATGAGAGAGTAGTAAGAGAACTATGTTTTGAAAAATTTTCTGATAGGCTTTATGAGATAAATATTGATTCCACAAATTGTCCAGATTATGGTGTACAAACAGTTGATTATAAATCAAACAACACGGTTATTATAAAAGAGGCTGAAAAAATTAATGAGATTAAAGAGAAAAAAGAAATAAAAATTACAGGCTTTAAATCTTTTATAATCTCAAAGTGTGATGATTTAAAAGAAAATTATAATGTAAAATTTAGTATAGATAGCGTAAGTGGAACGATTGTTCTAGAATTTCCAAAATTATCTTGGTCTGATTCAGAAACCAAAAATGAGAAGGAAATAGAAAATGACTTTTATAATTATGCCAGAAAAATTTATAATGAGATAATAAATGTATCTGGTATAAAAATATTGGATACAGCACAAAAAGATTTAGCTTTATGGGTACCTAATGACTACGAATGGTAAAGTTGAAAAAATTTTTAATATGCTTTATGAAAACCGCTACCAAGGATTGGGAACAGGTACGCTTTGGTTTGATTTAAATGGAATTATTGCATCTGATGAAAACTTTCAAAATGCTTCTTTTCATGAGAAATTTGTTAAAGAATTACTAAAAGTTTCAAAATATGATATTGAATTTTACACACGATCCATGAACTACTCAATTCAAGAATCTCTTACATATCTTGAGTACTTTTTTATGAAATGCTCTCTTCTCCTATTATACAATAAATATAATGGAATGCTTGATAATTTATATGATGAACCAAGTTTGTTTTGTAGAAACGTTTATGGAACTATTTATAAAAATACTATAGAAATAATCTTAGATGGGGATTATCAAGAGGAAATTGACATATCTGAAAATACAGGAAAAATCTACATTGGTAAGAATCCAAGGTCAATTATCTATCCTAATTCTTCTAAAATCTTAACGGACTATAAATTTAATATTTTAGATTTAGTGTACAAGAAATATGTAAAAGAAACAATGGATATTTGTGAAAATTCAGGTGAGAACAAACTACTAAATCAAGTAAGGAAATTAAATTTCATATATCAACAAATGAATGACTTAAGCGAAGCAAAAACATTTCCTTTTTCTGTAAATTCAGAAGATTTGTTCCCCCAAGAAGAAAACTTAAACGAAGAAAAATATGATGAGCTTCTTTATACACAGTATAATATTTTATTTTTACCATTAATAAATGACGTGAAAATATTAGGTGACAAGATATCTGTCTTTAATGAAGGGTATGGGTGTCTAAGTAATGGGGTTCTTTTTATTTTACATAATGGTGAGATAATAGATTATAGAGAAATCAATATTAGCCATGATAAAAGCGACGATTTTTACATTAATGAGAAAATGGAAAAGGTAATTAGAAAGGAAGATCCCAATAACATAATTGAATTTAAACTTGTTTTCCAGAAATTTGGTCGAGAGTATGCATTCATTTTTAACAAAAAAATAGGTATAATAAAGGCAACATTAAAACCAGATACTGGTGAGAGTATGAACACGATACATATTGAAACTATGATTGGATCTACATTAGTTAATGAGTCAAGAGAAGTAAACATAAGCAATAATTATTCTAAAGATAACTTAAGCGAATACTATAAGCAGCTTATTGACAAGCTTGATGACCTTGAGATGGAAAAAAATAAGAAAGAAACTGTTAAAGAGAAATTTCATCAAGTTCTTGGGGAAATAGAGAGAGCTAATACTGATTATAATATAGTTAAGAAATTGACACTGCAGGCTTTTGGGATTATTGGAAGCCATATTAACAATCCTCTTTTATGTGGAATTGCCTTCAAATTAAAGGAAATATTAGGGCCTTAATGAAATTGGATTTCCTAAAATTTAAATCATTTTTTAAGGTGTTAGTAAAATGACAAACGAGTTAAATTTATTTTTAGGTTTCGGAATTCAAAACAAAAAATGGAGAATTGACAATGAAGAAATTGGAAAAAGAGGTTTACCGATAAAAGATGAATTTAATTTTCAATTTATACATTATATAGCATCTTTAAAAGATCGGGTAAATAGTCTTAGTTTACTAAAGAGCGAAATTAAAGTGTTAAACAAAGAAGCTATAGAAGAAACTAAAAGACTATATGAAACAAATTATGTAATATCTTATAAAAGGGATCTATTAACT
The DNA here is from genome assembly GCF_046529725.1 of Methanosarcina hadiensis. Taxonomy (GTDB): domain Archaea; phylum Halobacteriota; class Methanosarcinia; order Methanosarcinales; family Methanosarcinaceae; genus Methanosarcina; species Methanosarcina hadiensis. Next base: position 1,387,645 of record NZ_CP136241.1, on the reverse strand, counting down.
ATTCATTATGAGACTTTTGAATCAAATATACGGTATAATGGAAAATGTTGCAAAAATAAATTTCTTTGTGTTTGATAATTATTTCATACTTTATGACCAAGAACTTAATAGAGGTTTTGAAAATCAGAGGAATAAGATAATTAAAGGTAAGTTATCATTACATCCCGAATACGATAACATAATAAAAAATGATTTAAATTGGTATAATGAACTATGTGCAATAAGACATACATTCATTCATTTCATTGCTGGAATGTGTGTTATTGATAGAAAAGAAGAAATTGTGCTTAAATATTTAACATACAATTTATCATATATAGAATTAAATGAAGAAGTAAAAATTATAAGAAATATAATTGAAGATATAGAATCATTTTACAATAAAACTATAACCTTTTTGAATGATATTTCTACTATCTACTTGAAAAATCTTGACCCAAGAATCATGTCTCATATTAATATTTTAAATGATGATTATTTAGAAATTAGAGAAATAAGTTTAGGTGATTATTTGGAAGGGAAAACGGGGAAACTCTTGCACAAAGTTCCAAAAAATAAAACTTCATCATGAAAAAATGAAAAGTATTAATAAAATTAAAATTTAATCAATATTTACATTTATTCTAAAGTAATTATGTTTCCGTTTTCTTCTACCAACCTCATGTATTTTTTATCGTGGGTTACATCATGATCACAAAACGGACATGGTTCAGTGTTATTGTAAAAAGTACCAGACTTAAAAGTTGCTGCATCGACCTGAAGAAGTCGAGATTTAAACCACTTTGTACAGGTTGGACAGTATATTTCTAGCATAGGGAACTACTCCAATATATAATTAGTAATTAATGTAAATTGTAATGATTAATTTAATATATAAATTATTTGATTTTGAGGTAAGTACTCTTATTATAAAAACAGTATACTTTTATTTTAATAGATGTTTTTATTCTTTGTCCTACTCTCCATATAAAGAACGGAATTGAAATTGACTATATTTTCTTTCCATAGATCAATTTTACGATAAAACCTATTAATTGACATATTTATACCGAAATACTTTTTTTGTAAAACTTATGAATTATCGTCTGTAAGGAATAACTGGAAAATTGAATAGAAATCTATAGTGATTTATTTACTGGACTTGTATAGGAGGATAGTATGTCTGTGGAATTATATGATAAGTATATTCACGTACCCCGTGAAAATCTTAACCACAAAGAAAGCATTTTATTATTAGGTAAAATGGAAGAGTATGTTAATGGGACAATTATCCAATTCAATAGAATCCAATCTACACAAATGAATATTTTGGGATTTGTAGAAGAAATGAAACAATGTTCAAGGAGATTAGAAGATATTTGGAAAATTGAAGATTCTAAACTACGCTTTCAAAAATTAGAAGAATATAATAAAGAAAAACATGATAAATTTAAATCATATGGAGTAAATAATCTCACATTGTTTTTGGATATACATTTTTATCTAATATGTTTCGATAAAGTACAAAATCTCATTGAAAAATTAGCTTATAAAGAAAACAATGAAAACTTATCTATTTTATGTGCAAGTTTGCTTCCGAAATTCAAACCTTATAATGATATGCGTAATAACTTAGAACATATAGAAGATAGGACTAAACCAAAATACACCACAGATTTTGGTAATTTGAACAACGGTAAATTTACATTTGGTGGGAAAGAACTTGATATAAGCCAAGATTCTCTTAGTTTTATTTGTAATTCTTACGAACAAGTATTGGAATGTATCTCATAATACAAACTCTTTTCTTTCTATTACTTTTTTTCTGGGAATAAGCTTTTTTATATTTTTCTTACTATGCCTCGATAAAACAAACAGCTTCAAATTTGTAAAATGAAGTTGGATTTCTCCAATATACACTTCTTTTTATACAAATTCGTTATATTCTCTACAATCTGGACATCTTACAATTATTTTTTTAACTTGCCCTTCAAAAACATTCTGTGCAAGTTTTCTATCACAATTACCACAGATATAATCAGTATCTCCACCTTCTCCTACGATTGGTACGAAAACTTTATCTGTGTTACTAGGATCTATTACTGTTCTGTTTTTTGTTTTAGACTTATCTATCGTTTTCAGTTTTATTATTTTCAAAATCATCACTCTTTTTATTCAAAATATCAGTTATTAAGTTATTAAGCTCTTTCTACCAAATTCTACATGCAACTTTTAGATTTTTATTGATATACTTGTTTTGTCCGACTCCAATAATAATTGTAAAAAATCTTATATGTATTGTATTTTATGTTTAAATAGTACAATTGTTACGCCACTAGCAATAAAGAATATCTCAGGTTATAAGTTTATATGAGATCTATAGCCGATGAAACTGACTCTAGAAGTAAGCCATCTGATAGCAACAATCAAAAGAAAGATTTATTGGAGATAATGAAAGAACTACAGCCAGTAGCTTTTTTAATATCAATGTGTTTAGTTATTGCAGCTTTTTATGTAAATCCCGCAAACGAAGTCTCCAAGAATAATTTAATACATATTTTAATGGCTTCTCTTTCTTTCTTTTTTGCATATTTAGGATTGTTTTGCTACAAAAAAAATGATTTTCCTCTGTTTCGTTACTTTGGAGAATGTTCTCTTATAGGCGGAGTGTGGTTTGTTTATAATGCATTTGCAGGAATAATAGGTATTATAGACAAGGAAGTTAATCCTGTTAACAGCTTTTTTATTTCCGTTTTTCTTATTTCACTATCTTTAATTACAACTATGTTTTTATCAGGAAAAGTGAAAAAAGGAAAAATGTATAATTTTTCTAAAGTACTTTTTCACTTTAGTCTCGTTCTACTTTTTTCTTACATAGTTCTGTATTCCAGTTCATATTTAGTTTATTTTATACTTAAGCTGCAAAAAGAATTCTATGTTCCCATTTTATTATCAGGTACAGTAATAATCCGTGATTTATTAATAGTTATATCTTCAGTAAGTTTATTTCTGATGATGGTTTTATATGAATTGGAGTCTATCTATCCCTGGATAGATGGTTTATCTATAAGATTCAAAGATGCAGACACATTTGATATGAATATAATAAAATCATTAGGAATAATAGTAAATACATTAGGAAGAATAACTTATCTAATAATCAGTTTTTGTTTAATAATAATCGGTTTTTGGTTATTAGTAAGTGTTTAAACTTCAGGGCATCCGACTAAATTATAAATTTTTTCCCATAATCGGGTGTTTTTAATTTCCTCAATTCTATCTTTTCTGATAACAACCTTGTAAATTACAAAGTTGCTGTTTTTCTTATAAAATCAATTTTAGAGCTATTATAAGAGCATGATTTCCATGAAATAGCAATTAAATTAGAAAAAGTGTTTATTTTTAATTCATAGCTTTTAGATTAAACTCTTGTATCCATAGAATAAAAAACCTGAATAAAATCCTATTAAACGTATATCTTCGGTATTACAGTTTTTGGGTATTGCATAGAAAAGACTCTTTACAGGCTTTATATTGAAGAAAAGAAAGGCCAGTAAAACAGCAGGAAGCCAGATAAAAAACGTACTCAGGATTTGACTTTCCGGGAGACTATAGTCTATCATATTAACGCTAAAGAATAGGTAAAATGTATTGCTTAATGTATTGTGGTATTTGTGTATTAATATGAGAAGAAATAACAAGAAATATTAATGAAAAAACATATTCACACATCATGATAAGTATACCTGTTGCCCCAATAAGTCGTAACGATCTCGATGATTTTTCCGAATTTACTAATAATATGCATAATGATAAACAATATAATGTTTTAGTGATTGGAGATATAATGCTTGATTATTTCATGCACTGTACTCTTTCAAAAACACATTCAACTGATAGACATAATATTTCATGCACGGGTGATTTTATATATGATCCAGAGGGCTCTCCAGAATTATATATGCCTGGAGGAGCTGCAAGAATTGCAGCAGCATGTAGTAACTTTGCAAATGTTTATATGTTGGGAATTATTGGAGAGGATTGGCAAGGGAAACAGTTGAGTACAGTATTGGAAAAATGGGGTGTTAAACCAGTTTTATTTGAAATTAAAAACTACTTGACTGTAACAAAACATTATATTAAAGTCAAAGATTATGGAGAAAGAGGTTCTTCAGAAGGTTTTATACCATACCGAGTTAACAGAGAATTAGATACAAAATCTTCTGAAAAACTAATTATCCCCAAGAAACTGGAAATATTAAATGAACTGAAAAAGATCATTAATGAAATGGATTGTGTTATACTAAAAGATAACGAAAAAGGATTATTTTCGGATGAATTAGCTAATGATATTATTTCAATTATTAATGATAAAAAAGAAGCTTCAGAAAAACCCTTTTACGTTTTTTTAGATCCGAAATATTCATGGACTAAATTCGAAAATCTTAAAATTGATGCAATTTTTCCAAATATAAAGGAAACTGCATCTGGAATTAATCTAAGCAACTGGGATTATGTAAAAGGAAGTGCAAAAAGTCAAAATATCCCAGACGAAGATTGCATTAAATTAAAAGAACATGATAATATTAATCACTTTATTATAAAAATGGGGGAAAATGGAGCTAAGTTAATTGGTAAAACTGAAAACATAATTAAATCCATTGATAAATACGATTGTAAATTAAAAAATTGTGGTGAAGAAATTGGTTGTGGTGATATTTTTGATGCATATTTTATTGGATGTATGTTATCAAATTTTTCAGATCAACTTACAGATCAAACTAACGTAAATTATGAAAAATGTTTAAGATATGCAACTTATGTTGCTGGCATACAGTATAAACTTACATCAGAAAGAATAATAGGAAAAAATGATATTGAAGAAGAATTATCACGAATAAAAGAAAAAATATTTGATATTGTAGAAGAAGATATTTGTTCGAAGGAAATTAGGAAACCAATTAGAATTGGACTAGTTCAGCTGGAGTATGATTTAGAGAAAAGTAAAGATCCATTTGCTTATTCTATAAAACAAGATCAAATTAAATCTCAACTAATAAAGATTGAAACTGCTATAACTAAGTCAATATCAGAAAATGTTAACATTATTTGTCTTCCAGAACTGTCTCTTCATGAATCTTTTATCACGGGTATTTTAAATAAATTAGAGAATAAAGATGTAATTTTGATTGGAGGGAGTTATTATAAAGATAGATTTAATATCTGCCCAATTATTTATGGAAATAAGGTAATTGAGTACAAAAAGATTAGTCCTTCCCCATTTGAAATGCATATTAATAATGATCGTGGAATGAAACCTGGACACGAAATCATTGTCATCAAGTCACATTTTGGAAATTTTGTTGTATTGACTTGCTGTGATTTTACAAATTACCATAATCAAATAATACAAGAATTAGGTTCTAAGATCAAACTTAATTTTATAATTAATCCATGCTATGATGAAAGTAAAGAAAATTTGAGAAAATCATATAATACAGCATTATATATTTCGAATAATTTCAATATTGATACAATATTCATTAATAGTTTCTTCAAAGAGCATAAACCTTATCTCTCAGGAGTTGTAGGTAAAATTCATTATGGTATAGGAAGAGATGAGGAAAGTGGGAACACTAATATGGATAATTTGATAGGAGCAATTAGTAAAGAAGCTTTAATAATTGGTGATTTTTACTATAATAATCAAATAATAGTGGCGGATACAAATCCACATCCTCCGTTTTCAAATATTCACCATTATCTATTTGACTCAAATAAACAGAGATGGTTTAAAGATAAATAATATTTTTATTTTTTTATATTTTTATGCATGATCCAATAATATGCAATATTGAGTTATCTCAAAACTCAATATTCCAAAATGAAAATAATTCTGAAATTTTTATGAAATAAAAGATAAAGTTGGTTTTGGATAAGCTCCGGGTTAAAAATGTGTTAAAAATTAAAAACCACATAAGTTAGGGTAAGAACTATGTATTTTCCACATTTCTCCTGATAGCAACCTAGTATCATATTTAGATGTTTTTTATAGCAATTCACCAGATCCTGTACAGCATAATAAAGAAATCCAAGAGGAAGAGCAGCCTCTTAAGTTTTTGTTGATGCACTCTTTTTGTCCGACTCCCACTATTGAAGGACATTTCAAATTGTTTTTAATTTATTTTTGTGAATATTATTAAATGAATATCCTGAATGGTTACAAAGTAGGACGAAAGCTCTATAATAAATAACTAGCTTTTAACTTAAAACCTTACTATTTTTAATCGTTCTTTTTGTGGAAACAAACGCCATGTTTATTTCTAATCTACTTTTACATTGAAATGACAAGCTTTAAATAAAAACTTGTTATTATATATTTCAGGTGAAATATATGAATGTTAGAATTGAACAAGTCAGTAAAAAGAAAAAACATATACCAGTTTCAGAATCAAATAAATATCCTTCACAGGCTCTTAGAAGGGATAGAGAAACCCTTCATATGTATAGCGTTGGGGAGATCAAAATATTAACACCTGATGAATATCAGAAGCTCAGGAATGTAATTCCAAAAAATACCTATAAAACAATTCTTGATGTCCTTCTAATTACAGGAATGAGATACGTAGAAATTTGCAGGTTATATAAGAATAAAGATTGGTATAATGAGAAAAGAAACATAATTCATCTTAATTCAGAAGCTCAACAGAAGCACAAGAGAACACAAATTGAAAGAACAATTCAACCGTTACCTTCTATGTTCTCATATACAATGAATGCTTTCTTTTCAGGAAAAAAGCCGCCTGTTGAAAGTTCTTGGAATAGGGATTTACAGAGATGGTCAAAACTTGCAGGTTTGAACCCCTATGGTATTTCAGCCAAAACAACTAGAAAGACTTTAGAAAGTTGGATGATTTCAGCAGGTATTCCAGTAACTACCGTATGTTTGAGACAAGGACACGACAATTTAACCAGCATGAGACATTATCAGAATTTGGCATTTTCAGATGATGAAGTGCGGGATATTCAAAAAATATTAACTGAATGGGGAATTCTAAAATAAATAATATAAATGTCATTATTAAGGTTTAATTATTAAATGCATAAAATTATCGGATACACTATAATTATTAAATTCATTAATTGTTAAATTCATTTCTTCTTTTCACCTTTTTTAAAAATCTTTCCTAAGCTATCAATCTGATTGCTTGACCATCAAACCGCCAAATAAACTGTAATTTTCAATCTTTTTTCAATTTTAATATAATTCCTTCATAAGTCTAATTGAAAACCGGATATGTGAAGGATTCAAAAGGAAACTTGCAGGAAATAGAAGGAGATACTTCCACAAATAATATAAAAATATTATAAAATTAAACTTATGAATAAAATAAGAAAACAATGAAAGAACTTCAGTCACTGAAACCACCTAAATCACTGAAATTACATAAAGAACTTCAATCAATGAAATCAATGAAAAAACGATAGCGGTTGAAACAGTCAAATAAAAATCTATATATACTAGTATGGCATAGTACATATCGTACCCAATAAATATCTATATAATTATAAAATAAACAAGGTGGTCATATGAAAACTAAAATAACAATCACAGTTGATGCAGATATATTAGAAAATTTTGATAAATTGTCAGGATCAAAATTGATCCCACGTAGCACTTATGTTAATGAACTTATGAAAAATGAGTATAATAATTGGAGTAGAGGGTGAACAAATATGAACGAAGATAATAGAAAAGAAATTGTGACCCGCCAGTCACAAGAGAAAGAACAAGAGCAACAAGGAGAACTTTCTAGTAACAATTATCCTGACGATATAAATATATTTAAAGATTCCGATGAAGATGGAATTAAGGTTCTGGATACACATGAAGACGAAATTAAAGAATTAATTGCTATTTTAGAACCTTACAATTTTCCATTAGATATCATTAGAGAATTATATCTAAAGGCTATGGAAACATTACATAAAAAAGGCAAAGAAGAGTTCTTTATTAATTTTATCCGTGAAAAATGCAACATTTCAGATAATGATGTTATTGATGATTTACATGAATTGTTTGCAAATAGAGTACGTAATGTAAAGCCACGTAAGGAAATTTACATAGGTATTCCTGAAACACAATTTACCTTTAAAATTACGTTTGAAGATAAATATTACAATATTAATATTATAGATAAATTTGTTGATATAGGGCTTCCTGTTGTTACAAAAGAATTCAAAGAATCAAAATCAAGAGATAAAGAACTCAGTGATTTATTAATAAATTATGCTGAACCCAAAGTGAAACCAGATCAAGCAGAAAATATTGTAATTAAATTTAATAAAAAAATAATCCGTGAATACAGAAAAGATATTGAAGCACTTAAAATAAATTATGAAAAACCTGAAGATACGGATTCAGAAGAAGAGCAGAAGCCTGAACAATATGAAAAACCTGAAATAATGCAGAAAGCTGAACAGATTTTAAAAAATGGTGATCCTTTTAAGTTCTTCATGGATACAGTTCAAACGATACATGTAGGTGATGAACTTGCATTTACAGCAGTTTTCCTTGCAAGGATGAATCAGTCTATACTGAACGCTAATGGAATTTTCCCTTACTTCAATGGCGGGACCGGCAAAGGTAAGACGCATACAGGGCAGTCTTTTGTCATATGTTTACCCAAAAAATACGTTATACAATCAACGTTCTCAAACAAGGCTCTTTATTACAGCAAAAAAATGAAGCAAGCAGGAATGTTTATTCTTGCAGATGATGTTAAACTAAATGAAGATGTAATATCAATGATGAAACGACTTGAAACGTGTTTCCAAGACGGAATTCAGTATATGTCTGTAAACACGGATCGTAAAGGAGAAGATTTATCGATTCCAGCAAGGACAGTAATACTTTTTACCTCTGTTGAAGATCAAACTGGTGAAGAACTAGGAGATCGTCAACTCAATACAACAGTTGATGATTCTATGGAGCAGGATTATTCAGTCTTTGATATGCAAGTTCAGAAAGCAATGACTGGACTTGATCCAAGACTCAATAATACAGAGAATATTTTGATATGTCAGGCGTTATTTGATTATTGGGCAAAAAACCTTTCCAAAATCATAATTCCATATGCAAACAGAATTGTATGGAATGATAAAAAGCATAGACGTAATTTTGATATGTTCCTTGATATGATCCGTGGCTTTACACTTTCAAAGTTTATGCAACGTGGGAAAAGAAGTATTGATGGCCAAGAATTCCTTATGGCAACTGAAGAAGATTTCAATAATGCAGCCGAATTTTATAATCAAGTCGGGCTTTTCATGGGCAGCAAACTTACAGGTGCAGAAATGGACATGGCTAAAGCAATTGCATCATTCAAAGAGAGAGGTGCAGAATCAAAAGATCTTCAATTAATTCTAAAATTATCTCAAGGGAATGTTTCAAAGAAAATAAAATCATTAGAAGAAAAACTCCCACAGTTATATACAATTGATAGCAGTGTTTTAGATGGTACAAATGATCAAGGATCAATACATTCAGTAACCACTCGTGCTAAAAGGTATGTTTTGAAAAACTTCGATGAAAGTAATTATTTCAAGCCTGTATATCTGAGTGCTGAACCAATTGATTACAAAAAGGAATTACAAGAGGCTAAGAAGGAAATCAAACAAGAAGAAACGAAGAATAAAATACAGGCTGAATATCATGGAAAGAACCAATCAAAATTAAATATGAGTTTTGATGACGAAGATGAAGAACCTGTAATCCCTAGATTAAATATACCTAAAATCAGTTCCCTGAATTAATTACATTTATCTATCATTATTCTCCTTTTCTTTTTTTAAAACGGCATCATCTTCCTTTATTCTCTTTATATTCCCCCTATATTCCCCCTACATTCCTGCCAATGATTTGAATAACATGAGTATATTGGTCATTTTTGGGACTTTTACATGGAGAAAATATTTTCTATCAATTTTTTCTCAGAGATAATTCAGATAAAAAATAGAGTGAAAAAAATTCCCATATATAATTTTTAAGATTTTAATATTTTTATATTAAATATAGTTTACTTACATTAATTTTTAAAATGGAATACATATAGGAATATATGTAGGAATATATGGAGAATATAAGTGGAATATACCCATCAATACTGATTTTTATTATTGAGCCTATCTCAAAACCCGTGAAATGCCGAAATCAGAGTTCCAATGTTGATGAAAATCAGTAGATTAACGATGTTTTGGGATAAGCTCATATGAAGTTATGTTTTAAGCATCGTGTGAGCATAATATATGCAAAATTTTTTAACTTCACAAATGTCACACCTTGGATTATTTTCCAAACAAACTCCTACATTATCTTCTTGTCCAAACCTCCATAACGTATAGTCAACAGCTCTTATAGGGCAACCCACTGCCTCACTCATTTTTCTCCCTTGTACGACTGTCTTTAACAGTAGCTCACCTTTATGAGTATCAATAAGTTTCATACCTTTAGGAGTATCAATCAGTTGCTTGCCTTTATGAGTATCGATAAGTCCAAGACGGAAAAAAATTCTTAGAATCACCCTATCAGGTTTTAGAACTGGTAATCCAATATCTGTCATAAAATGATACGAAGTAGTTGGACCTAGATATTCAAATTTACATTCTATGTCTTCTTTAAATAACATTAAATTCTCAAATGAATTATCCGTTTCAAAAGAATTAATATATTGCTTGAATGACCCATATTTTTTAACTATTTCATTAAAAGTACGTGCATTATTAATACAACTTCTTATTTTACCCTCATTTCTAATCATATCTGGGTCTATCTTTATTCTATCAATATCATTATCTCCATAATTGGATGTTTTAAGATAATTAGGAAAATAATCATTAATTGTATCTTTTTTCTTCTTTACTATTTCTGCACGGAACCCAGCATAAAAAGGTATAAATTTTAACTTATTAAAGTACACATCGTTTGAATAATCATGGTTTTCATACCCTTTGTCTTCATTGATATCTTCGTCAAATTGTTGTCTAAATTCCGGGCTCATCTTTTTCAAAGTAGAATAAATTCCATCAAATACTTCTTTATATGGATACATAAAACCACCTCTATTAACAATATATAATAAATATTTAATCTGTTTTATAATATTACTGTGTTGTGATTTTACATTATGAGCTCATCCTAAAACTCAAAAGTTATCCTGTCAGCCAGTCAGGGTTGCGGATAATTATAATGATTTTAACAATAATAATCAATACGTTTATATGATATGAACGCATTTGCTATTTTTTACCTGAAGAACAATTATAATAAAAGCTATTATAATCAACTATTAAGTTCATAAGAAATGAACACACTCGTTTAGTTGGCGATACTCTTTATCCTGTATAGTCACATATCAATTTTACACTTGTTTTGGCTGCAATCTGTGGCATCTGGATAAACTTATCAAATCTGCTGAGAAATCTCCCAAAATCGCAAATTTAGGGTTTCCTGTGGGTTTTTCAGAGCTTTCTTTAGGTCGGTTATATTAAGTGTATCTTTAGATTCCCCCTATGATTTATAGTCCCGAATTTTGAGTACCATTAACATTTGATTATTCTTGCTTGATTTTTGAAAAACTACGTTGACTCTATAGTGTACCGTAGAACAATATATTTTGACTGAATTTCAAGCAACTTGAATACTGAATTCAAGGTATTTAGTTTCAAGCAGTTCATAGTAAATTTATTTTTTTATTTTATTTAATTCGGAAATCCTTAATGTTGATAAATAAAAATGTTTTCTGCTTCGTAGTTCAGTTTTTACATCTGATCCTGAACTTTGCAGCATATATGCAAACTTAGCATTCCAGACTAAATCCTTATATGCAAGTAAAATTATAAGATGATAGAAATATAAATTATTTTAGGTGGTTATATGGGTAAAAATGGTAAAAAATTGACTGAAGAAGAAATTGAAGAACGTAGAAATGAAACATATAAGATGATGGCTGCCATATCTGGAAAACCAATTTCAGAACTTATGGATAATGAAGTCCATAGAGGCAATTATGGTGAAAAGGACTGTCTAATAAAGCAGATGTTTCTCAAAAATCTGGTTGAACCTATTTCAAGTAGACAACTGTTTGAAACCCTTAGAAAACAGGGCTATGATGCGAAATATACGACATTTTGCGGGCTTTTGTACCGATATCAGGATTATGGTTATGTAGAAAAAAAGAGTGCTAAAAAGCCGTTCTTATTCGGTTTAACAGATGAAGGATTAAGACATGATAAGAATCCGTATCTTGCAAGGGAAGAATTAGCAAGAAAAAGAATGAATTTTATTTATAGTCAGATTGAAAAAGAATTAGTTAATCATCCTGAAGCCTTAAAGAATCTTGTTGAAACCATAACACAAATGAATATAGGTTCTTCGAATTATAATCCTGTTATTGTTGGTGCTGGAAGTCAATATCATGATAATTTTGGAAATGAAGAATTAAAGCGGGAAATTGGAAATAATATATATAATAAGGATTTCTGGAAAAGTACCGACAATGAAAAACTTAAAAGTTTAGTTAATGGAATTCTTAACGGTTCTTTAAGTTATGAAGATAAAGAGCAATTGCTTATTGATGCATTAGACGAAGCTGCAAACAGTCATAAAGGTTCAATTGTTGTTCAAAAAAAATACAATCCAAGTAAAAGTATTGGTGAAAGACGGTATTATGAATATTTAATAAAAGGAATTAATCAGCCTGTTACAAGATCTATTTATGAAGCAATTCCATTCAGGTTCATAATGGTTGCAAATGAGATTCGGTTAAAATCAATACCTGAAAGTGGAATTTATAATAATAATCAAGATGGAAAAATAATGGATTTTGATTATGTTTTAAGAAATGTGTTCCAAAACAGAATGATGATTAAAGCACAAAATAATGATAATGAATTAATTTTCTTTTATACTGATGGATACACCAATTATAAAATAACAACAATGAGTTTAAATGACTACAATAAAGTTAAAAATAAATCTCAATCAAGTGGAATTAAATTAAAAATTAATCATTAATTCCATTTTTCTCAGATGTATATACAATATAATTTCTGGTACTAATCTGAAACATAATAAGCAATTTTTATTTAAGCCTTCGTCTGAACATAATCAGTACATTAGTACATTATCTATACAAATTTAGTTCGTAAAAAACGAACTAACTTCGTATACTTCATCTAGCATATTGAAAAAGATTGTATTTTCTTAGCAAAATGGAAAATGCTGATTTTTTTCCTTAATTACGTAAATTAATTTTATGGAATAACTGTGTTTATTTTATAATTAAATAAGTGATTATTTTTTTTACCTAAATGCAAATATATTTAAATGTTTTATAATTACGATTAAATCTTTTATTAGTAGGACTGTCAAATTATTTATGAAATAAAGACAATTACTTTTGTTTATAAGGATTTTTGATACATGACTAATTATGTCCTATGATTTTATGATCTGAAGAAATTAATTTGATCTTTTCTTTCTATCCGTAGAGTATTAAGAGAGAAAAATAGTATTTATAATTATTAGTCTGCATACCGGGATTTCACTTTCAAGAAAATTGCAATGCTGTGGTCCTGAGTTATTCAGTAAAGTCAACTTTTATTTCAACAAAGTAATCTTCCGGTACCTGCTTTAGAAAGTATATTTTAGTATTTTGTTGTAAATATATTATCCTGGGAAACTGCTGGTTAAAGAGAGTTTAGGGCTCAAACCAATAAACTGAGGGTTTTATAAAAATTATCTGAGATTATGAACCGGTTTCTGATGTAAACTCTGGCGAGGTATGGTGTTATGGCTAAAAAAGAAGAAGAATACGAATTCGAATTCGTAAAAAGAGGCTCACCGCATAAAGAAGAATCTGCTGAGGGAGAATCTGAAGAAGAATCTTTTGAAGAAGAATTTATTAAAGAAGAATATACGGTTTCAGGAGCAAATAAACAAAAGGAAGATTACCTGGACGTAATTAATATCATAGACTCTTTAATGCATAATGAAGACTTTCCTCTAAAAAATGAGAGCAGTCTAACCATCAGTAAGATAATATCTTTTCTCAATAAAGAGATACATGAAAACAAAAATTTTACTGAAGCATGGTTGATTAAAGGTACAGTCCTTTATAAGACTGGCAAATACAATGGCGCTATAGATGCCTTTGACAGTGCTATGGAAACTATGCCAGAAGAGACGTCCGGAGAAAAAAATGATACATGGATAAAAAGCAATGGCATAAATTACAGATATGCCTTGAAATTCAAGGCATTTTCCCTGTGCAAACTTGGAAGATATAGGGAAGCGCTGAACACACTTGATGAGATCTCAGCTATCTATCCTGAGGATCCTGAGATTGAATCGCATAAAAACATGATTCAAACTCTTGAAAATGAGAGGCTGATCAGGAGAACAGGTGATTACAGTCCCAGGCACCCAGGCATATGGGAGCGCAAAGGCAGGTCTTCTTATGAGCTGGGCAAATACGAAGAAGCATTAAATGATTTCGAAAAATGCCTTGAGAGTAATCCTGATGATGCAGACATCTGGAGAAATAAAGGTTCTGCCCTTTACATGCTTGGCAGGTATGAAGAAGCACTTAAAGCATTAAATAACTCCCTTGAGATCAATCCTAAGGACGCAAACGCCTGGAGTTTTAAAGGCTCTACTCTTTACAGGCTTGGAAGGCCCGAAGAAGCTCTGAAAACGCTTGATAAAGCACTGCAAAAGAACCCAAACATATATGAAGCCTGGTTCAATAAAGGATCCATCCTCTTTGAGCTCGGAAGATATAAGCAGGCATTATCTGCTGTGGAGAACTCCTTAAGAATTAATGCTGAGGATGTCAATGCATTAAATCTCAAAACCTCCATACTGGATAAACTGGAAACGGGTAAACAATGATTAACTCTCTTGATGCGATTTATTCTCTTGATATGATTTACTCTCTTGGTGTGATTTACTCTCTTAATGTGATTTACTCTCTTGATGTGATTAACTCTCTTAATGTGATTTACTCTCTTGATGTGATTAACTCTCTTGATGTGATTTCGACCTTGTACATCAATAGAAAAAATTGAAGAGCCTGAAGGTAACTGCAACTCTTAAGAAAAATGCCGCTCAATTCCTCAATAAGATACTAAAATAAAGGTGGAAAGTTGAAATATAATACTATTATCTTTGATTTTGATTATACACTTGCAGACGCTACTTATGGTATTGTATCAAGTTTTAACCATGCTTTTAGCAGGCTTGAAATTCCCGGATGTGACTGCGAAAGGATAAAAAGAACCGTAGGTTTATCCCTGGATGAAGCTTTCGTTCAGCTAACAGGTGACGAAGATAAAGCAACTATAAATTCCTTTAGAAGCTTTTTCCGGGAGAAAGCAGACGAAGTCATGTCAAAAAACACAGTACTTTTTGAGGATA
Source organism: Methanosarcina hadiensis (assembly GCF_046529725.1). Classification (GTDB taxonomy): domain Archaea; phylum Halobacteriota; class Methanosarcinia; order Methanosarcinales; family Methanosarcinaceae; genus Methanosarcina; species Methanosarcina hadiensis. Next base: position 1,372,188 of record NZ_CP136241.1, on the reverse strand, counting down.
CGGTAAGCACTCTGCAGAAGCTTAAAAATGACGGGATTAATACCGGAATTGTGACTACAAAATATCACTACAGGATAGATGAAACATTGAATATTCACGGCATTTCGGACCTGGTAGATGTTATTGTAGGAGGAGAAGACGTCAGGGTTCCTAAGCCGTCTCCGGAAGGGCTGTTACTTGCAATCGCCAGCCTCAGTACGGACTTGGATGAAGTACTGTATATTGGAGACAGTCTGGTAGACGCTAAAACGGCTATGGCTGCTAATGTTGATTTTGCAGCAGTGACTACAGGGACAACAGACAGGGAAGAGTTTTCACAATACCCCTACGTAAAGATATTAAAGAACTTATCAGAGCTTTTTAATCAATAATATAAGTCAAATAAAAAACAGTCCAGTAATCATAGATCCAGTAATCATAAATCCAGTAATCATAAATCCAGTAACCATAAATCCTGCAATCACAAATTCCGCCTGCTTCTATGTCTGCAATAAAATCGTCTCAGAATATCTTAATAGAATAGACACCCATAAAATGTAAAGGAAAATTATAACCAGGTTTACAGTCAATAGGTTTTAAATGCAGTTAACGGGCTTTTTAAATAAAATAATGCAACTTTTGCTCAAAACAGACCATACGGAAGGAATTTAACGTGAAAGTTCACTGTATTCAACACGTCAAATTTGAAGTTCCCGGAACCATCATTGAATGGATAGAAAAGAAAAATCACTCTTTTTCAACCACCCATCTGTACGAAAACGATAGCCTTCCTGAAACCGATACCTTCGACCTCCTTATAGTCATGGGCGGGCCCATGAACATTTACGAGTATGAAAAATATCCCTGGCTAAAGAGAGAAAAAGCCTTTCTCGAAAAAACGATTGGAGACGGAAAAACAGTGCTCGGGATCTGCCTTGGAGCCCAGCTTCTTGCCGATGTCCTGAATGCGAAAGTGTTTAAGAACCAGTATAAAGAAATAGGATGGTTTCCGGTATCTGTGGTCAGGGAAGAGGAGTTTGAAATCCCTCTCCTCGAAGGAATCCCTGAAAAATTCACTGCATTTCACTGGCATGGGGACACTTTTGACCTGCCTGAAGGTGCAGGACTGCTTTTTGAAAGCAAAGCCTGCAAAAATCAGGGTTTCATCTATGAAAACAGAGTAATAGGCCTGCAGTTTCATCTTGAAATGAATGAACAGACGATAAGAGATGTGATAGAAAACTGCAGGGATGAGCTTGCAGAAGGAGAATACATCCAGAAAGAAGAAGAAATGCTGGATAGGGCAGACCTCTTTAAAGAATCGAAAAAACTAATGTTCAGGCTAATGGATAATCTTGAAAAAACTGTCCTGTCCTGACATAAGTCTACGTTAAAAAGCGAAAATGCACCTCAAATGCACCAGGTGAGGAGTGTACTGAAAGGTGTTTTCAGGTAGTGAATAACTAAAAGTACTGAGTAACTAAAAGTGTAATATATTTTATAAAAGTGTCTCAGGAGAATTTATTAGAATAAGGAGAATTTGTTAGAATAATTTATTAGAATATTAACGATTTGAAAATAGTAACCCTGAAACCGAGGAAAACTAATTTCCCTTCTTGCCTCCCTCGCCTTTCAGGGCCTCTTCACGATTACTCTTTCGCAGGTTCACACTCCCTGCATACTTCCCGTCTTTTCACCTTTTTCCAGCCTGCTAAAACCCTTTTTTGCAGCGACACCTTCTTCTTGGGGCTTTTTATGACATGAAATAGGTGTATGATGAATGATGTCCCGCTGTTTGAGCCAGGGCCATTTTTTCTACAACGTCCTCTGCCGGGCCGGCCAAACTGGAACAATTATCAACCTGTATGACTTAAGGAAATGCCCTGTGAACTCTGGACTTTCCGGCATCCAGGATGAATTTCAAGCAACTGATCGGAACCGTATATAAAAAACCTGGTTCCTTATTTGCAATTGTTTTTGTATCTGAGCTTTGCGGATATAAGGTCGTGCTTCACAGAAGAAAGCAATTACCCTCTAAAAAATTGATTTAACGCTCCCTTCCGGGCCTTTACCCCTCACTCAGAGGTTTTGAGGTTATACCCAGTACAGACTGATCAGCGTTATCAGGATAAAGAATACGCTGAAAGTACCGATTATCACCTTGTTCTGCTGCATCATTTTGTTGTGCTGTATGATTTCATCTTGTTGCATATGAATCTTCCAGACCAAATATCTCCGATAGCTATTTCCTTCGGTGGTCGACAGACCGGAATCCACTATCCTATTTATGCGATTCTATAATAAAGACTTATCTATTTTAATCGAAAGAAGGAGTTATTCTGGTGCAATTTTGAGCTAAATTTATTGCAAAAGAATTTTTTGCCATTTTTTCAGGTTTTAGATAAATCAGGAACTCGATTGTTTTATCTCAATACCACATTATATAAACTGAAGAAACCTATTTTTCATAAAAGGGAATCCAGAGTGGGAGTCAATGGCAAAAAGGTTAAAAGTTGCAAACCCTGCCCGTTGCATAGGCTGCTATTCCTGTATGATGGCCTGCGCAAGGACGTGGTACGATACTATTTCTCTAAAAAATAGCCGGATCGACATCCAGACAAAGGGCGGAATAGAAACTCCTTATGCTCAAATAGTCTGCCATGCATGTGTAGACCCTCCATGTATGAGAGCCTGCCCTCTTGGTGCATTAACCAAGCGGAAAGGTGGAGGAGTAAACCTTAACAAGGAGATCTGCGATGGCTGCGGAAACTGTATGGAAGCCTGCCTGGTTGGGGCTATTCATCTTGATGCTGAAAAAAAAGCAGTAATCTGCAAGCACTGCGGCGTCTGCCCGAAATTTTGCCCCCATGATGTTCTGGAAATGATTGAAGTTGAAGACAGCGGAGAAATAAAAGTTACTGATACGGGTCCTGTTGAGGAAACAGGTCCGGACAGCCCTGCCGCGTCTCATAAGGAGCTTTACGGGGATGAGGAGTCCGGGGAGGAAAAATGACAACAGAACAATATGCGATTCCGGGCCTTACGAATGTGCTTTATATTGACCTTACCAGCCAGAGTTACCATATTGAAAACAGGCAGGACCTTTACGAAAAGTACCTGGGAGGCATCGGAGTTGCCACAAACCTCATGCTTGAAGAATATAAAGAGGGAACTGGTCCTCTTGACCCTGAAATGCCAGTTATCCTGAGCACAGGGCCTCTCTCAGGCGTATATCCAACCTGCACCAAAACAGTTGCATTGTTCCGCTCTCCGCTTAATGGAGAGTTGGGGGAATCTTATGCAGGCGGACATCTTGCTATGTCCATGCGCTATTCGGGATACGAGACTATTGTTATTAGAGGTGCTTCCCGGTATCCAGTTTATGTGGCTGTGCACGATGACAGGGTTACTTTCAGGGATGCCTCATCAATATGGGGGCTCTCTTCGGCAATCGATATAGGAAAAATCCTCCGCGAAATAGAGCCCGGAGCCGGGAGGCGCAGTATTATCCGGATAGGACCTGCAGGAGAAAGAGGTGTAACGTATGCAAGTGTTAATGTCGATACTTACCGCCACTTCGGTCGTCTAGGGCTCGGGACTGTTTTCGGGGCAAAAAAACTTAAAGCCCTTCTTATTTCAGGAAATAAGGAAATAAAAAGTCCTGACCATAGCGCTTACAGAAAAGCCTGCAGCAAGCTTTACGACACAATTGTGAAAACAGAACTTACCGAGAAATACCACAACCTCGGAACAAGCGAAAATATCCTTGTCCTGAATGAACTCAAGGGTCTCCCAACGCGGAACCTGCAGGCGACCTCTATCGAAGGCGCGGAAGATATCTCAGGAGAAAACTTTGCAGAAAAATACCTTATCCGCAGGGTCTCATGTGCAGGCTGTCCAATAGGCTGCGTCCATATAGCCATGCTCAGACGTCCTTTCTCAAAAGCCCATGAGTACGAAACCCTCAACATATCCTACGACTTTGAACTGATCTATGCTCTCGGCTCAAACCTTGGAGTTACGGACCCTGAAGCCGTGCTTGAGCTGATTGATGCCTGCGAAAAAGCCGGAGTAGATATAATCAGCATGGGGGGTGTGCTTGCCTGGGCTACGGAGATGATGCAGCGCGGGAAAATCTCCACCAGAGAGACCATGGGGCTTAAACTGTCATGGGGAGATAAAGCCTCCTATTTGCGGGCAATAGAGCTTGTTGTTCAGACTCCAAACGCATTTTATGCAGTTCTCGGGAAAGGTGTGGAGTATGCCTCAAAAATCTATGGAGGCGAAGAATTCGCAGTACGTGTAGGCGGGCTTGAGATTCCGGGCTACCATACAGGGCTTGGAAATACACTCGGGCTTACTGTAGGTTCACGCCACTCCCACCTTGACAATGCAGGCTATTCTGCTGACCAGAAAGCATTCAACCAGCCAATTTCGGATGAAAAGATTGTTGACTACATAATTAATGAAGAGAACCGCCGCAATGCCCTTAACTGCATGGTTGCCTGCCTTTTTGCACGTAATGTGTATACGTATGAAAACATGGTCATGGCTCTCAAAGGAATTGGAATAGACAGGACAGAAGAAGAACTTGAGGATCTTGGAGAGGATATTTTCAGGAAAAAATACGAGCTCAAGAAAAAGTTCGGGTTCAGGTTTGAAGATATTTCCCTCCCAAAGAGGTTTTTTGAAACCCCAACCACTACAGGAAAGCTCGAAGAGGAAAGGGTTAGAAAAGCAATCGAAATATACCGCGAGAAGAGGGGTGTTTGAGATTTTAAAGTGAGGTTAAGCACCTGAGTTCTCGGAAGCTGTAATATCCATGCTCGGCTTAACTTTATTATCAATTTTTTCTTCGGAAACATCAGCTTCAATTTTTGCGGTTTCAACAACTTCTTTTTTAACCTCTTCTCCAACCCAGCGGTTCATGACCTTGCAGGTCACAAGATCCCCTGCAACATTTACTGTTGTCCTGCTCATATCCAGAATCCTGTCCACTCCCATTATGAGAGCTATCCCGCTTGTAGGGATCCCTACGCTGTTAAGGATCATAGCAAGGACAACAATCCCTACTCCGGGTATTGAAGGCGTTCCTATTGAGGCTGCAACAGCCATAACCATTACGATCAGGATCTGAGAAAGCCCTAGATCTATCCCGAATACATCAGCCAGGAAAATTGTTGCCACACCCTGATAAAGTGCAGTCCCGTTCATGTTTGCTGTGGCTCCTAGAGGGATTACGAACTCTGAAATCGAAGGCTTTACCCCTAACCTTTCCTGGGCTGTTTTGATAGATAAGGGCATAACAGCAGCCGAACTGGAAGTTGAAAAAGCAAGGAGCATAACATCGCGTATAGCCTTCAGGAATTCAAACGGGTTATACCTCGCAACAACAGAAACAATAACGAGATTCAGGAACATAAGGAGCAGCAGGCTTACAAGTACTGTGCCCACGTATACAGCCATTCCCAGAAGGGTTTCAATGCCCATTTTCATAGTAAACTTTGTAAGAAGCCCGAAAACTGCAATCGGAGCAAGAGACATGCTCCATTTGACAACTGTCATGCAAACAGCCTGCACTGAGGTAAGAAAGCTGACCATTGGAGCTGACTGGTCTTTATTCAGGGAGATCAGGGCGACACCTATAATTACCGCGATAATAACAACCTGCAACATCTCCCCGCTTGCCAGGGCTCCGAGTGGATTGGAAGGCAGTAAACCTCCAATCAGCAGTGAAGGAAGAGTCAGAGCCGAAGGGTTAAAACTCAGGTCGGGCCCTGCCTGAACCTGCGTTCCTAATGCGTTTTCAACGAGTTCTCCACTTATATACTGCCCGGGATGAATGTAAAGAGCCATCCCGATACCTATAGCAGTTGCAATTGCAGTGGTTGTTACAAAATAAGCAGCTGTTAAAAGCCCTGTTTTTTTAAGGGCGCTCATGCTCTGACTCGCCACTCCCAGAATTATGGATGCAAAAACAAGAGGGACCACAATCATTTTCAAAAGCCCAAGGAAAATATAACCAGGCAGGGCAACCCATTCCCCGATTATTTCCGAGGATACGGGGTCAAGGTATCCCCCGGAAGTCCCTAGCAAAAGCCCCATAATAACCCCAAGTCCCATGCTTATCAGGATCTTCAGCCAGAGTTTCTTTTCAAGCAGATCATGAAGCTGGTTGCTCAGGTTTTTTAAGGAATAATTGCGCCTGAAATCCAGAGGATAATAAATGCGCGTAATTCCATTGGTAATTCCCTGGCGAAGAAGCCTGGTCTCCTCTGCGATTTCCTGAGCGAACTCCCTCGGGTTCGGGATATAACGGTTTTCCTTATCTTTCATGGGGGATCACAATAAAACATGGGGGTTCCAAAGTTTACTTCTTTATTCAAAAAATTGGTTAAATTTATTACTTTCCCGCTGTGCGTTAAATTTAATCGAATACTACTTTCACATTAAATTATATAAAAGCTTAGAAAATTACATAATAACTTAGCAAGTTGGTCTGCCTATTAAGTATCCGCCTCTTTACAAAACAGTTTAATGGAGATTATACCAAATCTAAGCAAACCTGAAGACAGGCTGCCAGACAAAATTATACAACTGTTTTTAAAAAGACGAGCCGCTTCTTCACTTTCCACTCCATGATTATTTTCTCATAAACTCTATTAATTTTGCATTTATTTACTACTCTCTCACGGGCTTTAAAATTTGATCCTTTGCATCCCTGAAGCTAATCGGATAATCGTATTTCTTTCTGAACTTAAAAAGAAAGTAAAAACAAAAAATACTCGAAAAGAAAAGCCAGTGAAAAAAGATGAAATGATACAAACTAAGAAATAAGAAAAAATAAAATGATACAAACCAGGAAAATAAGAAAAATAAGAAAAAATAAAAAACAAGAAAATATTAAAAAGTATCTCCTTGTTTTTCCGGGTCCTATTTTTCCAGATTAGTTATCTCATAATTCTTTTTCTGGCAAAGAATACCGAAGCAAGAATCCCAGGAACCGCAAAAGCACTCTCGAATCCAGGTGTTCTCCTTTTAGCCCTGGTAGTCTGCTCTTCTCCTGTAATTGTCTCGTTTTCTTCCTGTTCAGCCGGAGTGATTATTTGCTTACTGAGTTTATCTCCTGTAATCGCATAACGGGAAAATCCAAGAGTTTCTGCTGTAAAATAGTAGTATTCTTTGTCTTCGTATGCCATCTCTGTAACAAGCGGGTCCCATTCTTCATTATGGAACCTGTTTATCCTTATGGTTGAGACATCAATATTATTTTCTTCTACCCAGCTCTTGGGCACCCTGAAGCTAATGGATGCTCCGTTTATATTGCTTCTGCTTTCGAATCTTTCATTTCCTACCAGGATGTTCATCAGCCGGTAAACTTCTCCTTCAAGCATTTCTCCTGAAGTTCCGTTTCCAAGGACCTCAATCCTTACAATAACATTTCCTGAGTACTGCAATGGCTTGAAACTGAGACCCAGAACGCCGGAAACAGGGTTATTGAAGCTGAAAGTTGTTTGAGACCCCGCAACAACCCTTTTCTGTGCACTGTCAATACCTGTGACTCCGGAATTTCCACCTGACGGAACATAGTTTGCAGAGCCCCTGTGCGATGTTGTCGGAGGAATTATTGTAAGGGGCAGGTTGTCGTATGTCCCGTTTTTGATTTCATAAGCGGAATCTGCAATTCCGTCCCTGTCGGCATCTGTACAGTTCTGTGAAAATCCTGTTCCATTAGGGTTTGCCCAGTAGTTGCCTCCCAGGTATGGGCCGCTAACTATACTTCGTCCTGCTGTTTTGCTTGTGTTCCAGGTATTGCTTGCTTCGCTATTAAGCAGGGTGTTGTTGATGTTATTGAGGTAGTTGTTGTAAATAATGTTATTACTGCTTGCCGGACTTTCCATGCTATTTACAAACCCCGCATGTGAATTAATCTCGCTTCGATCGAGGTCAAAGGCAAGTCCTGCCACACTGTTCTGCTCTATTTTGTTGCCATAGACAAGGCTGTTATTCACATTGTAGAGGATTAACCCGTAAGAGTTCCGGGACAAGTTATTTCCCGAAAAGTTACCTTCTCCTGTAACCAGCAGCCCTACATCGCTTCCTTCTACAGTACAGCCTGACACTGTATATCCGTTCCCTGCAACTTCTGCGGTATTAATTACCAGAATTCCTCCGGAAGTACAGTTGATTGCGGAACAGTCCCTTATGCTAAGGTTCTCACCAAGGACGGCAACAAGTCCTCCCTGACAGTTCTGGTAAGTATTCCTTTCAAAAGACGCATTCACAGGTTCACTGACATGCATTCCCCAGACAGGATAACAGTTCCTGACCGTATTGCCTTTAACTGTGAGGTTCTCGAGGTCATAAAGATAGATTCCGTATCCCATGATACGTCTGTCACCAACAAGAGAAGAACTGACAGAGAAAGAGTCTCCACTATCATAGGTCCTGGTCTCACCTTTTACATTCTGAACCATATTGTCCAGAAGCTCCACACCGGAAGATCCTCCCGAATAAATTCCTGCACATGCTATGTCCCTCACTGAATTTCTAATAAGACTGATATTCTGTGAAGAACCAAAATAAATTCCGCATCCATAGGCACGACTTACACCTACGAGAGAGGGATTTCCAGCTGCAGGCAGCATGAACTCACCTGTTACATTCTGAACCGTATTTTCCAGAAGCTTCACATCGGAAGAATACTCGGTATAAATACCCGTATCCATGACATTCCTTATTGAGTTCTTAATAACACTGCTGTTCTGGCATTCCTCAATATAAATTCCTCTGAAGCTTACCTGGTCAATAGTATTGTCCTCGATACTGAGGTTACTGGAATACAGAGAATAAACTCCAAAACCATAGGATCTTACAGCCTGCACTAGGTTAAAACCTGCAGAACTTTTTCCCTGTACGGCATCATTTTCTTCTCCTTTAACGGGATCAGAATTTGCGAACCTGTATAATGAATATACCGTGGTTGAGTTTAGAACAGAATTCTTTTTGAGGGTACAGTTCTCTGAATCAATTGTAGCAATTCCGTACATGGAGTCCTGGATATTATTGTTAGTAACGGTTATGTTCCTGGTCTCCTGAGCCATAACCCCAACCCCGGAGTTCTCAAACCTGCTGTCTGAAACCCTTACATCATGAGAAGAAACAATTCCGACTCCATATATTGTATTGTTTATAGTGTTGTTTTGAATATTTGAACTTGTATTGTACAGGAGAACCCCATATGTGTTGTTCTGAAGCACCAGGTCTTTAATTTCAACGTTTCTGCAGTTTATGCAGTAGATTACTCCTGCATCTCTTCCGATTGAAGGATTTGACTCTCTTTCAAAATAATAAATCGGTTTTCCGTCGACAAGGTTGCTCGTATCAATTATATTCCCTGTTGTTACATTATCAAGGTCAATGTGTTCATTATCATACTCGAGTTCAAAGTTATACTGGTTTCCGGACATAATATTGTTTTTAAACGTGCTGTTTTCTATACTGGCCAGGAAGAGTCCGTATATCCCTGAATTTGCAGTGTTATTTGTCAGGGTACAATTCCTGGAGTGAGAAATATAGAGGCCGTAATCACTCTCTGTGATTCTGTTTCCGGAAAGGTTGCAACTGCTGGACTCAAACAAATAAATGCCATCATCATAAGTGTTTGAGATATCATTGTCGGTAAGATTGCAGTTGCTGGAATTATAGAGGTGAATACCGTCTTCAGAGTTTGAGATCGTATTGCCTGTCAGGGTGCAGCCGTTTAATTGATAAAGATAAATGCCGTCGTAATAAACGTTTGAAACGGTGTTTTCCGTAAAGTTGCAGCCGCTTGAACTGTACGTATATATTCCATAATGTTCAGTGCTTGAGATTATATTGCCAGCGAGAGTGCAGTTATTTGAGTATAAGAGGGAAATCCCTTCGTAGTCAATATTTGATACGGTGTTGCCTGTAAAATTGCAGCTGGTAGAAAAAGTCGCATAGATGCCATTCCCAGAAATATTTGTGATTGTATTATTAGCCATGGTACAGTTATTTGAGCTGGAGAACTGGACACCATCAGAACCGGTATCTGAGACTGTATTGCTGGTCAGGTTACAGTAACCAGCTGCCAGCAGATAAATTCCATGGGAAGCAGTATTTGATACTGCATTATTGTCCAGGGTACAGTTTCTTGAAGACTGAAGATAGAAGCCGTACTGATCAGAATCATTAACTGTATTGTTGACCAGAATGCAGCTGTTTGAACTCTCCACCTGGACACCGCAACCGATTCCTGATAACTTATTATTGGAAATATTGACCCCTGAAACTCCGCTCATATAAATTCCCGTAGAGTTTTTTCCGGTGATGTTGAAGCCGCTGATAGTTACATTGCTGGCACTTATTCCAAAATTGTGTCCAGAGCCTATGTGTCTTACAATTGTATCTTCAGGGTTTCCGGAATACGAGAGGATGCTCAGGTTTGCCACGTTAATATCCACAATCTCATTATACGTTCCTGGATAAACAATGATTGTGTTCCCGGGCGCTGCATTATTTACAGCATCCTGTATTGTTGTATAATTTCCGCTTCCCATTGCGTCCACATAAATTATGGGGCCTGTAGATCCAGCGGATGCGGTTCCATCCAAAACAATGAGTAAAAAAAGTAATACTGTTAAAAATTGAAGGTTACTTTTTTTAGATAGTATATCCATTTTTTATGACTCCTCACATATGATTTCCATCAGCAGTATGCTGACTATAGTTTTATCCCGGAAGAAATATCTTCTAAACTTTTATATATTGTTGGGATATTTGTGAGTTTCAAGTATAAATAGTTTGATCCTTCAGGACGGTTAGATTATTAAGAGTAAATTTCGACCCCAAAAAACAACTCTGCATAAAGCGAGTTCATCATAAAGCGAGTCTATAATACTACAAAACAGAAATGGGACCGATAAAATTGAGGTAAAGGCCTGGTTCTAAATTAATGAAAATAAGACCGGTAAGATTGAGGTAAAAACCTGATTCAAATTAAATCCATCGTACCAATCCAACACGGAAGATACCAGGCTGGTTGTAACATATTTCACGGTATTCATTGTTTTTTTGCCATTAGATAGATTCTTTTGAACCTTAAATCGACCATGTCTGAGTCATCTGCCTGTTCTTTAAAGGCTTCTTTAACCAGCTCACGGAAGGAATTAATATAATCATCTGTCAGAATTGCAGTGTAAAAAGATTGATTTAAATAACCGTTTTCGGCTCCGGACTGAAAAATTCTGTATGCCTCTTCAACAGAGAAGAGATTCGATTCATCTCGAAGTTCACTATAAATCACATTAAATCCGCAGTTCCTGAACACCTGTTCGTATTCTTCTTTGCTCTCAAGGAAAAACCATGGGCTTTTAAAGTGTCTAAATATCTCTTGTGTATCCGGATGTTTGCTTATTTTCTTTATTGCTGCAACAAAGTTCGGACTGTAAAGCTGAGTAGCGGGAGCCTGTATTCCTATTCTACCACCTTGCCGAAGTGCATTAAAACAGCGATTCAATGCCTTCTCCGGCTTTTGAAACCATTGGAAAGTTGAATTACACACGATAACGTCAAAGCTGACAGGCAGCTCTAGATTTTCAGCATCCATTACATAATACGTTAAATTCGGAAATTCCTGACCGGAGCTTACCGCCTGTTCTATCATACCCTCAGAAATATCGATTCCTATTACAGTTCCGTCCGTAATCTGCGCTATTTTTTTTGTGATATGGCCTGGCCCACAGCCCAGGTCAAGGACGTCTTCTCCTGGCTGGATTGATAATAAGTTCAGAAGAATTTCGGAAGCTGACTTTTGAACCAGTGAGTTGTTTGCATACGTAAAAGCTTTGGAATTAAAACTTACTTTTGACATATTCGGCTACTCTCCTAAAGTCCAATTTCTCTGTTTCATTTTCATTGCTTAATTTTTTTACATCACTTGATATCATTATTGACCTGATAAAAGTATCTGATATTAGCAACATTTCCGTGTTACTAAAAAATTATGCAATAAGTTTGAAAGTCGCTTGCGACAATATTCTCTATAAAATCTTTCTCTCAAGGGTCTCAAACAATAAATGTCAGGGGATTATTATGAATTTAAAAAAAGGGATGAAAAAACAGTTTAAGGAATTAAACTGCAAAATTTACAAAGATTTATTAAAGTTAATTGAAAAGTTCAAATGTGTTAAGTTAAACCTGATTTTTACTCAATCCGTGGAGGCGGTGCAATGAGAAATTTTATAAAATATGGGATTTTTTTAATTGCAGCTCTTTCTTTGTTAACGTTAAATGTTTCTGCGCTATCCAGTTCTTCAGACGATAATATCAAACTCGAAAATAATAACGATGAACCTATTGAGATTGGCATATGTATAGAATTTGAACTATACACTCATGAGGAGTTAAGTAATTACTCCGATACGATTGTAATAGGTACAGTCAAAGAAATACTTCCACCCAGATGGAATACCATAGACGGAAAACAGCCAAATAAAACACGCCGTGCACTCCTCCGGGAGAACGTCATTTATACTGACGTTGTTATAAGCGTTGATGAATATCTCAAAAACCCGTTAACCTCCAGGGAAGTTACCGTGAGAACTACTGGCGGAAAAATCGGAAAAGTTAACATGACTACGGACTCTGATCCGAGTTTCAAAGTGGGTGAGAAGGTTTTGCTTTTTCTGAGTAAAGATTACAGCCCTGATACTAAGGATTTTGGTCCTGAGTATTTCATAGTTACGGATTTTTACCTGGGCAAATATACGTTGACTGATGATGGGAAAGCTGTAAGACCTGATGAAAATACTACTCTGGAGGAGTTGTTGAGTACAATTAAAGATAGCAACGATACAGAAGGAAAATCTAAATTTCCAGAATCGGGTAATAAAGATGAAGTTGCATGTAATGATGAGCCTTTGTACGCTGAAGTCAGCGGATCTCTTATAGGGTTAAACCACACAGAATTAAGTAAGAATTCAGATACGGTTATTATAGGCACGGTTAAAGAAATACTTCCAAGCAAATGGAATAATGCTGACGGAAAAAACCCCGGTCAAGACATTGAATTCGACCTTAATAACACTATTTATACTGACACTATCATAATTGTGGATGAATATCTCAAAAATCCATTGTCATCTAAAGAAGTTAGAGTGAGAGTGGAAGGTGGAACAGTAGGAAATGATACTCTGTTAAGCGAATGTGAACCTGCGTTTCAACCTGCCGAACGGGTTTTGCTCTACTTGATGAAAGATGATAATCCTGCTACCAGGGACATTAGCCCTGAACACTTCATAGTTACAGGGGCTTTACAGGGAAAGTATACATTAACCGACGATGGGAAAGCTGTAAGACCTGATGAAACTGTTAATCAGGAAGAATTACTGAGTACAATTAATCAAGCCGATAAAAGAAGTGCTCCTTTCATGAGTTCTTTCTTTGTTGTTGCAGCGTTTCTTTGGGCAGTTTCGGCTGTAAAACGCAGGTAGTGATAAGTTGTTTATTATCTGATTAAATGGCTGTTCATTCTCATATATGGTAAGTCCTGAGAATTTATTATGAAGCCGGAAAATCGAAACACTTTGCAGAGGAAGTAGAAAAGTGAGTGTTTACAGTAATGGCATCCTTTTATTCAGGTTCAGGAACGAAAGGCTCGAAGTAATGCTGGTCCATCCGGGTGGGCCAATCTGGTCAAAAAAAGACCACGGAGTATGGTCGATACCCAAAGGGCTTCCCGAGAAAGATGAAAACCTTCTGGATACTGCAAAAAGAGAGTTTAAGGAAGAAACAGGTTTTGAGGTTGACGGCGAGTTTATTGATCTTGGAGAGTTGAATCAGTCAAGATATAAGACAGTGCATGTATGGGCTCTTGAAAAAGACCTGGATGTAACAAATGTTGTAAGTAATACATTTAAGCTTGAGTGGCCGAAAAAATCCGGAAAAGTGCAGGAATTCCCGGAGGTCGATAAAGCAGGCTGGTTCGATATTGAGCTGGCCAAGAAAAAAATACGCAGAGAACAGATAGGTTTTCTCCATAGACTTATGGATATTATTAACTACTCTCAGAAGGAAGAGCACCTGGAAAGGAAAAAAAGATACAGGCAAACAACACTGTTTTAAATAATGATATAATATTTTTTGCTTTACGCACCACTGTCTCTAAAGCAGACATTCAATATCCGGATTTCTGTATGCGAGCCAGAAGGGATAATAAAACGGCGACTTCCGTATCCCTTTTGCTCATTTTAACCGCTGCAAAAACCGAAGGAATTTAACCCTTCGGCACATAACTCTGAGAATTATAAATCACTCTGAGAGGTTTAAACCCTTTGGAACTTAGTCCTCATTTGGCGAATCTTGTTTTCGAGTATATAATGCATAATCTGTCAATACGATCCCATGTAACATCATATGAAAATTTAGCATAAGAAAAAGGGTACTTTACCCAAAAAACCGCTTTCTTGAAACTCGATAGGTCCCTGTAACCCTCTACCCACATAGATTCGCTTAAAAATCCCTTCCAGATAAGAGATTTTTGCATACGTTTCCATCGTCTGAACATGTGTGCTATCATGAGTAAGAAGGTACAAACGACTGCTAACTGCTTTTTTGTCATTTTTCACCCTCAAGACTTAACAAACTTGATAAACCTGATAAACTTAACAAATTCTATAGATTTAATAAGCTTTATAAATTCAATAAATTAATAAACTTTACAAACTTAATATGATAATAAACCTAATAATATAATCTCCAATAGGGCAAAGTTTTCTGTATTTAGCTGAAGTAGACTCAAACCAGCTTTTATTAAGATTAAAATTCTTGCTGGAAAATATCAAACTCTCCCAAAAGATAACAAATCTTTTTTGATAGTCTGACATGTTAAAATAGATCTTCTTTCTCTTATAAGTTTTTGCTTCAAAAAGGACTGTAAAGTTTTAGAATGTTTTCGCTGATATTTTAGTCCTGCTTGATTGCACTGGAGGTTTTTAGTCACAGTGTAGACTTAATCTGTTTACAAAGATATTAACAGGCTCGAGTCGCTCCTTTGCAATAAAAACAGAATATTGGTAGTCTGAAGTCGTGCGCCCATGCTGTTTTTCAATAAATTTATAGTATTGGTTTAAAACAGCGGCAGAAAGGAAATAAGTGACAGAAAGGAAAATAAGGGGCAGAAAGGAAATAAATGACAGAAAGGAAAATAAGTGACAGAAAGGGCATAAGTAAATTAATAGAGAAATGAAAAATTCGTTTTTCAGTTTCAATAGGCTCAAAACTTAATCCTTTTTAGGACATATCTCTTTGAGGCCTGAAACTACTTCAGCCATAAGTTGAACAGGAATACCCATAAGCATTTCTTCATCTTCCATCTCGGTACTGCCTCTGCTGCCAATACAACCGACTGAAACTCCTGCTCTGCCTTCTTTATAAACTTGCACAACACTTTCAGAGCACAGGCTTTGCGCTCCCGAAAAACCTGTTTCGAGCCTGCCTCCTGCCTTATACAGATGCGCCTGGGTAAGCAACATAACCTGTCTGGGGTTGCAGATAAAAACTACAACATCAGGAATAAATGAGGCTTCTTCAAGGGGAGCATACATTACACTTTCTACTGAATCAGGTGGAAGAACAGCTATTTTTTCTACAGTATACCTTGCAGCTCCCTGTGTACTGAATAATTTAAAATCTTTGTAATATGATTCTCCGCTGAATACTTCGGGAGGAATTTCATTAAGGCCCATTGTGCCAGCTCCAATTTTACACAGTTGATCCTCACCCAGGGTATAGAATTCTTCTCCTGTTCTCCTTACTCTGTCAACGAACTGGCAATGAGTCATACCCAGGTCTACTCTTTTAATCCCTTCTGGAATTTCTCTTCCTTTTAAAATTAATGTTACTGCAACAGGAGATGTTATAAGTTGCAGATACTCAATGAGTTCCTGTCCGTAACTGTTTATTTCTTTTACATCCATATTTTTAACCCCGATTTTTACTTTGATTTCTAGCCCTGATTTGTTATCGTTCTTCGGATTGGGATTTGTTAATTTCTACAGGCTCGACCTCGGCCACGGCTTTTTCCCTTGATGCTGAAACGACGCCCTTTGCAATGGCCTGGTTAATGATATTCTTCAGATCCTGCAGGGATTTAATGGCTTCACTCTCGCTTTTTATCATTGTCATGGTTACCTTTCCGGTACCATAAATAGTTGTAACGATCTCTTCTTTTTGAATCATCAGGGCATTTATTCTGTCAGAATATCGGCTTCCGGGAAAAAGAGGCGTAAAAAGCCTCAGATATCCGCCTGGCGGAGGAGCCATATCTGCAATTACCCTGAATTTTGAAGAGTCGGCTATACAGTGCAAAAGATGCCTGATCTCAGTGACCTCTATCGGTTTTACCTCAAAGAGATCTTCAGTTTTACTCCCATTTTTTTCTTTCTTATCCTTAAGGAAATCCTTGCCATACCCGCTTAACTTTACAGTTCCTTCTTCGATTTCAATCAGGTTTGCCTTTTGCAGAAGCTTCAGGTGAAAATCAAACGCGGTTTTCCCTATCTCCCCTCCAATTTCCCCGATGCTTTTATTTCCCGAAGATAAGAAGTTCATTATCTTTTGTCTGGTGACATTGGCCATGACATTATTAACTAATTTTATTTCGTTAGGATTTACAGACATCTTAAGACCAGCGAGAACTCAAAATTTAATTTTTGTTTTTTTCCAAATAATTTATTATATCAGACTTTCACCCAACAAATAGCCGCCTTTAGAATACGTCTTCTGAATCTCTCTGCGGCTCACCCATATTAGACTACATTATCAAATATTATTTTTTCTGCTTTTTCTAAATAAAAAATAATACATATTATTAATCTGGAGTGTGACGTTATTTTTAAGGATATTCGCACAACCTCTATTTTCAAAAATTGACCTGACAAAAATCCCTTTTGTTTTTGTGTTTGAGCCTATCCTGAAACCAATTTTGTTCCATTCTCTGGGATTAAAAGGGTCTGGGTGTGAGCGAGATTTAGCCTGTTATAGGAGTAATGGAGAGAAATAGGAGTAATGGAGAGAAAGAGAGGATTGGAGCGAACAAATAGCTGCAATGGTTTGTTTTCACGTACTGCTAAACCGTATAATAAACTCTGTTCCATTATCTCTTTTCAGTTCAAGTTCGCCATCTAACTGGTCTACAAGGGAAGTTACAAGCTGAAGTCCCAGGCTGTCGAGGACTTCAATATCAAGATATTCAGGGATGCCTACGCCATTATCTGAAACAATTAGAACAAAGTCAACGCCCTTACAGCCTTTGGTTTTGGATTCTCCTTCTTCACCCCTCTGGAGTTTAATCCGGATTTCTCCTTTATCCATGTCAGGAAATGCATACTTGAGAGAGTTTGAAACCAGTTCGTTAATGATTATCCCTAATGGAATAGCAGTATCCATATCTAAAAATAGGTTCTCTTCCAGGTCGAGGCTCAAGCTGACATCGGTTTCAATCCTGTATGTTTGGAGTAAATTATTAGCTAATTCTTTGATGTATTGAGAAAAGTTAAGCACATCGATATTTTCACCTTTGTACAGTTCCTCATGTATAAGGGCAATAGAAAGAACTCTGTCCATGCTTACTTTGAAAGCGTTCAACACTTCCGAATCTCTAATATTATTTCTGCCTTTAAATATCTCAGCCTGAAGATCCAGAAGAGAGGAGATTACCTGAAGATTATTCTTGATCCTGTGATGTATTTCCTTTTTACGGGCATTTTCGAAGTTTCGGAGTGCTTCTTCAGCTTCTTTTCGCTTAGTAATGTCAGTATGAAGGTTAAGTGTTCCAAAAAACTTACCATTCTTCTCAAGAATAGATTTGGAGTTTGTATGTGTCCAGACAGGGTAGCCGTCTTTACGTATAAACTTAATTTCGAAGCTCTCATTGACATTTTCCCACCCTTTTTCTAACTTCTTTTTGATAATAGCCTTACTTTCACCACTGATAAGGTCCCACATCGACCTGCCAGTGAGTTCTTCCGCACTGTAACCAAACATATCTTCAATCTTCTTATTGACAAAAGTAATTTTTTCTTCTGAATCAATTATGCTTATGCCTTCATTTGCTGTCTCTACGATGTTGCGGTACTTTTCCTCACTTACGCTCAGTGCTTCTAAAAGGGCTTCCCGTTCAGCCAGCGATTGAGCCAGCCTGTTATTGCTATAGCTCAACTGTGAGAGTATGCTGGCAAACGTAATGAAAAAGGACAGGGCTGTATTTACAGTTTTTCTACTTAACCGCGGGACTTTTTCAAGTGCTTTTATATATTCATCTTCATTGAAGCCGTATTTTCTAGCCTGTGATCGGAAAAGCTCATAGTCAAGAGGCTCATCATCAAAAATGAACTGCCCTGCGATGATATTGCCTATATGCCGGTTGTTCACCATAATGGGGGTCAATATATCCCACATATTGTTCCTGCACCTGTACAGCTTATACTCTCCCGGGAGGATATCCCTGGATTGTTCTATGATACTTTCCATGCAGTGCTTGCAAGTTTCTGGATGAATCCTGTGAAATTTAGAGCAGATCTCCTGAAATCCAGCGCCTACCAGAACATTGTCTTTAAGATCCCTTAAGCCGATTGGAATATGAGTAAGTTCATAGAAATCATTAATCAAAGACTGGACCGTCTGGATGTCAATAATCTCGACAAGCTCCACGTTCGCTGTTTCCTGAGGTTCACTTTCCTTAACTTTTTCATCGAGATTCTTCTGATTGTTTATATTAAACTCGTAAATGTTCACACATCCTTCTTCCGGTGAGGGATAAAACCTGTCCAGTTTGAGTAAAGAGCCCTCCCATCCTTTTCTACGCCGATTACAGGATTTGGTTCTTTGCTAGAAATAGCTCCATTTTATTCATTTTTCCCTTTGGATCTCCTTCTTTGATAGTAATGTGACCATCTTCATTTAAGTGGAATGGAATAATAATTTAACCACTACTACTTTTATTTCTATTGTATTATAAAGGTAGGGCTTACTATCCTGGGGAGCAAATCAGTTTTTGCTAATGCACATGCAATCTCCAGAGGAAGTGAGAAGGGTTGCCGAGCATTTTATCGGAGGAGTAACTTTCCTGATTCTGCCCTACAGAATTACTAGCTCTCAGGAATTCAGCTTTAAGCAAAGAATAGCCATAACTGAGCACGTTCATCACATTAAGAGAAAATTATTTACTAAATATCTACAGACTTCCTAGCATGAATTTCGGATTTTTAATTTTTCCCGGGCTAGAAGAACTTGATCTTGTGGGCCCCTGGGAAATAATATCGCTCTGGAGCAAATTTGCTCAGGGGCCTGAAAAATGCCTGATGATTGCCGAAAATTCCGGCCCCGTGGTCTGCAGCAAGGGAATGTCGATAAACCCCCATGCTACCTTTGCGGACTGCCACCCACTTGATTTTCTCCTGGTTCCCGGCGGCGAAGGCACGCGCAAAGAGGTAGACAATCCGTCTCTTATCCAATTCGTTGCCTCGCAGGCTGAGAACTGTAAAGCTGTGCTTTCCGTATGCACAGGAACATTCATCCTCCACCGTGCCGGTTTGCTCACAAACAAAAAAGCCACTACCCACTGGGGTTCACTCCCGAGATTACGAGAACTGGGCGACGTGGAGGCGGTGGAGGAAAGGGTTGTAAGGGACGGGAATACCTGAACTTCGGCAGGCAAAATTCAATTAGGTGCTGAGTACTACCCGTCCGGCAGGTCGTATGGAATAATGCACAAAATTCCGCAGGCTCCGGAGTATTTGAGGAAAAGGGATTGAAAAAACCCCAAAACTCTCAAAACCCTCAACTATTAACTTATGAGGTTTTCAAATTTTTAAATTTTCAGACATTAAAAAGCTTTACTGCCAAGTAACCTGAAGTGGCTTCCTGCGGGGAATCCCATATATTTTATACTTCGGGTTGCCAAACATCATTGCATAGGCAGATTTTCTTCCTGCAGGCAGATTAAGCTCTTTCTGGAGAGGCTCATAGAACATGGCAGCCGCTGCAACAAAACCAGCCCAGCAGGTTCCGATGCCGAATGCCGGCGCAACGATATCGAAATGCGTGAGGGCGATAATGGCATCTATCGATGCAATATGGTTATCTTCTGGGATATGGGCGAAAAGCAGATGCGGAGCACCGCGGCAGATGACGTCGTTTCCCTGCTCCCATGCAGAAATAAGTACGGGTACATACCCGCTCATGGGATGTGGGGTGTTCAACAGGGTTTTCATCCATTCCATAGTGAGTTTGGCAACCTTTCTGACCTTTTCAGAGTCATAGATCACAAGCCATTCGACCGGCTGCCCATTGCCGCCGGATGCTGCATAGCGGGCAATATCGAGAACCTCAAGGATTTTTTCCTTCGGCACAGGTTCTTCGGTAAAGTGCCTGACAGACCTGCGCTTCTTAATATAATATGCTATATCTTCCGGGGCGATAGTTCCAGAATCAGGCAGTAAGTGAATTTTCTCTTCCGGGCTGAGGTTCAGAACTAGAGCCTTGGAGGGGCAGAAAGCCTCACAGTGCCCGCAGTAGAAACAATGGGAAACATTTTCTTCCTGCACCTGCGGGAGATTAGTTTCATTATCCGGACTGATAATACCTGCAGAGCATACTTTTACACAGATGCCACACCCTGTGCAGCTATCCTGATCAACGATAATATGAGCCATTATATCAAATCCTGTTAAGGGCATATATATTAACAGGCCAGCATTTATTACTTTCTTTTTCTCTATCTGTAAAGTTTCGTTAATTCAATCACTGAATGGGCAAAGAATAATAGGTTTGATACTTTTCTGTTTGCCGTATTTCATCAGGTTTTACAGGAGATTTTCATCTGCCCATTTATCAAATACCTTCAATTGCTCTTCCGTATGGAAGTAATGTTCCCCATGCTCCAGAACCTCAACTGTTGATTGATACCTCTCTGCAAATGCTGAAATCTCGTCCCATTCTGACAGGTTATCAGCAGAACCATACAGAATAGCAGCAGGTGCTTTCCATTCAAAATTAATTGGGTTTTCCCTCACGTAACAGTAATAGTTCCATTCCAGTACCTGCCCGATCGGCAACCGGATTTTATGCTCTTCTTTCAGTCTTTCTTCGCTTACATGGAAACTTTCCATCATGTTGCTTATGATGCGTTCCATATTGACGATGGGCGAGAGAAATAAACTTTGCTTTATATTCAGGTCGTGATAGGCGAGAAGACTGAAATAGGCTCCCATGCTGCAAGCAAACAGATGAATATCAGATGCAAGTGACCTTGCATATTCATAAACAGCAGTCAGATCGCTTACGCAATTTTCCGGGATACAGGCATATTCCTCACCCATACGCTCACCATGCATGGGCAGGTCAAAGCTCAGAGCCCGGTAACCTTTCTCGACGGCTTTTTGTGCCATCATGGAAATTACGGTATCCTCTTTATTTGAAAGGTTGCCATGGACTTCAATCAACAGCTTTTCACTCTGCTCTCCCCACAGGATGGCAGGAATACGTATGTTATTATTTGAGATATAAAAGTGTCTTTTATCCATTCTATCACTTCTCTCTAAACAACAAATAAATTTAATTCGCAACCTTTAGATTTAGTTCCAAAATCCAATGATAAATAGAGCAGGATATTGTTCCAGGTTGATTCTTGTATTTATCACCTTACAACATTTACTTAAAAATGAATCTTTTAGCAGGAATATTTGATAAGAATATGAAAATTTGTATTTTGCCAGAACACGGAATTTTAGTGATAAATTCAACACGTTTCATCAAGAAAGGAAAATTAAATAGACTTCGAGATTCAAACTCTTAAGAAGAGAAAGTTAACATGAAGGGGAAGTTAACATGGATGAAGGAGAGAACAAGAATATGGATGCTGAAGAAATCAGGGCAATCTTCAAATTTTCAGCCCTGGAAAAAAATATGATTTCAAGTTTTGGAATCCAGGCCGATCTGTTTCTTCCTTTCTTGCTTTCGCTGAAATCAGGAGGCTCGTGGAGCTATGCCTCCGAAGAGACAAAAAGCATGGCAGTAAAAGATGTAATTACTTATTACGATGAGGAAAGCAAAACCGGCTATACCCAGGAAAAGATCTACTTTTTCATCGACCCAGAGATCGTAGCCGAAGAAGGAGTTATCCGCAGGCTGGAAAAATGCGGGACAAAAGAAGAAAGAGAACTGGTTGAAAGGCCTTATGTAATAACCCTGCAGGCGAAAAGGATCATATTTGCAGAGGTAAACCCTGAACTCAGGAAAATAACAGTCAGGGAACTGGCGAAAAAAAGCATAAAACTGAAAGGTACGCCGGCATACAGTGCGTCTCATGAAATAGAGCATCTTGAGAAAGGAGAAATAAAAGGAGTTCCGTTATGGAACTTTGAATATGTCAAAGATACGGTGAAAAATGAACAGAAAAAGGTTCAGTAAAAATATAATATGGGTTATGACGGAAGCTATGATCTGAAGTCTGGATCGCAAGTATTCTTTACCCGTACGACCTTATTCACTGTACTGAACCGTTCCTGTACGCTCGACGCAGGAGAGCGGCTTTCCCGCGATAAAAAAGAAGAAAAGAGAAGCGAATAAATAAAAATCACAATGCAAATTAATGTCAGAATTCCTTGAAAACCCGGAAAACCAGGACGAATTTTGCAAAAAAAGGGAAGCATATTTTACATACTTGTTTCATTTTTAACACTTTTCAAGTCTCTTTTTCCCTCTACTGTCTTCCGCTTTTCTCTTCTTTTTTACGCTTTTTGTGTAGAGCCGCCAGACAAGCTGGCGGTATTTCAGTTAATATGTGAATTCAAAAGCTCCTTTTGTTACGAGCTATAATAAGCCGGTGACGCGCCTATAATCATATATTTAAATATTGGATTTGAATATTGGCTCACGGAATAAGTAAGGCATTTATCCGGGCTGGTGATGCGTCTCACTCCCGCAACCCGCAGTAGAAAAAACAAAAAATTCCGATAGGGTGCTCTGCTTTGAATGATGTTGATGACTGATCCGGAACCGCCAGATTATTTTTGCCTGATTATGTTCTTGACACGCCTGTCCCATTCCGTGGACTCGAAAAGCTCCTTCAGTTCAGGGGAATCTTCGATAAAGCAGAAGCCCCAGTAAACAGCAGGCAAAAATTCCCGCTTCCACTGCTCTTTTTTCTTTTTATCGAGGAACTGGTAGGTTTCCGAAGACGAGAGGCGGCTCACGAAGCCAAGCACTTTGACGAGGTCAGGAATAGTCTTCTGGGCAGAGCCGAGTTTAAGGCATTTAAGCCTGTTGCTGTCTATTTTTCTCGTATCTGGCTCGAATCCCAGGGCTTTTAGGATTTTGTTTTTCTCGGGTGCGGAAATTCTCCCGCCTTCATATTTTAGGGAATTAAGAGCCTGGAGTTTAAGGAGCCATTCAACTTCCCCAAAGACCTTGGGTTTGTGCTGCCTTGAAACATCTCCCAACCTGCGGTCTTCATAGGCTTCCCTCTTGAGCTTATTTATCTTTCCTGAAAGTTCGGCAAGCTCTTCGGCATCCCTGAGTTCCTTTACTCTGAACCGCAGGGTAGCCCGCATGAGTTCCCTCTTTTCGCGTTCAAAAGCTCCGATATCTTTTTCCTCGGTAAGGGCAAGCAGGCGCGAAAAATACTTTGACCTTATGACAGTCGGAGGAAGCCTTACAGGCACTTCCCTGATTTGGGCACCTTTTCCTTTGCCTTTTGCAAGAGCACTGAAGTCCACTTTATTGATCTCGATTTTCCCTTCTTCAATTGCCCTGGCTGCGTCTCCTTCGGAGAAAAGTTCTTCGAGGCGGATTTCGGGCTGAAGCATCTGAACCTGGTCAACCTTTTCGCCGTTAAAAACCCCTTCTCCAAAGCGCTGATAAAGGGAATCAATGCTGTCCGAAATCTCAAAGATTTTACCTTTATCCTTTCCGGAAACGGGAGAAAGCCTTGTAACCCTTCCCACCTGCTGCTCAAAAAGCCGCATACTCAGGGTGGGACGCAGAAGGATAAGAGACTCAAGAGCCGGAAAGTCAAAGCCCTCTATCAGCATGCCGACCGTGCACAGGATATAGGGCGGCCTCTCCGCATCCCTGAATGCTGCAAGAAGAGCACTCTGTTCGTCTCTGGACAATTCTGAGGTTATAAAAGCTGTGTCTTTGAACTCTCCAGCGGAGTTATAATTATCAAAATCGAGAGGCAAAGCAGGCTCTGCATCCTTTTCAAGTGCCTGAGCTGAAATTTCCCCATTGAATACCGAAGCAGTAAGTTTTGCATGAAAAGCATTGATTTCCTCTCCTTCTCCTCCGGCTCCATAGACTCTTTTCCTTACAGGGGCACAGAAGACGAGAGTCTTTGAATTCTTCTGTTTTATCAGAGAATCATATACGTCTTTAGCAAGCTGCGTCCTTTTCACTACTTTTTTCAATTTGTCAGCTGTGCTGCAGTCAAGGAAAAGGTCCTGCTTATCAAGTTCATCCAGCCCTTTCTCAAAGTCGAAAATCTCAAAGATGTCCTCCGAACTTTCTGCAATAGTATATTTGAGGGGTGCAAGTTCATTGTCAAGAATACATTCGGGCAGTGTCTTTGCATAAATTTCACGCATATCCCCGGCAATTTCGTCCACGAACTTGACATTTCCAACAACACCCTGGAAAGGAGTTGCAGTCATCCCCATGATTCTGGTCTGTTCTCCGAACTCGTTGAGGAAATCATTTCCCCTGTTATTGATGAAGTTGTGGATCTCATCCACTATCACAAGGTCGGCGTACTCAAGAAGCAATTCTTTGATTTCTGATGCCTGTTTTCCAAGCAGGGTCTGTAAAGAGGCAAAAATCACAAAACCTTTATCTTTTTCCTGCCCTGACTCTCTGAGAGCTTCTGCAATTTCTTTTCTCGATATTTTATGTTCGGAAGAGAGGATTGCGCTATCCGGAAAAAGAGGCCTGTCTTTTTTCCTGTCATAGTAAGTCTGGGTTAAGAGAGGGTTGTTTTTCGAAATCAGGAAAAGAACAAGCTTTCCATTTTCGTAATATTCTTTCATTATATGTTTTGCAAGAAAAGTCTTACCCCAGCCCGTTGGAACTTTGATATAGCCTCTCTGATGGGTTTCAAAATACCCCAGAATATCTTTAAAGATTCTTTTCTTATCTTCCCTCAAGGGCTCGAGCTCGACTGTTTCCATGCCGGCTTCGGCTTCATTTGAAATTGTCATCAGTACGCTGTCCTTATAATTTTAACATTATGGATTTTGGATAAATTCTAGATTTGGATATATTTTAAAACCAGAAAGCTACCTTTCAAAGAGTTCTTTTAAAGAGTTTTCCGGAAAACTGTATGCTCCATGCACAGGAAACAGTGCATAGAGTATGCACAGGCAAAGGTGCATGCAACTGGAAAGATTCTAAGAATTATTCCCCTCACTGTAAAATAACAAATAAAAACCTTCAGTCAGGAATACCTGGATTAAACCCGGACTGAACTTGA
This sequence comes from Methanosarcina hadiensis, assembly GCF_046529725.1. GTDB lineage: Archaea > Halobacteriota > Methanosarcinia > Methanosarcinales > Methanosarcinaceae > Methanosarcina > Methanosarcina hadiensis. The sequence continues at coordinate 1,346,660 of NZ_CP136241.1, read as the reverse complement.
ACTGAATCTGACTATCTCCTTTCATTCCAAAATCGAAAAGAGTATGTCTAAACTTCTTTTAGTTAAAAGGAATCCCTTTTCAATAATAAATAACTACGGCAATATAAGAATTACGGCGGATGAGAGTTACAATAATGTAAATTTTCTGAAATATATAATGTTATAATATATAGTAACTATAAAAATATAACTGTTTTGAGAGCAATTTCAGGAATTAAAGGAATAAATTAAAGGAAAATTCATTGAAGAGATCTTCATTTGAAATTTTCCTGGTTGAAATTTTCCTGGTAGAAATTTACCTAGTTATTCCTGAAAGGGCTCCAATTTATTTGATTCCTTTAACTCAAATTTCTTTAGGTTAGATTTCCTTAAGTTAGATTTCCCTAAGTTAGATTTCCCTAAGTTAGATTTCCCTAAGTTAGATTTCTTGACTTCAAATTGCTTGGAAAAACTTTGCTTAGAAAAACTTCGGCCTTACAGAAAGGTATTTTGCAAGCGGAAGTTTCCTGAAAGGTTTGCCAGCAGTTTCTTCTTTTATGCGGGCACTGAGCTCTTCCGGAGTTATCTGGACTTTTTTTGGTTTATCCTGTCCTGACTCTGCACGGATGGTTACGTTAATCGAGCCTTCTTCGACCTCTCTGTCTCCAATGACCACAACATAAGGCACCCATTCCCTGCCAGCTTCTCTTACTTTCTTTCCTATTGACAGGTCGCGGTCGTCAATGTCGACCCTGCAGTCCAGTTTCTTCGAAACCTCTTCGGCAAAAGGAATGTGCTTTTCCGAAACCGGCACGATCCTGACCTGAGTAGGGGAAAGCCAGACAGGCAGCATCGGGACCTTTCCTTCTTCGGTCTCCATTGCAGCCTTCTCAAGTAATGCATAAATGCAGCGTTCAATTGCGCCGCTTGGAGAGCAGTGGAGCACAGTAGGCCTTTCAAGCTTACCGTCTGCGTTTACATAGGAAATATCATACCTTTCGGCATTTTCCACGTCGATCTGGACAGTAGAAAGTGCACTTGCTTTGGCAAGGGCGTCCACGAAGTTAAACTCGAACTTGAGTACGAAGTAGAAGAAACGGGTATCCCACATCTCAACGAGCACAGGCTTGTTGACAGTTTTTGCCATGCTGACTACCAGCTCCTTATTAGACTCATAGAAGTCCTTCGTAAAGCGAATGGCAACCTCATAATCGTTAATATGGATTCCGACATTTTCAAGCACATTGATGCAGAGGTCATACTGTTCTTTGAACTGGTTTACTGCCTGGTCCATGCCCTCGCAAAGGGTATGCATATCAGGCATTGTAAAAGCCCTGAGCCTCCTCAAGCCCACAAGTTCCCCGCGCTGTTCCTTTCTGAAACTGTAGCGCGTCATTTCGATCATCCTGAGTGGCAGGTTCTTGTAGGAGATCGTCATGTCGTGGTTCATAAGGAACTGCCCGAAACAGGCTGCAAAACGCAGGAACATCTGCCTCTTGTCCGACTCGATAGAATACTGCCTTGCAGGGAACCTGTCAAGGTACTTTTTGAGAGTCGGGTGGTTCATGTCGTACATCAGGGGAGTTTCAACTTCCATTGCCCCGAAATCGGTTGCGACATCAAGCACGTAGTTTTCAATAAGGGATTTGACAAGCCTTCCTTTAGGGTAGTAGCGCATGTTTCCTGAGTCTGATCCCGGTTCGTAGTCTGCAAGCTCGAGCCTGCGCATGAGTTCGACATGAGGGGGAGCACGTTCAACTGCCCTGCTCTTGGAGATTTCATAATTCACGAACTGCTGAAGTTTAGGGTACGGTGTCAGATCAAAGCTTTCAACTTCGTGAAGTTCCCCGTCCGGAGTCAGGATGCGCCAGTAAGACCTTGCTGTACCTTCGGCTTTCAGGGCTTCGGAAACAACTTCTTCTTTTTCCTCAACTGCCACGACTTTGCATGACGACTTTTCAGTCCCTTCGGGACGGATGCTGCGGGAGAGTTCGGACAGGGGATGTCCTTTACAGCTTACGGTAAAAGCCTTATACCATCCGAAAGGTGCTCTTTTTACCTCAAATTTGGCTGAAAGAGCTTTTTCCATGCCTTTTAAAACCTGAACTGCAACTTTCGGAGAGGAAAGGTCAGAACTCAGGTGAGCGTAAGGATAAAGCATTATACGGTTTGTTTTGACCTGGGCTGCAACTTTTTCGATTTCAGAGACAGCCTTTTCTATAGCTTCTTCCGGATTGGCTTCGTCTACACTTTCCACAGCCGTAAAAGCGGTGAGGGCTTCCTCAAGCCTGCCCGACTTTAAGGACTCTTCTATTTTTTCAGCAACTGGAGTTTGTTTTTTGGTTTCGTATTCAATATAATCAGAGTGAATGAGCAATAACTGCATTCTATCACCTGTGTTTTCTAAACAGAATATGGATACCGAATTCGTTTCGGTTCCTGGTCAAACAGAGAATCAAACAGTATTATGGCTTAGTATTACGGCTTAAATGACTTAATACTACGACCTGATTTCCAGGCTGTTTGAGGTCTGTATCCGTCAGTAGATCCTGATTAAAGGAAGTAAGGAAGAATAATATGAAAGTCCTAACACCCTGCAATGATATAAAGCAATCCCTTTCTCTTCATTGAGGACGAACCTGTTCACTCTCCTGTTCAATCAATCCTGCATGATTCTGCAGGATTCCTGAGGTCAGGGTCAGCCCTGGCTGCCATTTCCGGATGAATCTGTTCCTGATAAACCCTGTAAGCTGCAACAAGAGCTCCCAGAAGAATGGGGGCTGCAAAGAAACCTGCAACTCCTCCTACAAAGGCTCCTCCGAGGAAGGCGAGCATAAGTAGCATAGGATGGATCTTTGATTTCAGGCTGGTCAGGTAAGGCCTGAGAATGAGTTCCGGAGGGCCGTAGATTACAAGGGAAGAGACGATAAAGAAAAGTGATGCGCTTTCAAACCCCTGATCAAAATAACGTACTATAGCCAGGGGCACAAGCACCATATATCCGGCAAAAAGAGGGATAACAGAGGCTATGAAAATCAGGGTTGCAAGGGCAAGCACGTGCGTAAATCCAAACGCGTAAAAGACAAATACCGAAGTTACGCTTACTATCAGGGCTGAATAAGCATTACCTATGAAAACCCCTTTGAGGATAAGGTCCAGATGGGCTGCATAACGGTTTACAATTGCCTGGTAATCTCCGGGAATTACGCCAAGGAAAGCACAATAAAGCCTGTCCCCGTCTGCAAGCAGGAAATAGCAGAATAGTATGGAAATTATAAAGTTAATTACGAAAAGTCCTATGCTCCGGGCATATGAGATCAGTCCTATACTGCCTACCGCAGGGAGCAAAGAGGTAAAAAGGTTCCAGATTGCGTTATTTATCCTTTCGACATATATTCCAGGAATTTCCATTGAATGTATGAATTCCAGAATTTCGCTCATAAATGTGGCCTGGTGTTCAATAAACCAGGAGATCTGGTTAAGGATCTCAACAATTCCGGCTCCAATAATGAATACTATAGGAACAAAAATACAGAGACTGGCAATGAGAGCCCCGATTTTTTTGTACTTCCCAAACTTTACCTGGATAGGCCTGGCAATATAAGCAAAGACCAGGCCGAGCACTATTCCGTCTGCCAGGGGCAGAAGGATCAGGAAAGCAAAGAACAAAAGCACAGCTAATGCAATAGCTGCTCCTATTTTCCAGCGGCTGGCGATAATCTGGCTGACTCCGTCCAGATATCCCTGCTGGAAAACCGGTCTATCGTGTTTTATATCTTTCGGCATCCTATAGGACAGTTAGAAATTCTTAATATATAAAATGATGTGCGTATTTACTGGTACAGTAAGTTCAAAAACGTAATCCTGGGCAGCGAGTTTGTGAATATTCAATAAAATCACCGGGTCTGACAACTCCTGACTCCAGTATGCATAGCTGTCGATCTGTCCTGAATAACCTGTCTGTGCTAGTTTCTTCATGATAAAACTTTCATGGACAAGCCTGTCTGGATTCGTAAATAGCGTTAGTTTCAGAACTGACCATCATTTTATAACTGACCATTATTTAATAACTAACCATTATTTTCGTCAATACAACTTCTCTTCAATGCACCTATATAAAATCCGTTATCAGAGTCTGCCTCGTGTCTCTTTCCCTGAGTCTTGAAACCCCTACACCCACAAGCCTTATTTTTTGTTTTCCGATAAATTCAGAAAGTAGTTGCATGGAGACCCTTTTAATCACGAAAATATCAGAAGTCCAGACAGGGATAGTCTTTGAACGTGTATATGTGGAAAAATCCTCGAAGCGCACTTTAAGGGTCACGACTTTAAAAAGAAATCTATCTCTTATGAGAGCTCTATGAACGCTCTCAGCAAGCAATTCAAGAAAGCCAGCAATTTTTACAGGGTCGTTTGTATCTTCTGCAAATGTTCCGCTACGGCTTATAGACTTAACCGCTTCGTCCAATTCCTTTACTTCACTGAAATCCAGGCCGTGTGCCGCCTGTTTCATCCACAGGCCCATTTTCCCGAACCTTTCAGAAAGCCTCTGGATATCGCAGTTTGCCAGCTCTTCAACTCTGGTTATGCCCATCAGTTTAAGTGCTTCGGTTGTTTTTCCACCTATACCCGGGATTTTTGAGACTTCCTGGGGATAAAGGAATTCCTGGACATCTTCAGGTCTTATGACGGTCAACCCGTCCGGTTTCTGTATCTTTGAAGCGACTTTTGCAATCAGCTTGTTCGGTCCGACTCCTACAGAACATGTAATTCTTTCCTGTTTCAGGATTTCGTCCTTTATCTTCAGGGCAATTATTGCAGCGTCTTCAAAACTACTGACAGCATCAGGCACCAGAAAAGCTTCGTCTACGCTAAACTGCTGGAATTTCTCAGCAAACCTTTTCATTATCTCCATTACGTTCGATGAGACCTGTGCATAGAGTTTCATGTTCACTGGCACAAAGGCAGCATCAGGACAAAGTTTATAAGCCTGCGAAACTGGCATCGCAGAACGAATTCCATATTCTCTTGCTTCATATGAGCAGGTACACACAACACCCCGACCCTTTCCTCTCTCAGGGTCTGCGCCTACTACAACTGGAAGCCCTCTCAGTTCCGGCTGTTCTCTGACCTCCACGGATGCAAAAAAGCTGTCCATGTCTACATGGAGGACAATCGGCCTTCCTGTGCTGTTTGCAGGTTGATTATGTGCGAGCATCAGGGCAATATTGGATGAAAAAATATAATAGGGATGAGAAAGCTGTGTGAAAGTATTGAATTGATAGACTTACTCTTCCACGAGAAGGCTGCCTTAAAAGTAAATTTTATTCCTTAAAAGTAAATCTTACCCCTTAAAAGTATATCTTATATAACACTTATTATTAGAAAGAGGTTGGCGCCATGTGCGGAGCGTATGGACTTTCGGTACGAAGCATACAGAATTTTATTGATAGATACGATATTGTAAATTTTTTAGATAATTTCAAACCAAGATGGAACATCAGACCGGGACAGTCAAATCCTGTTATCGTGAATCAGGGAAATAATGAAGTTGAGTTAATGGTCTGGGGATTACTACCCTATTTTGCAGCTGATGAACAATATAAATACAAAACAATAAACGCTAAAGCTGAAACGGTTGATACTTTACCTGCATTCCGCCACTCGTTTGTTAAGAAACGCTGCCTTATTCCTGCTACAGGATTTTACGAACCGGATAAGGTTAATTTTGCAAAACAACCCTATCCCTGGCATTACTTCAGGATGAAAGACGACTCAATTTTTTCCTTTGCCGGGCTGTATGACATCTGGAAAGACAAAGGCAGCGGAAAAGAAATACACAGCTACTCAATCATCACCACAACGCCGAATGAAGTCGTTGGCAAATACCACGATCGTATGCCTGTTATTCTGGACAGAGAGGCAGAAGAAATATGGTTGAGCCCCGATATTGATGAAGCGGGTCAGCTTCGCCCACTATTGAAGCCTTTCCCTGGTGATAGACTGGAAGAATGGCAGGTCGGAGCCGCAGCCAGAAATCCGATAAACGATTATCCCGAAGTCATTGAGCCGGTTAAAGGCAGCAGGCAAGGGACTCTGTTTTAATATAATGAGACCACAAAATTTATTGTCTTAGATTCTATAATAAGTAAATAAGTTCTAACTTTATTGACTAACTAATTGAGAGGTGAGCATATGGCCTGTAAACCTAAAGATGGCAGCGGGAAACCAAAACCAAAGAAATAATTCTATAATACAGAGTAGGGGCTATAAAGCCCTAAACTTCTGCTTTTTTCTTGTTAAATGAAATTTGATGCCTGTACCAGATATTTCGAGGAACTGTTACAACTAATGTACATATTGACAACTAATATACGTATTGTAAGATATTCTACTACCATACTACCTTCATAAGGGAAGTAAAATTGCGTAAAGTCTTTTACTACTTATACAAAAGCTATTCCAAGATAGTTTAATATGATAATTAAAAATGCTCCGAAAACGCCTCCAATTGCGCAAATCAGGACGGTTAATAATGTTATTTCGATTTGAAGTCCAAACAAAAATTTTGCTGCAGCCAGGACTATAATTCCAAATACAGCATTCATAGCAAGCTGAGTACCATTCTTAAGAATTACATATAATACAACAGCTATTATAATTGCCAGAAATAGCGTTGAGATTTCTATAATTGCAAATGCCATAATTTCCAGTTAGAGATTCAATTCATTTATAACTATCATTGATTTTCGTATTCTAAGGCTTCTACTTGTTTTTTATATGTACCAGAAGAAAATCAAACTGCGGGCGGCCATCCCAACCTAAAGGTCAGGATATTCGTGACCCTCTGAGCTTTCGTTGTAATAAATAGGTCTTCATCGTAAATTAATGAAAAACAAAGCTTTACTTCCTCCTTGCACATATTACTGCACCCAGTATTGCTACAAGTGTCCAGAAAGGAATTATAAAAGGAGTACTGTTTAATTTCTGAGCGGAGCTGGATTTTTCTTCCTGCCCATCTGCTTTTTCTGTATTTTCTACCGCTTCTGTATCATCTGTCTTATTTTGATCTTCTTCCTGCTACTTACCCTGAGCTTTCAGCTCATTAATTATTACTTCTCTATCTGAAACAGGATGTTTCCCCGGAAAGCCTATAGCTACACGGAAAAGTTGCTGATCAGGATTCTCATCCTTCAACATCACGATCATCGACTCGTTCTGAATAAACTCGGCTTCGTCTTCAGTCCAGAAATTCGTACCAATTTCAGTTCTTACTTTTATAACCTCTATGGGCAGAGGATTGTAAATCCATTCTTCAACCGTAATTGTATAAATCGTATAGTCATAATGTATATCGATCCCGCTTACCGTGCCAATCATAATGCGATCAGACTTGTTTACCTGGAACGGTATTTCGGAAGCTTCACTTATCAGCTCGGCTTTTGTAAGGTTTGGAGCTAGAAGTAGCAGGATCAAAGTAAAGAGAATATAAAGCGAGCATAGTTGTCTCATGAGTGATCTTGTCCTTTATTTTCACATAGAAAATATTTATGTTTAATACACTCCTGCAACTTTTAAACATTTCTTTTGAGTCTTAGCATCATATAGTCTACTTATTTTAGATCGTTTGCCTGAGATAATTTAATCAATTGATTTGTTACTTTACAAGCCCATAAGCTGTTGGAGCATACCTGTAGTATTTTATAGTAAGATATGGGCAGGAGATTTCTTAAATAAGGGTTGATAATTCATAAAAGTCAAAAGGAAGAAGGCGGAAAAACGCTACGAATATGAAAAACGCTACGAATATAATAAACTCCATATTTCCAGCATCTACAAATTAAAAGTATCCTGATTGAGGGAATCCAAAAATTAATTTAGAAATATTTTATAATCACGCAGAAATTCAAGCTTGATGAAATTGTAAAAATGGCAGAAGACTCAATTAAAGAATTTGAAAATAAGGAAAAATAGGCACAAGATGGAAAGCAGTTCGCCACACGCCAAAAAGAAAAGCAATCAAGAGGATGAAAGAAGAATCTTCCTATCAGATCTACGTTAGCAGCCTGCGTAAGCAACTTGCCAGAATAAGTCAAAAAGAAATAGTCAAAATAAAAATTTGATTGAAAACTGAGATTCATCCAGACCGCCCAGGATAATATCTTTCGATAATTCCTGATAGCCTGAAGATACTCAGTATTCATATTTTTTATTCGAAATTCCAATGTTCATTTTCTATTCAAATCTTCAACTTTTCATCCAGCCCGGGCACAATTTTATCAAAATACCTGGTTACCACGCAGGATTCCATGCATTTTCCGCACCCTGTACAGGCTTCATTTACATGCGGTTTTCCTTCTTTTATTGAAACTGCCCCGACAGGGCATGCTTTCACGCAGATCCCGCAGCCTGTACAGCGGGAAAGCCTTACAAACTGTTTTGCGGTCTCCTTAAAAAGCTCGACAGCTTTTTCTTTTGTTTCCGAGCTTACAAGCAGGTTTCCATTCGAGAAAAATTTCACAGTCCCGGTTCCGGTTTTTACCAGCAGCATTCCCAGTTCTTCCGCATAAACAGTCTCCCCTAGCACATTAATGAAATCTGCGGCTTCTTTTTCCCTTATGCCTTTAACTCCTGCTTCGACTGAGAAACCTCCGGCCTTACAGGGAGAAATTCCTGAAACGACCTCGATTCCAAAATCTTCAGTTTTTTCTTTTGCAAGGACAGAGATTTTGAGCTCGTCTGCCAGCCTGAGCATCTTCGGGGGCAGTTCTTTCCAGCGCCAGAACCCATGATCTACGAATTCTTCCGGAAGCCCGCGTGTTTTTGCCCACTCAAGTAGAAAAGCGTTCCATCTGGCATGCATTTCAGGGTGCAGCTCTTTTACCCTGGCGTACTCGGCGGCAAGGGCAGAGGGGCAGAGCCAGCACCCAACCCTTTCAAATCCCAGGTCATAGAGCGGGTTATATGAAAGCCCTCTCCAGTGTATATAAAGCCAGACTTCAAGAGCGCGCCAGTCCCTGATAGGGAAAATATTGAGCTGCGCAGGGACGAAGGGATTAGTTTCACTGGCTGCAATCCTTGCCCTTGAAAACGACTCGTGCTTCCGTTTGCCGTCTATTGTCAGGTAAGCAACTTCATTTGCAGCCTCTTTTTCCGGAATGAAACGATTTCCATTTCCGTTTCCATCCCCTGTCTTTGTTCCTTTTCCAATATCCAGATCTCCTGCCGAAGCAAGCTTGCAGACTTTGCAGCACCAGCGGAAGTCCTTTGCAGGTGGCCCGAATTTTCCTACCTGCTCCCAGAAAGCAGAGCCGGAACTCATCTCTTCGAGCGGGACTTTCATTTCCCTGCAAAAAGTCCGGGCAAACTCGACAGTTTCTGGAAATTCAATTCCCGTATTCAGGAAAAACGCCTTAAACTCCCTCTGCTTGAGGGCAGCCTTTGTCAGATCCAGCACAACAAGGCTGTCTTTTCCTCCGCTAAAAGAAACATAAACAGGCAGATTTTTGTATTCATTTCTGGAAACGATTCCGCGGATAGTGTTAATGGCATTTTTGCCCAGGGTCTGCAGGTGCTTTTTATTAGCATCTATACATTTCTTTAAATCCGGAGTCTCGGGATGCAGGGAAGCATCGCTGCTGTCAACTTTTCTAACCCTGAGGATTTTTGTTTCATTTCCGGATTGGGCGGATTCCGATGTCTCCTCGTGATTAGCAAAACCAGTACCGTCAATATAAGAAACTCCGTATCCTCTGAGGCTGCCTGAAGTAACAAGGACAAAATCCCCTGCTTTTATGTCATCCGCAAAAAAATCTATAAGCTCTGCAGGCACGTTTTTCCCATTGAGGTGCCTGTTTGTTTTCTTAAGCTCTACTCTTTTGCCTTCAGCATGTTTGAGCAGAATTTTTGCTCCCTGAAGGGAAGGCTCAAAAAGGTAGTCCATCCTGGAAAGTTCGAAACTGAGTACCCCGAAAATGAAGCCGTCTATGATAACTTCATCAGTTTTGTCTTCTCCAGGGATTTTATTCAGGAGGACAAGCCTTTCTCCCAGGGGATCATAGCCAAATGATGAAATCAACTGCCCTGCAAGAACCTCGCGCTCATAAGGAGAGCAAAACCTTACATCGGCAGGCTGGGAAAGATGGAGAATCTCGCCTTTACCGCCGCAGATCCCGCATTCTTCCCCTATAAGAGGAAGATTGCATTTTTTGCACCAGAAGATAAAATTGTCTTCGTATTCGAAGCGTGGAGAGGACTTTTTCTTTGAAAAATCCACCATTTCCTGCCGCTTTCCAGGGCCAGGGTTCTTTTTAGCAGGAGCTTTTTCTTTAAATCTCCGCGGCCTATTTTCTGCAACTTCCCCAATGGTTTGCGGACTCTTTCTGTCCTGACTGCCTCTATCCGGGCTGTTTCTCCTTTGTTTTTGTGAACTGGGGGATTGGTGGTGTTTTTCTTTTTTTTGATTCATGGAAGTCCTGACCGGTAGTTAGAAGAAATGATTAAGTATTTTATCGTTCAGTTTCTGCAAGGATGCATTTATCGATATATCAATATTGTGAAAGACAGGAACATTCTATAAGGAAGAACTGATAATATTTCCAAAAAAGGATTAAAGCATTTTATTGTTGAATAGCCTTTCTTAAAATATCACTTAAATCTTATATTTATATTGTTATATTGAACTGTGAGTATATTAAACTTCCTTTAAACTTCCTCGGAAGCGTCAGGATTTTCTGAAAGGAAAGAATCAGAGCTTCCAAAAAAACAAGGATTCATTGAACCTGTTCGTAAAAAAACTTAATTTTTTCAAATGTGATATCGCATGAAATATGATGTTGTCGTGGTAGGAGCCGGTCCTGTTGGCTCTACCGCTGCCCGCTATGCTGCAAAGAACGGAGCAAAAGTCCTTCTGCTGGAAGAGCACGCCTCAATAGGATCACCTGTAGGATGTACGGGGCTTCTGAGCACAAGAGCTGTTGAAGAATGTGATCTGAAACCTTCCGACAAATTTGTTTTCAATTCCGTTCGCGGCGCTTTTGTGCACGCCCCTGACGGGCAGTGCCTGCCTGTCGATGGAAAGAAAACGAAGGCATATGTTGTTTCCCGAAAAAATTTTGACCGTACCCTTGCAGTGATGGCTGTGGAGGAAAGTGTTGAACTTTCCCTGAAAACAAGGGCTATAGGGTTTAGAAAAGATAGCTCCGAAACCGGAAACTTGACCGAAAGGAGCGGGAAAGAAAAGAGTTCCCATGTAAAACTTAAAATTATCAGGAGCGGCAAACCCGAAACAATATCCACATCCGTAGTTATCGGAGCAGACGGGGTTAAAAGTCGAATAGCCAGTTATGCCGGCCTTGGGAAACCTTCACGGGTTCTTCCTGGAATTCAGATAGAAGCTCCCTACGCCTCGGAAGACAGCAGTTTTGTTGAGCTTTTTCCCGGCTCTCCGGCTCCGGGTTTTTTTGCCTGGACAGTGCCCCTTAACGAAAAGCTCTCAAGAATAGGGCTTGCGATTGAGCCAGGAATCGCCTGCAAAAGCGGGTATGGCGAGAATTCCCCGCTTTTCTACCTTGAAAAATTCCTGCGCTCAAACCCTCATGTTAAATCAAGATACTCAGGGGGAATGCTTGATTTCGTTGTTGGCGGAATTCCTGTTGGTCCCCAGGAAAAGACCTCTACGGACGGAATCCTTCTTGTTGGCGATGCTGCAGGTCAGGCCAAGCCAACGTCAGGAGGAGGAATCTACACAGGGGCTTTTGCAGCAAAAATCGCAGGAAAAGTTGCAGCCGAAGCTGCCCTTGAAGGAGATACCTCTGCTGGCAGACTCTCAGAATACGACAGGCTCTGGCGAAAGGGACTGGCAAAAGAACTCGATATAGGTATGAAAATTCACGATTATATGGGGAGACTGGAAGACAACCAGTTGAATGAACTCATAGGCTCTTTAAATACCCCCTCCATCCTGAACATGATCACAGAGTACGGGGATATGGACCATCCCTCTGTCCTTATGAGAAAGATGATGTTTTCAGGAAACACTTTGAGGCTCATGAAGGCTTTCGGGACATTTTTAAAGACACTTTTTTAAAACAGGGTTGAGATATAAGAATTAGATATAACAAGAATTGAGATATAACAAGAATTGAGATATAATAAGAATTGAGATATAATTTTCAGAAATTGTAACTATGAGATCTTTCAAAGAGATTAATGAAAATAAACTGTATATCTAACCCATGAAATCTAATTCGCTATACCCGGCCATTCTTGTCTCGCTCGATTCAGGAGAGCGGCTTTCCCGCAATAAAATCGAAATGAAAGAAAAAAGTTAAAACTAAAGTCAAGAGATGGGAAATTGAGCCTTACTGGTAAGACTCTTCCAGTTCATTAAGACGGTTTCTTTCAAAGTTCAGGACTTTCCTGACAACTATTTTTTTGGATCCGAGCGTAAGCTCCTCGTTTTCAGGATAATTTTCTTTTACATACTCATAAAGTTCCGGAACACTCATTTCATCAAGTTTCCTTTTTAGCTGATTAAAATCTTCCATAAAAATACCTCGCTTAAAAATGCGAAATTATGATCATACTTTCACGCATCAGTCAGAAATTCCGGATGCGTTTCAAAGATAATTTCCAGATATCTGCCTTATAGCAGTTCTGGTTCTTAATTATAATTAAGAGAACAATATTAAATATTCTATTAATACTCCTGATTGCTGGTCTTTATATATTCATATTGAGTCAAAAACTGTAAAGTACCATATCATTGCTGCTGATTTAATTTTTTTCAGGTTTATATCCAAAATATTAATATGTCAATAATCTTATCATACATGAGACTACCGAATAGGATTTCCGTGAAAACGGGTTTAGGAGACATAATACTCTGGACAGGAAGCTCAAAACCTGGAAAATAATTTGATAGGAATAAGAGCAAACACTTAGAGGCTGGGTGGTAATATAAGCATTGCCGGAATGAAATGTGAAGCAGAAAAAGACTGGATGGAAGAATTTCTTTTAAAAAGCCCCAGCCCGGTCCTGAGGATAGAAAGGGAAGGGACAATTACCTATTCTAATGAATCAGGAAATCTCTTACTTGAAATATGGGAAAGCAGGATAGGAGAAAAAGCTCCCGAAGATGTCCAGAAAGCCTTGAGAAAGGCAGCTTTGAGAAAAAAGCCAGAATATATGGAGCTTGAGGCAGGCGAAAAAACCTATCTAGCCACTTTGATGCCTTTTGGTGACAGTAAATACGTCGTCCTCCAGGCATCGGATATAACGCTATCCAGACAGGCCGAAAGGAAATTGTCTTTAATAGATAAGTGTCATGAAGCCCTTTCCCTGATTTCCGAACTTGCTCTCACAACCCGGGATCTCCGATCCTTTCTGGATGAATCTTTTGCTTTAATTACTGCTACGCTTAATATAAAATACTGCAAAATTCTGAGGCTGCTCCCGGATGGGAACTTTTTGTTTGAGGCAGGCACCGGATGGAAGCCTGAGGATATTGGCAGAGTCATTAAACGAGAAAAAGCTTCTGCTGCCGGGTACACTGTCCTTTCAAAAACTCCTATCCAGATAGAAGCGTTAAATAAAAAAGGTTCTATTGAAAGAATGGGGCTTGAGGGGTATCAGGAAATTACTAGAGGAATGAGCGTTCTTATAGGAAGCCTCGAAAAACCATATGGAGTGCTTGCGGTTCATAGTACGGGGAAAGAGAAATTTACAAAAGAAGATGCCTATTTTTTGAAAGATGCTGCATCCCTGATTTCGTTGGCATTTGAACGAAACGAGATAGAGAGTACTCTTATGGATAAAGTCCTCTTTCTTGGGACTCTGCTGGACACGATTCCCGCTCCCGTATTTTATAAAGATAAAGAAGGAGTCTACTGCGGATGCAATGAACTTTTTGCAAAATTGATTATTGGAAGACCAAAGGAAAATATAATTGGACGCTCTGTTGATGAACTCCCGGAAGCTATTCCGCCTGAATTGGGGAATGTCTTCAAAAGAACGGACCGGCAACTGCTCCAGAGAGGAGGAAGCCTTGTTTACGAATCCAGAGTAAAGTGTTCTGATGGGATAGTCAGGCAGTTCCTCATTAATAAAATCGTATTCAGAAACCTCAATGAGGACATTGAAGGACTTGTAGGAGTAATGCTTGATATTACAGGGCGCAAACTTACCGAAGAAAAGCTGTTAAAGAGTGAAGAGAGGTATCGGCTGGCTACGGAACAAACAGGGCAACTGATATACGAATTTGACCTGAGAAACGGTTATGCCGAATGGGCAGGAGCAGTAACTGACATTACCGGCTACAGCTACAAAGAGATGCAGAATTTTGATTTTTACGACTGGCTTGAGCATATCCACCCCGATGAACGCAGGAGAGTACAGCAGGAATTTAAGAAATGCTGGAACACGGGAGAAAGGTTTAACGAGGAATTCAGGTTCCAGAGAAAAGACGGAAGCTATTTTTTCGTGGAGAATAAAGGCGTCTATTTGAGAGACGAAAAAGGGCACGTATGCAAAGCGCTCGGGGTAATGAAAGATATTACTGAGATTAAGCTTTCCTCGGAAAAACTTAGAGAAAGCGAAGAACTTTACCGGTCATTTTTGCAAAACTTTAAAGGAATATCGTTTAAGCTGGACAGGAATTTTATTCCCATTTTTATTGAAGGAGCTGTCGAGGAAATTACCGGCTACACGGCAGAAGACTTTGTTTCAGGAAGAATAATTTTGGCTGACCTTATTGTTCCGGAAGACCTCCTGTTACTTGATTCAGACAAGAAAAAGATGAATTCTTCCCCGAATTCCATTATGGAACACGAGTACAGGCTCAGGCGAAAAGACGGAACTGTGAAGTGGGTTCATGAGTTAATCCATAATATCTTCAATGATTCGGGAGAAACCGAATTTATTCAGGGATATGCCTATGACATTACTCAGAAGAAAAAAGTTGAGGAAACCCTTGCTAAAGCCGAAGCAATCGGCCTGAGAGAAATTCACCATCGGATAAAAAACAACCTTCAGATTGTTTCATCCCTGTTAAGCCTTCAGGCTGATAAATTCAAAGATAAGGCTGTTGTTGAAGCATTCCGTGAAAGCGAAAACCGTGTTGTCTCTATGTCCATTATCCATGAAGAGCTTCATAAATCCGAGGATACTACAAGCATAGATTTTGCTGCCTATCTTAGAAAGCTGACTTCCGAGCTCCTTTATTCTTACAGGATAGGAAATGAGAAAGTCCACCTTTTCCTGGATGTAGACCCCATATTCCTGGGAATAGACACGGCAATCCCTCTTGGAATTATAATCAACGAACTCTTCTCAAACTCCCTGAAATATGCATTTCCTATAGGTACGGATGGAGAGATCAGAATCTCTCTTTGCAGACAGCCGGAAACCTCTGGATTTGAAAATGAATCTTACATGGGCAATGGCTCAGCAGAATCAGGCAGGCATTCCAGATTTACACTTGTTTATTCGGATAATGGCGGATGCTTTCCTGTAAACATCGATTTCAATAACCCCGCTACTCTTGGTCTGCAGCTTATAAATGCTCTTGTTGAACAGCTAGATGGGACAGTCGAACTTGAGAAAGGAGAAAAAACAACGTTTACTATCAGGTTCGAGGATAAGGGTGTTCCGGCGAAAAGCTGAGGCGGGTTCGATTTTCTTCTCTGTGTTTATTTTCTCACTTTTTTTTCCGTCCTTATTTTCCGTCCTTATTTTCCGTCCTTATTTTCCCGCTCTTTTTTCCCGTCCTTCTTAAGAGAGCATTCATCTCAAAAAATTTATGAAACAAAAACAAGAATTTAAATAGCAAACCTGTAAAATAAAGAGGCTAATTTTTCCTTTCTCTCTTTCAGGGTGCAAATAAGATTGAACTCTGCGGAAAAGATTTCTTTCCAAATTTCTTTTTTAATCTCAATTTTCTTTCTGCTTTTTATAAGGCGCCGCCGAAAAGCTGGCGGAGGTCTCCTGTACTGTGAGTTTAAAAGCGTTTTTTGAAGTAAATGAAAAACTTATCCGAACGACATTATTTGCTTTACAGAACCTTTCTTGTCCCGTTCGACGCAGGAGAACGGCCTGTCCCAAAAAGTAAAAAAAGAACAAAAAAACGCTAAAATAATTTCAAAGTTTAAAACCGTTGTCAAAAACCTATTAAAAGGAAGAAAGACAAAAAAAATACTATTAAAGACACTTTTAAAGACGTTTCTAAAGACACTTTTGAAGACACCTTTGAAGACGCTTTTTTCTTGTTCGTTTCATTTTTTACTATTTTCAAGCCTTTTTTTCTTCATTCTAAGCCTTTTTTTCATTCTAGCCTTTTTCTTCATTCTATTAGTGTACGCGTCTTCTTTTTTCATTTTATAAAGGGTCGCCAGACAAGCTGGCGGAGGCTTTCTATACCATCCGAATTTAAAACCATCCGAGTTTAAAAGCCCTTTAAAGAGAGAATATTTTCTGACCTTTAAAACCTGTTCAACACAAAATTATTTCCATCAACCTGGCACAGGAGATAAGTCTATCCCAAAAAGATAAAAGAAAAGATAAAAAGAAAGATAAAAGGAAGATAAAAGAAATATAAAAGGGAGATAAAAGAAAGACATAAAGAAAGACAA
This sequence comes from Methanosarcina hadiensis, assembly GCF_046529725.1. Taxonomy (GTDB): domain Archaea; phylum Halobacteriota; class Methanosarcinia; order Methanosarcinales; family Methanosarcinaceae; genus Methanosarcina; species Methanosarcina hadiensis. The sequence goes on along the minus strand of NZ_CP136241.1, from coordinate 1,330,053 downwards.
AAAGAAGAAAAAAATAATAGTCTTAAATCCATCTATTGCTGCTTTTCTGTCAGGAATTACGGGTTTTTTCCGCCATAAGACCTGACATGCTTCCAGGCTTTGTGGTGATCGGCAAAACGATCTTCATCTACATATATCGCATCATTATCTCTTTTATATACTTCCCTATCCTTTCCTATTGGGCAGACCTTAATGCATATACCGCAGGGTGAAATGTAACGCTTGTTTAATTCGGCACTATAAGAAGAACAGGCTTTCTTATCTGTCAGTCCTTCAGGGTAATCATCTTTTTTAAGAGCATTCGAGGGGCACATTTTTACGCAGCGCATACAGCGGGTGCAGAGCTGAGTTTCTAATATTGGGTCCGAAGGAAGCTCGGCTGTAGACAGAATTGAACCGAAGCGGACTCTGGGACCGTATTCCGGAGTAAGTATCGTATTATTTACTCCAAAATTTCCCAGCCCGGAAAGAAAAGCAGCATGCCTGTGGGAAAAGAATGCAATGGGATTTTCAAGGAGTACCTCAATGCCCCCATACCCATCTCTGGGTACGAATACGGACGGGTATCCTTTGGAGGTCAGGAAGTTTGCAAGCCGGTATGTGTACTGGTCCAGCAGGGAGTTTACGGTTTTGTACAGCTCGCGGTAATATATCGAGGGAGACGTTTCCAGTACAGGGAGAGGGATCGGCAGTCCGATAACTATCACTGATTTTGCTTCAGGATATATGGATTGAGGATAGAATTCTTCAGGCACCCATGGCAAAAATGGAGGATTTTTCCATTTCTCAACACTGGCAACCCCAACCATGGGTATATCCATACTTTCGCATTTCTGCAGGAGGGCTCTTTTCAGTTCTTCAGTCGTAGATTATCCCTTCTTTATGATTCCTTCTCCGTACAAGGATAGTTTCTCCATAATTTGAATATTTTCATCATTAACATATTCAGGATGGAGAGACAGCGCGAAATAGTCAGTTGTTTTCAGCGGTATGGGCCAGAATAGTTTTGATTGCATGAACTTCAATAAAGACGATGAAGAGCCAAGTTACAATATTTCTAGCCACCTGCTACATTATTCGCTTTACTGAACATTTCTTGTCACGCTCGACAAAGGAAAGCGGCCTTTTTCAAAAAATAAGACCGGAAAAAAGCTTGATAAAATTTATTTATAATTTATAGTGTATCTAATGGAAAAACAATTTAATCGTAATCCTGATCTAACCAGCATTTTGAGGATATTATGACAGATGATATCATTATTGTCAGTACACCGTACTTGCCAGGGTATAAAATCACAAAGACTATCGGATTTACATGGGGCCTGATCGTGCGAAGCCGTGGGCTTGGCGGGAATATAGCTGCGGGTCTCAGGTCAATTGTTGGCGGGGAGATTCATGAGTACACAAAACTCTTAAATGAGTCCCGTGAGCAGGCACTTGACAGATTAAAAGAACATGCAAAGGCCCTTGGGGCAAATGCCGTTATAGGTGTGGAGTTCGATTCTTCAGAGATCGGCCAGATAATGACCGAATTGCTTGCATATGGTACAGCAGTTGTTGTCGAAAAAGATGAAAGCCCTGCAAGCCCGGTTCGGCTTGGTTGAGGGATGGGTGAATTGTATCAGCTCTGAAGACAGGGCAAAAAGTTTCCAGCGATGAAAAAAGGGTTTTTTATGCCAATCTTTAATTCGCTAATCATTTTTTTGCTCGAGTGAGCAATCATTCAAGCTATTTTATAAAACTGCTTCTGTTTTATTATTTTCATAAAGTTTATTTTCGCGCTCGCGCAGGAGAGCGGCGTGTCTTCTACTTAACAGAAGATCACAATTTAAGATTCAGATAAACTTTTTTATTGTATCTCGGTACTAAAATATAATAAATTGGATAATTATTTATACCATAACCATGATGTACGTATCGTTGTATAACCCAAATACTGGCAGTTTTTGATTGCAGTTTTACAGGACTCTACCTCAGAATCCTCTTTTTTTGAAATATTTTTCCGGGCTTCAGAGGGAACCTTAACTGCCAGAAACAATGCCAGAAACTGCTCCGGTTCAAAATAATGAACACTCTCAAAGTGAAATTACTATTGAAAGTGAACTTATACAGGGAATGCTGGCTGCCAGAGAATGAAAGTATTCAAAAGATTCTGTTAAAAACAGCAGATAAAGGAATTATGAATTCGATAATGGAAAGCCCATTTCTTTACATTTGCCAGACAAGCCATTGTTTAATACTTTCACCCCGCTATATAACTTTATTAATAAAAAGTCTGCGTGTTGCTATATGTGTTGAATTTCGGGGCAATTGATACATTAGATAGATCAGAATAAAATAAAGTTCCTGCTACCGGGAACAACTGCACGTAATAAAGACAAATTACAGATTAAATTTACATTGATTAAATTTACATTGATTAAAATTTACATTGATTAAAATTTACATTGAACAGTTTTCTTAAACACATGTCTGGTTCAGGATATCTTCTTAATTCTGAATCTTAAACCCCACTCAAAAACTTAACCCTGCATTTTTATACTCCAGATTATCTCCAATTACGAAGAAAAAACCCGAGAGAAGGAAAATGAAGAATATCATAATCAAAGGGGCACGGGAACACAACCTGAAAGACATCACCGTGGAACTTCCACGGGACAGGTTAATTGTAATTACCGGTGTCTCGGGTTCGGGGAAATCAACCCTTGCCTTTGACACCATCTATGCCGAAGGGCAGAGGCGCTATGTTGAGTCGCTCTCTGCTTATGCGCGTCAGTTCCTGGGGCTTATGAACAAGCCGGACGTGGACAGCATTGAAGGGCTGTCTCCGGCAATCTCCATAGAACAGAAAACCACATCTAAAAACCCCCGGAGTACTGTGGGGACTGTCACTGAGATCTATGACTACCTCAGGCTACTTTTTGCAAGGGTAGGGACTCCTTATTGCCCTGTCCATAATATAAAAATCGAGTCCCAGTCTCCGGAAAGGATTGCGGACAGCCTGAGCAAGGAATGTGAGGGAATGGTCACAATCCTCGCGCCCATAGTCCGCCAGAAGAAAGGGACTTACCAGCAGCTTTTCAGGGACCTCAACAGCGAAGGGTTTACCAGGGCGAGGGTAAACGGGGAGATCCACAGGACAGACGATGAAATCTCCCTTGACCGCTACAAAAAGCATGATATCGAAGCTGTAATTGACCGTCTGGACCCTTCTGAAGACCGGTCAAGGCTTGTCGAAGCATGCGAAAATGCCCTCCAGAAAGGCGAAGGACTCCTGATTGCTGTGGATTCGGAAGGGAAAGATCACCTTTTCTCTTCTAACATGGCATGCCCTGTCTGTGGTATGGCTTTTGAGGAGCTTCAGCCAAGGATGTTTTCTTTCAACAGCCCATTTGGGGCATGTGAAGCTTGCAACGGGCTCGGGTTTAAGATGGAGCTTGATCCTGATCTCATAATTCCGGACAAAAGCCTGTGCATTGCTGACGGAGCAGTTGCCATTTACAGGAATTATCTTGACAGCTACCGGAGCCAGCACCTTGCTGCTGTTGCAAAGCATTTCGGTTTTGATGTCTTTACTCCTATTGAAGCCCTCTCAGAAAGGCAGTACAACGCTCTTATGTACGGCTCGGATGAACGCATCCATTATAGTATGAGCATGAAAAACGGTGACGCTCAGTGGTCCCACAAAGGAACGTGGGAAGGGCTTCTTCCTCAATCCGAAAGGCTTTACAGCCAGACAAAGTCCGAGTACAGGAGAAAAGAACTTGAGAAATTCATGCAGGTCCACCCCTGTCCTAAATGTGAGGGCAAGCGTCTGAAAGAAAAAGTCCTTGCAGTCAAAATCGCAGGCAAGTCAATAGTAGATGTTACGGACCTTTCCATTGTCCAGTCCATCCAGTTTTTTGAAGATCTGAAACTTCCACAAAAAGAGCAGGAGATCGCAAAGCAGGTACTTAAGGAAATTCGTTCCCGCCTGGGCTTCCTTGAACATGTGGGACTCAGTTATCTCACCCTTTCGCGCAGTGCAGGCTCACTCTCAGGTGGAGAAGCCCAGAGGATAAGACTGGCAACCCAGTTAGGCTCAAACCTTATGGGCGTGCTCTATGTTCTTGACGAGCCTTCTATAGGGCTGCACCAGAGAGACAACGAGAGGCTTATTCAGACTCTGCAAACCCTCAGGGATCTCGGGAATACTCTCATTGTAGTCGAACACGATGAGGACACCATCCGGGCCGCGGATTACGTGCTCGATATCGGTCCGGGAGCAGGGATACACGGAGGGTATGTGGTAGCCGAAGGGACGCCCGCAGAGATTGAGAAAAATCCGGAATCTCTGACAGGCAAGTACCTTTCCGGAGAAAAGCAGATAAAACCTCCTGCCCTCCGCAGACAGAGCGACTCCTTTATCCGGCTGAAGGGATGCAGGGAGAACAACCTGAAAGATGTGGATGTAAACATACCCATAGGGCTTCTGACAGTCGTTACCGGAGTTTCGGGTTCGGGAAAGTCCACACTTATCTACGATACCCTTTACAAAGCCCTCACGAGAAAAATCAATAAATCAAGTGTAACGCCTGGTGAATATGACGAACTTATCTTTGATTCCGAAATTGATAAGGTAATCGTCATCGACCAGAGCCCTATAGGCAGGACTCCTCGCTCAAATCCTGCAACCTATACCAAGGTCTTTGATGCGGTCAGGCAGGCTTTTGCCGAAACCAAGGAAGCCAAAATCCGCGGATATAAAAACGGGCGCTTCTCTTTCAACGTAAAAGGAGGGCGCTGTGAAGCCTGCCAGGGGGAAGGACTGATTAAGATCGAGATGAATTTCCTGCCTGATGTTTACATTGAATGTGAAGAGTGCAAGGGTACGCGCTACAACAGGGAAACCCTTGAAGTGAAATACAGGGGCAAGTCCATTGCCGAAGTCCTTGACATGACTGTGGAAGAGGCTGCAGAGCATTTTGAAAATATCCCTGCAATTAAAAATAAACTTAATACTCTCACACGTGTAGGGCTGGGATATATCAAACTCGGACAGAGTTCCACAACCCTTTCAGGAGGGGAAGCCCAGAGAATAAAACTTACACGGGAACTCTCTAAAAAAGGTACAGGAAAGACGATATATCTCCTTGACGAGCCCACGACAGGCCTGCACTTCCATGATGTTAAAAAACTGATCTCAGTCCTTAACGGGCTTGTTACGAAAGGAAACACTGTTGTTATTATCGAACATAACCTTGATGTTATCAAGTCAGCAGACCATATAATTGACCTCGGTCCAGAAGGAGGACATGCAGGCGGGGAGATTATTGCAGCAGGTACGCCTGAAGAAATTGCCATGGTCCCGGGAAGCTATACCGGGCATTTCCTTGCTCCAAGGCTTCTGACGAATACATATCCGGATGCAGGGCCAGAGCCTGTAGAAGCAGTTTTTGAAGGCGAAGAAGAGTTTGAAACGGATTTTGGAGATCTGGAAGAAGACCCGGATGTGTGTCTCGAAGAAGAGCCAGAGGAATTCGAAAACGGAACTGACAGAGTGTTTGAAGGGCAGGCACTTCAAAAGATTCTCGTGAAAAACAAAACCCAATGAAACCTGAAACCGGATTTGAATGGGATGTGGTCCAAAAATGATTGATCTGGAAAACCTTCCACACCTCCCCGGCTGTTATCTTTTCAAGGATGAAGAGGGCGTTGTACTCTATGTTGGGAAGGCAAAAGACCTTAAAAAAAGGGTAAGCAGTTATTTCCAGAAAAGGGACCATGACCCCAAAACAGCGAGCCTTGTGCAGGCTGCGCGGGGTCTTGACTTTATTGTTACGAATACTGAGGTAGAAGCTTTCCTCCTTGAGAATACCCTGATAAAAAAACACTGGCCCAGATATAATATCCTGCTCAAGGACTCAAAGCGGTATGCATGCATCCATCTTACAGGGGAAAAATTTCCCAGGATCAGGATTGCGCGGAAGAATACCGGAGAAGGAGAGTTTTTCGGACCTTTCGTTTCTGCTAAGGAAAGAGACTACATCTTCGAGGTCGTAAGAAAAACCTTCCAGCTCAGAACCTGCAAGAAAATGCCTTCCCGTGCCTGCCTCCGCTATCATATTGGAGCGTGCAGCGGACCCTGTATTGGCAGCATTTCGACAGAGGGATACAGAGAGAAGGTAAAGAAGGCCACTTCTGTCCTGAAAGGCAATATCAGGGAACTCATAGAGTCCATGGAAACAGACATGAAAGAAATGGCTGCAAAACAGATGTTTGAGCAGGCCATGGAACTCAGGGATGAAATCGCAGCCCTCGAATACCTTCAGGAAAAACAGAATATGGAGAGGCAGAAAAAGCATGATGAGGACATACTGAACTATATTGTCAGGGACAATACTGTTTATCTTATGCTTTTCAAGGTTTACAAAGGCACCCTGGAAGACAAGCAGGACTTCGTTTTTGCCTTCGGGGAGGATTTTCTGGAAGAATTTCTCGTCCAGTATTATTCCGAAAATGACCCTCCTGAAGAACTGATCGTTCCCGAACCGCTTGATGATTCTCTTGTAGAGTTTCTTGCGCATGTGAAAGGAAAGAAAGTCAGAGTGACGGTTCCAAAGCAGGGGGAGAAAAAAGAGCTTCTCGACCTTGTCCTGAAGAATGTCGAAATCGGGTTTTTCGGGGACAGGAAAAAGCTTGAAGCCCTGCAGAGCAAACTCTCCCTTCCAAAATTACCGAATGTCATCGAATGCTTTGATATCTCGCATCTCTCAGGCACGGCTACGGTCGGTTCAATGGTGCAGTTCAGGGGAGGCAGGCCTGATAAACATAACTACCGCCGCTTCAAAATAGAAGGTGTGGAAGGAATTGATGACTTCGCTTCCATTGCCGAGGTTGTGCGAAGGCGTTATTCCCGCCTGCTTGAGGACAGGCATGAACTGCCTGATTTGATAATTATTGACGGTGGAAAAGGTCAGCTTTCTTCAGCTTTCCAGGAACTCCGGAAGCTCAGGGTCAGGGTCCCTATCATCTCCATAGCCAAGCGCGAAGAAGAAATTTATGTTCCGGGGCTTAAGTCCCCTCTTCCCATTAAAAGAGACGAAAAAGCCTCTCTCTTTGTTCAGGAAATAAGAGATGAAGCTCACAGGTTTGCAATCACCTATAACCGCCTGCTAAGACAGAAATCATTGATACAGAAATAAGTCATTTGATACAGAAATGAATCATTGATGCAGTAATAATACCGTAGACGAAATACAGTGATCGAAATACAGTGATCGAAATACAGTGATCGAAATACAGTGATCGAAATACAGTGATCGAAATACAGTGATCGGTTCCACATAACAGGTTCCACACAATCGGTTTCACATAATAGGTCCCACATAATAGATTAATCAATCCTACATACTTAAGAAGGTCATAATTCCATGAAAATTTCCAGCCAGACACCCGAGGCGTTATCCGATAAAAAATTCGAAACAATACACGATGCAAGGTACTGGGACAGCCCTCAGTTTAAACTGGTTTCCGATTTTGAGCCTAAAGGTTCCCAGCCGCAGGCAATAGAAGAACTTGTGGAAGGGCTCAGGAGAAAAGAGCAATTCCAGACTTTGCTTGGGGTTACCGGATCAGGAAAAACCTATACTGTTGCAAATGTAATAAATCAGATTAAAAAGCCGACTCTTGTTATTGCTCACAACAAGACTCTGGCTGCCCAGTTATATAACGAGTTCAGGGAGTTTTTCCCTGAAAACCGCGTTGAGTATTTTGTCTCATATTATGACTATTACCAGCCTGAATCTTATCTTCCTGCCAAGGACCAGTATATTGAAAAAGATGCCCAGATAAACCCGAAAATTGAGCAGATGCGTCTTGCAGCCACAGCTTCTTTGATGTCCAGGCAGGACGTAATTGTGGTGGCGTCGGTATCCTGCATCTATGGTCTGGGCAACCCTGAGAATTTCCAGAAAATGGGGTTTGAACTTAAGGTTGGAGACAGGGTTCAGAGGAAGGAAATCCTTGAGAAACTTATCGATATTCAGTTTGAAAGAAACGACCTTGAACTCATGCCTGGGCGCTTTAGAGTAAAAGGTGATACTATTGACATTATTCCCGGTTACTTTGATGATATCATCCGGATAGAGCTTTTTGGGGACGAGGTGGACAGGATTTCCGAAGTTGACAAACAGTCCGGACAGCGGAAAGAAGATATGGATTATTTCTTCGTATATCCTGCCAGGCACTATGTTATACCTGAAGAGGAACAGAAAAGCGCAATCCAGTCTATCCTTGAAGAGCTTGAAGGACGCCTGCCCGAACTCGGGCTGCTTGAGTCTCACAGGTTAAAGCAGCGCACACTGTATGATATGGAAATGATCCAGGAGACAGGAAGCTGCAAGGGAATAGAGAACTATTCAAGACATTTTGACCATAGAAAACCGGGAGAACAGCCCTTCTGCCTGCTTGACTATTTCCCTGATGACTTCCTTCTGGTTATTGACGAAAGCCACCAGACTATTCCGCAGCTGCACGGAATGTATAATGGGGACAGGTCACGAAAGAAGAGCCTTGTAGATTATGGTTTCAGGCTCCCAAGTGCTTTTGATAACAGGCCGCTGAAGTTTGAGGAATTCGAGAAGTACATGAAAAACGTGATCTTCGTCTCGGCAACCCCTGCAGATTATGAGCGTGAACAATCTTCCCGGATTGTGGAGCAGATTATCCGCCCTACAGGGCTTGTTGACCCTGAAGTAGAAGTTCGTCCGCTTGAAGGCCAGGTCAGGGACGTTATGCAGGAGATCCGGAAAATAGTGGAGAGGGGAGACCGTGCCCTTGTTACCACCCTTACCAAAAAGCTTGCAGAAGAGTTGACCGAATTCCTGGCAAGAAACGAGATTAAGGCACGCTATCTGCACTCGGATATCAAGACAATTGAAAGGACGGAAATTATCCGCGAACTGCGCCTTGGCAAATTTGATGTGCTTGTTGGCATTAACCTGCTCAGGGAAGGGCTCGATATTCCCGAGGTAGGTTTTATAGGAATCCTTGATGCAGATAAAGAAGGCTTCCTGAGGAATTCAAAGAGCCTCATCCAGATCATAGGCCGCGCAGCACGAAACTCCAATTCAAGGGTTGTCCTCTATGCAGACAACATGACAGATTCTATCAAAGCAGCGGTACAGGAGACTGAACGCCGCCGTGCGATGCAGATCGCCTATAATGAAAAACACGGCATTGTCCCTACAACTATCCGGAAACCAATTCGAGAGAAAGTCGTGGATATCACGGATACAAAACATATCCCGAAGACCGATATTCCAAATGTGATTATCGAACTGGATGCTGAGATGAGGGAAGCCGCCGACAGGCTGGACTTCGAGCGTGCAATCCAGGTCAGGGAAATTATAAAGAAGCTGGAGAAAGAGATAAAAGCAGTGTGAAGCGGGATTGTTTGAGAGATGGCTTAACTCTTGATGAAATCAGCTATCTCGTTCTTCAGGAAAACGAATTTTCTTCTATCGTGTAAGCCATATAACGCAAGCTCAGGGATCCCGCTTAAAACCTCTTTTCCTCCCAGAAACGTTTTTTAAATTATCCTTTTTTATTATAAAATTCAAAACTTAATATTTTCCATAAATTAATTTAATTCTCGCCGCCGCCTGCTTTCTACAATTGACCGTTTTTATAATTATACATTATCAAATATATTTAACTAAACAGGTTTATCTATGCTTAAATATATTTGATAATCATTCAACTAATTTCTTAAAAGGGGTTTGTGTAAATGAAAACGGTGAATATTATTGGACTGCTAGTTTTTTTGTTATTCTCCATAGGCTCTGCAAATGCCTGTTCTATTATCCTTGAAAAATCTGCTTCGCCTTCAAGTTATGACCACGTGGGACAGGTTATCACATATACGTACAAAGTAACCTGTAAAGATGGTTGTGTTTATGGACCCATTCTTTTGAAAGACGATAAAACCAGTCCTGAACCCGTAACATTTAACGGTTACCTAAAAAAAGGTAACAGCGTTGTGGGTACGGCTACATATACTGTTACTCAAGCCGACCTTGATAGAGGTTATGTGACCAATAAAGCCAATGCAACAGCCAAGAGTAGCAGGAATGGTTCTTACAATGTTAAATCAAATGATGCATTTATTACAGTCAAAGCCGTACCTAAACCGTCCCTCAGCCTTGAAAAGTCGGCCGATCCGGCAACATATACTGCTACCGGGCAGATAATCACATACGCCTACAAAGTAACCAATTCAGGCAATGTAGCAATCTCGGGACCTATAAAGGTCGTTGACGATAAACTCGGTACCGTGTTTATTTCAGGGTCATCTCTTTCACCCGGTCAGAATGTTACCGGGACAGCTACTCATACAATATCACAAACCGATCTCGATGCGGGTTACATAACCAATATAGCATATGCAACAGGTACATACTGTAAATGTGTAAAATCGAATACTGACACCGAGACAGTAACGTTGATAAAGGTTCCACCGGCAACTCAGGTTCCGGAATTTCCTTCAATAGCTCTACCTATTGCATCAATTCTCGGATTAGTTTTCATTGTTAACAGCAGAAAAAAAGAGTGAGCGATTAATTTTCGAGGCATGAACTTCTTTTATATAAATCTTTCTTTTATTTCCTGATTTTTGTGAGCTTATTACTTGGCTTTCACCCCTCATCGTCAGAATCGTTAGAATATCCCTCTTCGTATTCTTTTTCATCTCTTTCCGAATATCCCATTTCTTCTATCCTTCTTGCATTCTGTCTTTCTTTTTCTGCTTTCATGAACTCCTTTTCTATTGGGGCTCTTCTTTCTGTTTCTTGTGATTTTTTGCACTATATTTTGCGTAGAAAAACACGGCTATAAGCACTATAATCAAAGTAAAGAAAATAAGTATTATGATAAGTATGTAGCCATGAACACCATGTGAATATTCACTATTAAAAGAAAGCTACAGCCCCCCCATATTTTTTTAAGATAATGTCTATATAATTTTAAGAATTCAATTCTCAATATTTTATGCTATTTAATCTGATACTAGTTGTCTATTGCTATTGATTATCTATTCTTTTTGTTCATATACTGTATGAAGTATATTAAACTAAATAAGTTTATCTCTTTATAGATTGATAAAATAACATTCATTTTATTCTCAAAAGGAGGTTTTGACTGGTGAGGTTTAAGTTTATAATTGGAATATTGATATGTCTTATTTCTTTGACAGGTACAGCTTTAGCTTATGATTATTATGCTGTGCTTGATACACCTAGTGACGATGCACCTGGAGCTCAATACATACAATATGTTACTGCAAGTGTTTCAGGTGATGTGGCAACTTTTACAACGAAGGGAATAGGTTCTTATCCTACTGGTTGGTTTGATGTAGTAGGACTTCCTGAAGGCGTATCAGTAGTTTCAGTGCAAGATAAAGATGGCAATATTCTGATTCGCGGCGACGATTATACAGTAAGTACAAGTGCTAATATTGATGGTTTTCAATACCCAGGCACTCATACTAAAATAATATTTTCTGTAGCTGATTTTACTAGTAGCACTTCGAGTCCAGAAGAGAAGGCTAGACTTTCTCAAGTCAAAGTTAAATTTTCTGGGGAATTTACATATCCTGAAGCGCTAGCTTTTGGTGCTCATGTTGCTTGGGGAGATAAAATTGCCCTTTCAGATGGGAAGCTTGCTGACAGTGCTAAATACTTGGGTTATGGTAGTATAACAGAAGTTCCTGAGTTTCCCACAATAGCCGCACCTGTTGCAGCAATACTGGGTTTAATGTTCATTTTCGGCCGCAAAAAACAGGAGTAAAAGATTAACTTTTAGAAAGTGAATTCCCTCATAATTGAAACTTTCTTTTTTCATATTTTTTTGGGGAATTCCTCTTATTTCTATCTTCATTCATCGCTGATTCTAAGAGTAAAAATCAGATCGAAAGTCAAGTATCGGGAAGATCATTTTCCTGAAAGGTATCCTCATTAATGCTTATTTTAATATCCACCATACTTTTGATTAATTTCCCTTGCAGTATTGTAAGCATCATAGAGGTTATAAACCCAGAAAAGCGGATAGAGAACGTAGCCGATTAAAACTACTGTAAGGAAGCCAAAAATCGCGGCGAGAATAATAAAGATAATTCCTTTCATGATCTGCCCATTATATATCTGCCCGAGGCCTGGAATAAAGAAAGACAGTACAACAGCAACACCCGGATTCTTTCTTGGTTGAGGCATATTTCACACTCTTATGCAGGCTTCTGATTTTTGGTTGTATCTTTATTTGAAGATACCTTTACTTATTTGATACTAAATATATTTGTTTAACAATAAAAAGGTGAACATAATAATTAAACATAGTAAGCTACAAAGAAGCGGTAAGCAACCTTAATTTCGTCTATTTCCCCGGGCTCGAGCTCAAAATCAGGCTGGTCGGTTTTATAAACCTTTTCTCCGAAGTCTTTGAATGTAACCTCACATTTTATATTTTCAGGCAGCTGAGCCTCAAAATCAGCACATTTTTTGCATATTTTGCGGGTAAGATTTTCTATTTCTTCGGGACTGAAAGATTTTTTGTGTTCCGGCCTGTAGTTTACTTCAACCGTCAGTTCTTCTTTACTGAGAAGGTCTGCCCAGAAACCGGAGAGTTCCGCTCCTTCTATTTTGTAGTCCTGAAGTTCAAAGCTTCTCGTTATAGTGTTCTTGATCTTGCCCTCGTTCATATGCTTAGTTTAGAGAGTGGACCTATATAAACTATGTCAAAAACGAAAAAGAAAAATAAGTTTTGCTAAATGGTAAACTTAAAATATCCTGTAAATATCCTGAAGATTCGGCTATGCGTCTGATCCCACAAAAGAGATAGTTATATCTGTGATTTCGGAATTGCTGCCAATTCGTATTGGAGGACCCCATGTGCCGAAACCAGAGGAAACAATTACCTGGTATTCCCCCTTTCTCAAATATCCCCAGCTTCTTTCAAACACACGCCTGGAAATTAAAGTGTTAGGGAAAAACTGTCCACCGTGCGTATGTCCGGATAACTGTAAATCAATTCCATTGAGCTTTCCTTCTTCCAGGTTAATAGGCTGGTGGTCTAACAGAATGATCGGAAGAGTGTGGTCTATGCCGTCAATAAGCCTGGACAGCTCCAGCCGCTGCTTCCCATTCATTCTACCTGCAATCCGGTCATCTCGACCAGCTACATAAAACTGATTATTTACTTTTATGCACCTGTCAACCAGTACGTTAATGCCAGCCTGTTGCAGGCACTCCACTGCCAGCTCACTGTTACCTCCAATGTATTCATGGTTCCCGAGAACCGCATACACTCCGTATCTGGATTTCAACTTGCTTAATATATCCGGCATTTTATTGCTGGCAAATAACCGCACATCCTCATCTATGGTATCTCCGGCAAGAAATACGATATCCGGATCAAGTTCGTTAATCCTTCTAACCATCTCTTTGAGGCGATCATTATCAACAACCAGACCGAGGTGTATGTCGGATACCATAACAGCATGAAGTTCTGGCAAATCAGGCACTGTTTTTTTGATTGTGATATCGTAATGTACGATGCGCGGATGACGAGCATTCCAGGTTCCGTACAGCAAAAGCAGAAAGACCAGAAATAAAACTGCAAGTCCCCAGTAAAATGAAGGATACTTAATTATCCGGATTTCGGGGAAGATAAGACCGGTTAAGAAGTGTAGAAAGTCAATACCAGCCCATATCAGGAGCGAATAATAAACAGCACCAAGCCAGTAGTTTCCTGTTACAGCGAAGAGATCATCAACGTATCCGGGATAAAACCTCTTCCCTAACCTGGCTGCAAAAAGCGATACTGCGAGAAACGCATAACTGCTCCAGTAGAACAGAGAATAAGGTTCTATAAGGCTCTGTATTGATTGAAAAAAGCGCAGGCCCACATAATAATTGCCGGCAACATAGATTGAGACAAAAATAGTAAAAATAGCGGGAAAAAGTAAACCTATTTTTCCGTTATTCCTTCTTTTGCCTGTCATCGTATACGGTCTTATTTTCTGCTCTATTTAATTTTTCCGGCAAATATTTTTTTCTAATTCAATTTTCATTTAATTCAGGAATTCATTCATCCAATTCAAGTATAAATCTAATTCAAACATTCATTAATTCAATATTAATTCAATATTTTATAATTAAACTGATGCCTGAATAGAGGCATCGGTAATTAAAATTTTAATACAGTTCTCGATAATTAAAATTTTATTGAAGTTTTTAGCACTTTTTTTATACTCTAACTTTTATATTTCTTTCTTTTAAATCCTCTTAAGCATAAGAGACATTATTCCTGGCTTTGAGGGCCTCATTGTCTGGGGCATAAACATGTCCATGCCTCCTGACCCGAACATTTCCTGGTTTACCCGGTTAGTTATTTCATCGAATATCATTTTATAGGCAATGCAATGCGGGTCAACAGCTTTTATCTCCCCTTCCGTGGGCACCAGAGCGTTGTAAGGGCACCCTCCCCTGCAGTATTTGATGTGGGAGCATTTGCTGCATGCGGTATCCACAAATTCCTTATATTTGTGCATAAGCCTCCAGGCATCGGATTGTGCGAGGTCTGCCATTGTAGGGCGGTCGTAAACGTTTCCCATAACGTATTCCGGCATGCCTACGAAGCGGTAGCAGGGATATATGCCTCCGTCAGGACCGACTGCAAAAGTGTCTCCCATGCAGTCCACATAGGTGCATACAGTACCCCTGCCTGTGAACACGCATTTGCACAGGTGGTCGATGTTCATGACCTCAATCTTGCCCATATTTTCCAGATACCTGTCCAGAAGGTAAATTAAAAGCTCTCCGTATTCTTTGGGGTCAAGTGCCCATTTCTCGGGGTTATCACCTTTTAAAGAAGGCAGGCAGGGGTGCAGTTTTAGAGTCAAGCCTTTCTCAAGGTAAAAATTGAAAATATCCTCCCTGAATTTTACGGAATGGGAAGTAAAGGTGGTGATGAACCTTACAGTAAGCCCGTGGTCTTTTGCAATTTCATATCCTCTCATAGTCTTTTCATAGTAGCCCTTTCCTCTCTGCAGGTCATTCAGTTCCTGAGGGCCGTCAAGGCTGGAACCTATGGGAACATTGTACCTGGCAAAAATCTCGGCTATTTCAGGGGTAAGTTTCCAGAGGTTTGTCTGTATGGCAAAAGCAATATTTCTGGGACTTAGACCCTCAACCAGTAGCGGCAAAGCTTCCCTGTAGAATTTCTCCCCTGCAAGAAGCGGCTCTCCGCCATGGAAAGTAAAGGTAACAGGATCCTGCCTGAAGATTTTGAGCCATTCAACCACTTCTTTAATAGTGTCAATGCTCATGATAGGGGATTTTTCTTCCGAACTCCAGCAGTAGTTGCAGTTAGCGGGACAACCAAGGGTAGGGATCAGCATCACATGAAAAGGCATATTTAAAGCACCCTTTTTTTAAGCTTCTTTAAATTATTAGTAGTTTTCTAAAAGTTATCTTTTCTATTCGTCAACTTTTCGTTATCTATTCGTTAGCTGTTAAGCGCTTTCTTTCTATAATTCTTAGTCATGTATTTCGAACTTCCCTGTTTATTTTTCTGTTTAATTCTCTATCTAGTTTCTTTAATTGATAGTTCACTACGTTTATTCTTCATCAGTCTGGTCTATCGAATACAATTCCTTCAAATCGGCATTTTGTGAGTTTTCTTTCACGACAGGCATAGAGAAATATTTTGAAAAGAGCATAAAGCCTGAAATAATAAGCCAGCAGAACTGGAGAGCGAAAACCGCTTAGATATACCAGTCTCTTATCGTCCCGGACAGAGTTATCAAGAAATTTTACCAATCCATCAAAGTTTTCTCTTTCAAGCGTGCTCCCTCTGGAGAGGCGGGGTCCCAGCACAGCCACATCTTCTTCCATGCCGTCCGGGCCCGTTGTGCCTTCTATGAAGCCGTAATTAAAAATTGTAGGCAGAGGAGAAAAGAAAGTTCTTTCGTACCCTTTGTCCGTTTTCTGGTATTTCCAAAAACTGTATTTTGGGGTTTCTATAACTATTTTCATGGAAATTTCCTGTATGTAATCGGAGGATATCCATTTTTATTTTTCCCAGCCTGTTTCCCTTTCACTTTCAAATTCTAAACCTTATTTTCCATTCTTTTATTCGTTGTATTCATTCTCTCCCTGATTTCCATTCATTTACTCGTATGTTCATTTTTTAACCCTGTTAATAAATTCATCCATTATCGCATTTACACTGTCAGCTTTCTCTATCATAGGCATATGTTTGCTGTCCGGTATTATTACCATTCTTGAGCCCTCTATTTGCCTGTTCAGATACCGGTTCAATTTTACAGGCGTTAGATTGTCTTTATCACCAGCAATTATCAGTGTCGGTGTTTTTATGTTAGAGACCCTGTCCCGTATATCATATTTCGTGCAGAACTCTTTAAAACATTCATAGGCTGCATACCTGGGAGTCCTTAAAGCCCTCTCTGCTGCTTCTCTCTTCATTTGCTCCGTGGGCCTATAGTACTTTTTATCGGAACCTTCTGCAAAGGTATTGTAGGGAAGAACATGCATCAGAACCCATAACATTATGCGCAGTGAGAAAGTGGACTTCGCGTCTGTTCCGATCAGCACCAGTTTGGAGACCTTTTCAGGGTGGTCAAGAGCAAAAACCATTGCAGTCATGCCTCCCATTGAATGGCCGACAAGTGTGAACCTTTCAATGTTCAGGTTCTGTGCAAAAGAATAAAGGTCGTCTGATAGAGTCTGTATGGAGTAGTTCTTCTGCGGTTTATCTGACCTGCCGTGCCCTCGTTGATCGTATGCAATTGCTCTGTGCTCTCTCGAAAAGTAGTCTATCTGAGAGCTCCACATTGAATAGTCTTCCATCCAGCCATGGACAAAAATTATAGGGTCGCCTTCTCCGCGCTCTTCATAATATAATTCTATATTATATGCCTTGACCTTCACCTCGCCATCCCCTGCTTCAAAAAAAATTAGCTTGCTTCAATAAATTAGCTTTATACTATACTGTAAATAAATTAGCTTTATATTATACTGTAAATAAATTAGCTTTATACTATACTGTAAATAAATTAGCTTTATAATATACTGTATTATACTGTATATTTGTCAGGGTGAATTTAATCATTTTCTGAGGCTGCAAGCTCTTTTCTGAAGTTTCCTGAAGTTTCGTAAATCCTTTAATAGAAATTAAGAACTGAAAGCAGGGGGTGAAAGTAAAATATAATAAGTGTATGAAAAGTGAGATGCCTGAAATATTAAGCGATCTGACAAAGAGGCTAAAGGACAAAGCCCGCAATCTTTCCAGATAGAGGTCTATTGAGATGAGTTACCGAAATAGAATAACCCTTCGAGATTCGATGAAAGGAATAGTCGAAGAACCCCTGCTTTCCCTGGTTCCAAAACGCTTTGACTATATAGGAGATATTGCAATAATCTCGATTCCTGCTGATCTCGAAGCTTATAGAGATGCTATTGTCTCAAAAATCCTTTCTATGAGAGGCAATACACGGGCTGTGCTCAATAAGGTCAGCAAACTTGAAGGAGAGCGCAGAGTAGCTCACTTCGAACTTCTTTCCGGAGAATCCGCAGAAACTTTTCACAGGGAAAACGGCTATACGTACAAAATGGATGTAAGAAAGGTTTTTTTCAACCCCAGGCTCTACTGGGAAAGGGCGCGTGTTGCTTCAAAAGTTCTGCCGGGAGAGTCTATTTTGATTCCTTTTGCAGGCGTGGGACCCTTTGTGCTCCCTTCCGCTGGAAAAAGGACAACAATTTATGCAATCGAAATAAACCCTGACGCCTGTGCCTGCCTGAAAGAAAACATCAGGCTGAACAAGCTTGAAGGACAGGTGACCGTTATCCATGGAGATGCCGATCTCATTCTCAGCGTTCCGGGTTCTTTAGAAGATAAAGGGTTTAATGTTCCGGAAAACGGCTTTGACAGGGCGATTGTACCGACCCCTTACGGAATGGACCATTTTCTCGGAAAGGTCTCAGATCTTATAAAAAAAGGCGGACACATCCATTTTTACACTTTTAAAACCGAGAATCAGATCCCTGAACTAATTGAAGATTACAAAAAAATGGGGCTTGAAGTCGAGTTTTACAGGCGAACCGGAAATGTTGCTCCAGGGGTTAGCAGGTGGGTTTTTGATTTGGTTAAAAAATGAAAGGATAAACACAGCTGCTTGACAATCAGATAAATATTCTATTCCTAGAAAGAGTTTTTCTTAATAAATTGAATCATTTTTAAAACTGTCTTAGGGCGGTTTAGAAAGACAAGCCTTTCGGCATGAGTAAGCAGAGAATAAAAGACTAATCAAGGAAGATTTATTCGAACGATTAATATATTTAAACTAAATTGTATAATAATAGATACATCTAATTATTTATTATTCAGAATAACAATTTATATAGAGAAGAATATTATAGATAATAAAAATAAAAATCATTATTTCTTCACTTCCTAATGCTGCCAATCATTTTGTCATCCTCAGCTATTAGATGTTAGATTTTACTTGCTACTCTCTTATAATGCATAGTGAATGTTACTTTATGGATTCCCATACAGAAAGCTGTTTATTATTTCTGCCTCTAGAGCCTTAAAGATCTTTTTGGCCTATATTACTGTACTCAAACTAAATTAAGAACTGTGTGTGGAGCGAGAACAGGATCCTAGAGCAGTAATTTTAGATATCAATCCGCTAAACTCAGGGAATTCAAGAGTATATAACTCAGGGAATTCAAGAGTATATAACAGATTCGGGGAAAAGAGCAAGAAACTAAGGGAAAAAAGTGCTGCATTACAGCTTGGTGAAGAGAAATAATGTAGTGGAGAAAGGGGTGGTTAGACGTTGAAAACAATCAAAATGATAATTTTGGTAGTAGCAGAAATGTGTTTACTAACAGGTTTTGTTACGATTACAACAGCTTCAACTAATATTTTAGTAGAATCGGACCATTCTTACGCTAATAATTTTGATTACATATGGCCTGCTATAACCCAACCTGGTGCAACCCAGATGAGGTTACATTTCACCGAACTGTATCTTAATAGAGCTAATGATTATCTATCCCTTAATGATAAAAATGGAAATGAACTGGTAGAATACAATTGGGCAGATAATGGAAAGGATCTCTGGACAGAATGGTTTACTGGAGACACTATAAAAGTAAGACTTCAAACAAATGGAAAAGGAACTGCTTATGGGTTTAAAATAGATAAGGTAGAAATCAGAACAAATTCCGGATTCATTACGGTTCCGTCCACAGATGTAACAGCCGTCGGGAACGATACTATCCCTGTAGCTAATACAGCAATAAAAATAGGGGAAGGAAAGGATCCAGCAATCTATGGCAAAAACGTAGTATGGTCAAATAATGGGATACATCTGTATGATTTAAACATATCGTTAGATAATCAAATAAGTCTGACCGGATTATATCCTGCAATCTATGGTAATAGAATAGTATGGCTCGATGATATCGGTGGGTTATTTAGGCTTTCTATATATGATAAATCAACAGGTGCAACATCTTACATAACGCAGAATGTTGATGATAGTAGCAAGCCTGCGATTTACGGCGACAAGATTGTTTGGAGTGCAAATTATTTTGACGGCACATACAACTCAAACGTATATCTTTACGACATTTCTACTTCTGAGCAAACAAAGATACCGAATGGATGCAATCCTGATATATATGGTGACAGGGTCGCATACATGTATTACGGTCAAGACAGCCCTGAAATCCACATATACGATATTACGACCCAGACAGACATAAAAGCAATCTCAGGTGGCTATCCAGATAATCCGCACATTTATGGAAACAATGTCATTTGCTCTGACTTCTACACTAGATTGGGTTTTATCATCTTATATGACATTGCTACCGGAAAAGAGACAGCGATTACAAACGATAGTGGTTATAGTGGTGATCCAAACAATCCAGATTGCGGGTGCGATACAGGTTTCCATAATGAAGTATTTGGAAACTCGGTTGTGTACGCGAAAGTAACCGATGACTGTTTTGGAAAGGCAGGGGTATACGTATATGATATTTCTACAGCTAAGAGCACTATGATATTCAAGGCTGGGAATAACACAAGCACTACTCCAGATATATATGACAACATTGTAATATGGGGATACGATGATTTGTATAATAATGGCACAGAGAAATTAGGCGGGGATATTTACGTTTACAAACTGTCTGGGAGTCCTACGGATTCACTCTCATCCTCCAGTATGGATATTGCAGATCTTGACAACTTGTCAGCATCTTTCTATGCTAATGTGACGTCTGGTACAGCTCCGCTTAAGGTTTTGTTTACAAGTTCGACTACAGGTAATCCATCAAGCTACTTCTGGGTGTTTGAGCCATCAACTTCAAGTGACTGGAACTCTAAACATGCAGTAACAGCGCTGCATACCTTTAGAAACCCAGGCGTTTATACGGTGAGTCTAACTGTAACTAATGATAATGGAAGTGCTACAGTTACAAGAAACAATTATATAACGGTTTCTTAATAAGTAATATGAAAAAATATTAAAATAGAGTTTAAGAAACTCCTATCTCAAATTAAAAAGCAGCAAGAAAATATGTCTCAAAAACCATTTTGAATTCTACAATTGGGTAATACCCATTTCTATTTTTAATTCATTTCCAACAAGAAAAGACAAATTTTTATCAATCAACATAGCGTATTTGCCATTCTCGCTCGAATTCCCCTTTATTCCAGCCTTTACCCCCTCCCCAACTATCATATTTCAACATTTCTTTCAGTTTTTTCCCTTCCCTTTTTATTTGCAGGACAGACCCCCTTCTTTCATCGAGCGTTACAGGAACGGTTCGGTATAGCTGAATAAGGTTGCACTGGTCAGAATAAAATATCCTATTCTAAGAAGGTTTTAGATTTTAAAATATATCTGAAACTTCCGTCAGCCTGTCTGGCGGCTCTGCCTAAAAGAAAAAAAATTGACTGAGAAAAAGAGAATCGAAGAGCAAAATGAAGAAAGTTGGGTTCTGCTTTGTTGGCAAATTTGAGATTTCTTCATGTGGTTTTTACTTGAGTGCTTTTCTTTTTGTTTTCTTTATGGGAAAGGCCGCTCTCCTACGTCGAGTGTGACAGGAACGGTTCGGTATAGCTGAATATTGTTGTTCTGGTCAGAATAAATATCCTATTCTAAAAGGGTTTTAAATTTCAAAACATATCTGAAACTTCCGTCAGCCTGTCTGGCGGCTCTGCCTAAAAGAAAAAAATTGACTGAGAAAAAGAGAATCGAAAAGCAAAATGAAGAAAGTTTGGTTCTGCTTTGTTGGCAAATTTGAGATTTCTTCATGTGTTTTTACTTGAGTACTTTTTTCTTTCGTTTTCTTTATGGGAAAGGCCGCTCTCATGCGCCGAGCGTGACAAGAACGGTTCGGTATAGCTGAATATTGTTGTTCTGGTCAGATTTTAATCAATTCTCTTGAGCTTGACCTGTTTGTAGATCAATTAATTGACCTCTAATACTGTTGTTCTGGCCAGATTTTAATCAATTCTCTTGAGCTTGACCCATTTGTAGATTAATTAATTGACCTCTAAATTAGTCCTCTTGAGCGATGTGGAGAGAGCTAAATAGATGTCACGTCGGGTTCGGATCATTGATAGGGTTCAGCTAATCGACAGTTTTAAAACTCAGCCTTTAACCAAATCTCCATTCTCAAGCCCGAGATGTTTCATAACATGGTGATAATGTTCGGAAGACAACCTTGAGTAGAAGGCTCGCTTGACCACTTCACTGAGGGACGGGTGGATATCCATCATTTTTATCATCGGTTTTGCGCTTCCTGATGCCGTATACATGAGAGGAATAATCTGGTGGATCAGGATCGAGGCATGAGGTCCTATAATATGAGCGCCCAGGATTTTGTCTTCCAGTCCGTCCAGAATTACCTTAACAAAATAATCCCTTGCTTCCATGGCGTCTCCTTTTGCGGTATCCTCAAAGAGCTTGAAGCCTATGATTACTCTTTTTTCTCCGAACTCTTCTATGGCTTCTTTTTCTGACATTCCTACCCCTGCAATTTCTGGATAGGAGAAAACTGCGTGGGGTACGGCATGGTAATCTACCTTTACTTTTTCCTGCATTATTGCGTTCAGGTAAACTACTCCGGATTCGTAGTTTCCGACATGCTTGAGAAGGTATTTTCCGTTTGCGTCCCCGAAAGCCCAGATGTTTGGCTGTGAGGTCTCAAGATACTCGTCAACTAAAATCCAGCCTTGAATGTCCGTTTTAATTCCTGCCCTTTCAGGGTGGAGGATATCAGTGTTTGGGGCTCTGCCTGTTGCTACAAGAATCTCGTCAACAATAATCCTGGTTTCCTCTCCTGAATCCCTGTCTTTTGCAATAACTGTTTTTTGCCCGCTGTCTTCTTTTTTGACTTCAATGGCTTCGTGGTTTGTAAGGATACTCATGTATTCGGACATTTTTATCCTTGCAAGTTCGGAAATTTCGGGTTCTTCCTGAGGGAGAAAATGCGGGTTCCTTCCTATTACCGTGACTTCAGCTCCCATTGCTGAAAAGAAATGCCCGTATTCGGCTCCTATGTAGCTTCCTCCGAGAATGGCAAGGCTTTTGGGGCATTCATTGAGTTCAAGCACGGTATCGCTTGTAAGGTAGCCGGTCTCTTCAAGGCCCCTAACAGGAGGGACTGAAGGCTTTGATCCCGTGCAGAGGAAGATCATTTTTGAGTAGAGGGTTTCTTCCCCGACTTTCAGAGTGTACGGAGAGATAAATTCGGCAGGTTCGGAATAGTAGTCAAGGTACTCGTTTTCTTTGAGCCCCTGTCTTATCATCTCAATATCCTCGCTTATTTTCCTGCGCATTCTCTCCATGATAGTTCGGAACTCGACATCTTTTATTTCGAGTTTTATTCCGAAAAGCGGTGCAGTTTCCAGTTCCCTGACAAGCTCCGCAGGGTAAAGCAGGAGCTTTGAAGGGATGCAACCCCGCGTAAGGCAGATCCCTCCGGGTTCGTCTTTATCTATAACAGCTATCTTCATTTCCGGGTTCGAATCAATAATGGAGTTCACATAATTCATTCCTGAACCCGTGCCTATTACAACCAGATCGTAATTTTTCATTCTTCTCCCCTCAAGCAAGAACTATATTAACCTCAACCTTTATGGACTTGCCAACTACAATTTTAAGGATTTGTCGACTACAATTTTAAGGATTTGTTAACTGCAATTTTATGGATTCGTTAACTGCAATTTTATGGATTCGTTAACTGCAATAGTTATCTGTCTGTTTTGCTAATTACATTTATTCATGGTTTAAGAAAAAGACTTTGGAAGCTTACTCCGGAAACTCATTAATATTTGGAAACATACTCAGGTAACTTATTAGATTTTGGATGTTTACTCCGGAAACGCATTCAGATATTTCTTGAAAACGCTTTATATCAGATTCAAAAAGTTATTCTACCTTTGAGTCCTTCAGAACCGAGTGAAAATCCCACCAGGCGCAAGTAATAAAAAATATAAACATTTTTTAATATTGTTCAATCTTTAAACAATAATCCGCTGGGAAAACAACTATCTATTTATAAAGAAAAATCTATTCTATCTAACTTTCCAGAAAGAATAAAAAACAAAAGATGTTAGGATGAACAGAGCTACCCCCCTCCTCGAAAACGGGTATTCCTATCACGGAATTCCTGTGATGCATGTATTATATCTCCTGCTTATTCTAATAGCTCCTTTTGCGGGGGTGGATCTCCTTTTAGTTCTTTCTCTCGGAGTTTTCCTGGTGCTGAGATTTTCCGGAAGGCAACTTTCCTGCAGCAGGGATGCGGTCAGTCTTTCTTTTTCCCTTTCACTGATGCTGTTTGTTTCCGCAATTTCCAAGGGTCTTCCCTACACATTCCCTTTTTATATAGTTCTTGCAGCCTTTGCGGTCGCAGCAGTAGGAAACCACATTACTTTTTTTTCCGAAAGAGGTTTCACGGCTGATTTTGAGTCCGAAAAGAGCAGGAGAAGGCAGAGAAGGTTCTCAATAATGTGGAGCTCTATTTTTCTTGCGCTGAGGATTATTGCAGCTTTTCTTGCAGCGAGCTGGATTGTCTACTGGCAGAAACTCCCTATTCCGTATAACTTTATCTTTTTCATAGCTGTTATCGGAGCGGTTACGGGTTCTCTTTTTGAATCCATTCCCTCGAAGATAGACCGTAATATCCCTGTGCCCCTGGGAGCAGGGATGACGATGTGGATTTTCGAGGAATTCAGGTACTGGGTGCCTCCCGAGAAAATGCTTGTAGCCCTTATCTTCTCCCTTTTCCTCGGAGCTATGGCCTACAGGGCGAAAATTGCCGATGTTTCAGCCCTTCTCAGTGCTTCCCTGCTCGGAGTCCTGATTATCGTTTTCAGCGGCCTTCCCTGGTTTTTGCTTCTGCTCACTTTCTTCATTCTGGGAGGCGGGTTTACCAGGTACAAGTATGCGTATAAAGAATCCATAGGGATCGCACAGGCTAAAGACGGAATCCGGAGTTACGAAAACGTATTCTCTAACAGTACGGCAGCCCTTGCCCTGGCAGTGGCATACGGCGTCTTTCCGGAATATAGTACCCCAATAATCTTTGCTTACATGGGCACGGTTGCAACTGCTACGGGTGATACCCTTGCAAGTGAAATTGGGACCACTGCAAAAGGAAAACCCAGAATGATAACAACCCTCAAGCTTTCAGAGCCCGGAGCCGACGGAGCAGTTTCTTCGCTTGGCGAACTTGCTGCGATCTTTGGTTCTGCGATCATAGGAGTGCTCGGTTATGCTCTCGGCATTTCAAGCGACTTTTTGCTTTCAGTTCTCATTACCACCGCAGGAGGCTTCTTCGGAACGAATATAGACAGCCTGCTGGGGGCAACTCTTCAGAAAAGAGGTCTGCTTTCAAACAGCGGGGTAAACTTTGCTGCAACTTTTGCGGGAGCAGGTGTTTCGGCAGGGATATATCTTCTGGTATCAGGATTTTAAACAAGGATACTTATATGGCAATTGGTTTTTTAGTTTCTATTTTTTTAATTTTAATTTTCCTGCAATTTTTTACTTTTGAAAGGCATCCCTTTATATCTCCAGGAATATATTCTTACCTGTGCAGGGTTATTTGCGGTGTCTTAATCAATGAATCCTTTAATGGAGAAAATAATCAACGTTTGGGGTTTTCAGGAAGGTGGTCAGATGACAGAACACGAATACGAAGGAAAAAAGATCTTACTTGTCATTGCTCAGGAGCAGTTCAGGGACGAAGAGTGTTTTGTTCCAAAACAGATATTTGAAACTGCAGGGGCAAAGGTTACGGTTGCAGCCGAGTCTGCAAATCTCGCAAAAGGGGCTCTTGGGGGGACGATCAAGCCCGATATCAGCATTTCCGAGGCCGAAATTGACGATTATGATGCAATTGTCATCTCCGGAGGAGGGGGCGCAAGAAAATACCTCTGGGACAATAGGCGCCTGCGTGACCTTGTAAAGGAAGCCGATTCAAAGAAAAAGGTAGTTTCTGCGATCTGCATCTCTCCTGTTGTCCTGGCACGAGCCGGCGTCCTAAAAGGTAATGAAAGCACTGTTTTTAATAGCCCTGATACCGTGGACGAGCTTAAGAAGCATGGGGCTGTTTACCAGGACAGGGACGTTGTAGTTTCGGGCAGGATAATAACAGGGCGGGACCCAAAAAGTGCTCAGGCTTTCGGAAAAGCTGTCCTTAAAGCCCTCAAAAAAGCATAATACACCTTTAAAGCTGAGATTTCAATACGGAAATCAAATAAAACAAAAGCAAGCATAAAAGCAGGTGTCCTGTTATGAACGCAGAACTTGAAGCCGTAATGTCTTACCATCAGACCAGCAAGCATGGTTTTAGAGCTTATGCTCCAGGCCCCAGGTTCCTTGAAATGGAAATCCGGCCGGATCCTTTTCTTAATTACAGGGGAGCTCAGGTTTTAAAGCTGGATACCTGGAGTGAGGAAGACATAAAATCCGGACTTTTCCCCACATATGAGCAGGCTTTTCGTCCGGAAAAAATTGGACCTTCTGGACTGAACCGGACCAGTGTTTCTCAGCTTCTTTTTGACAGCTTTGCTCTTTCGGTATGGAAGAGAACAGGAAGTGCGCAATGGGCTCTCCGCATCAATCCTTCAAGCGGGAACCTTCACCCAACAGAGGTCTACCTTATTTCAGGTCCTGTTCCGAAGCTCCTGGAAAAACCTTCTGTCTGCCATTATGCTCCCCTGCAGCACGCACTTGAAGTAAGAACGGAATTTTCCAGGGAAACCTGGGAAAAACTGAGTTACGGGTTTCCGGAAGGCACATTCTTCATAGGTTTTGCTTCAATTTACTGGCGGGTTGCCTGGAAATACGGCGTCCGGGCTTTCAGGTATGCAAACCATGATCTCGGGCATGCTATTGCTGCTTTAACCTTTGCTGCGGCAGGGCTTGGCTGGAAGACATGCCTGCTTTCGGATATGGCTTCCGAAGACATTGCAAGAGTTCTGGGCATTTCCGGAAGGCAGGGGCCTGAAAGAGAAGAGCCTGCCTGTCTGCTTGCGGTCTATCCTTCGGGAAAAGAATCCCTGCCCGGAAAGGTCCCTTTACCTGCAGTTGCAGATTTTGAAAAACTTTCCTGGAATGGTGTCCCTAACCGCCTGAGCCCTGAACATGTGGAATGGGCTGGCATTGAAACAGCTTCTTCAGCTGCCAGAAAAGGAGAAACTGGCCATATAAGTGATAAAAAGCCGGAAACAAAGCTCGAAAAGCGAGTCTCAGCTTTATCCGGGGAAATTACCAGCCACAGGGCTCATCCGGGCCCGGAGGCTGTATCTCTGCGAAGTGTAATCCACAGGCGGAGAAGTGCTATTGAGATGAATAATAGCGCTTATATGGACGAAGAAGACTTCTACGGTATGCTGCGCAGAACCCTCCCGAATAAAAACCTCATTTCCGGTACGCTTGCTTTTGGGCCCTTTGCACACCTTCTTATTTTTGTAAACAGGGTAAAAGGGCTTCGTGAAGGCCTTTATATCTTCCTGAGAAAGCCCGGAGAAAAAGAGGAGTTTAAAGCCAGATTCAAACCGGATTTCCTGTGGGAAAAGCCTGAAAACTGCCCTTATGATCTTGAACTTTACATGCTTGTAGAAGAGGCACTTTACGATTTCGCAGCCCAGCTTTCCTGTTCTCAGAGAAAAGCAGCAGATGCCTGTTTCACTGCCTGCATGCTTTCCGAATTTGAAGAGCCGCTGAAAACATTTGGCTCATGGATGTACCCGTACCTTTTCTGGGAATGCGGAGCCCTGGGACAGATCCTTTACCTTGAAGCAGAAGCCCGCGGTTTCAGGGGCTGCGGAATAGGATGTTTTTTTGACGACCCCCTGCATGAAATCCTGGGGCTTGAAGGGCTTGAGTACCAGGACCTCTACCATTTTGCAGTTGGCTCGCCACTTCAGGAAATTGGTGTTGTGACATTTCCTGCATACAGGGAATAATTTTGCTTTTTTATAGAAATCTGATACTTATTCTGAGGGTTTCTTGGATACTTCTGAATGTTTCTCTAGTAACCGGGAGACCATTACTTTGTCTATTCTATTGCCGTCCATATCAACCACTTCATACTTCAGTCCCATGAGTTCAAAATGGTCTCCTGTTTTAGGAATACGCTGCAAAATAAACATGACCAGCCCGGCAATGGTCCGGTAATATCCCTGTTCCTCCCCTGGAAAATAATCAACTGATAATACATCCTTTAATTTTTCTACAGGCATATCCCCGTCAATAAGCCAGGATCCATTTTCCAGAACGGTAATCTGGGCTTCTGCTGGTTCCCCAATTGAACGGACATCTCCTACTATAGCTTCAAGGATGTCGTGAAGGGTAACTATTCCCTGGATGCTTCCATACTCATCTGTGACCAGGGCAATATGTACGCCTGTTTCCTTAAAAGACTCAAGGAGTTTCAGGACCGAAATAGCTTCAGGCGCAAAAAGAGGTCTGGTAATCGAGGCTCTGATATCAACGGTGCCACTTTCTACAAGCTTTGCCAGGATATTTTTTACGGATACCATACCGACAACATTATCCAGGTCCCGTTCGTATGCCGGAAAATTGGATCTGCCGCTTTCAATCATCTTCCGAATGTTTTCGTCAACAGGATCGTCCAGGTCGAGTGCGATAATGTCAGTGCGGTGCGTCATCAGCGATTCAACCCTGCGGTCTCCTATGTCAAAAACGCCTTCTATCATACTCAACTCAGCTTTTTCAAATACTCCGGCTTCGGTTCCTTCCTCAAGCATAATCTTGATTTCTTCTTCTGTGACCGGTGGCCCGGTTATTTTCCGGACTCTCATTAGCCGCAGAACCGTTTCGGTTGAGTAGCTCAGGATAAATACAAGTGGTTTTGCCAAAAGAGATAGGAATAACATAGGTTTTGCAACATGAGAAGCAATAGCTTCCGCGTTATTAAGTGCAAGCCGTTTTGGAACAATTTCTCCGAAAACTAAGGTAAGATAAGTGATTATGAGTACTACGAGAGTAATGCTGAGAGTGCGACTGTATTGAGCAAGAACAGGAAACTGTTGGATATAAATCTCGAGTTCACCTGCTATGGTGGCTCCTCCGAACGCGCCGGCAAAGATTCCCACAAGGGTAATTCCTATCTGGATTGTAGAGAGAAACGGAGTGGGCTCATTTGCGAGCTTAAGCGCGGTGGCTGCCCTTGCATCTCCCCCTTCCGCCCTCTGTCTGAGGCGGGTTTTCTTGGCTGAAACCAGGGCAAACTCCGACATGGAAAATATTCCATTGAGTGCAATAAGGACAAGAATTATGATAATATCAAATAAATAAGGCATTTTTCAAATATTAGACGGATTATAATTTAAAGTTAATTACAGGACAGGTTCTATTAAATTAATTCTGAAGACTGTATGAACTGCCTGCTGTTTAAAAAGTGAAGGCAAAAAATTGCCTTTTCGTTATTTTTTTATATATCAGTTATTTTTTTATATATCAGTTATTTTTTTCTTTATTCGTTACTTTTTGTTCAGCTCTTCTGATTCCTTTTTCTTTCTTCTTCTCAGAGCCGGCCTTCTTACAAATCCGGGCTGTGATGGGGGGAGAGGTATCTCGCACCCGGATCCAATTTCGCATTCCACTACGATTCCGCGGAGCAGGCGGCCCAGAATGTCCGAGCCTGTGATTATGCGCTTTTCTTCGCCCCAGTAAAGGATCAGGTCCTGGTCAATTACATCATCTTCCGGATACTGCGGATATACCTTGAACTGTCGGATCACTTTCTCAAGCCTGGTTTGAGGTGATTTTACCACTACAGGGAAATGGCAGTAAGAGAGCGGAATGAAAGGACCTTTTTTATAAACCGCATCTCTTAGAAAGCCGTCTGCATCAAGCACCATTACAGGCTCGTCCGCAGGGTTGGTAATGACCACCCATTTTTTCCCGGAAGCTTCAATCTTCTGAAGAAAGGGGTCGGAGGGTTCCCTTTTAAACGGTGGAAATAAAGGCCGGTTATTCTCTACAGGCAGGGAGATGATGCTTCTTGAATCTATTATGGAGCCTTCGTCAGAAATGCTGACATCATCTATGGAAAGGAAGTTCAGGGCTCCTATCCCTTCAAAAGTGCCTATATCGGTTTTTCCTGACTCGATATGTTTTTCGAGCATAATTCTCATTGATTGTTCCCTGAAGAGCTCGAGTTTTTCCCTGCCAAGCCACCAGTCAAGAACAAGCGCTGTCGGTTTTGCCACCGGATAGAGAAGCATCTGGTAAAAGCGGACAAGAGGCGTCAGCTTTGCCCCGAGCACAAGCGCATTCCTCGAAAAATAAGCCTGAGGCACGATCTCTCCGAAGCAGGTAATACCAAAGGTCGAGAAGAGAAATGCTGAGGCTCCAGCCATCACGGAGTCCGTAAGCAGGGCAATTAGGACGTTTACACCCACATTTCCCCAGAGCAAAGTCGTAAGCAGGAAATTGGAATCTCGTCTGATCTGCAAAATTTTTATAGCGTTTTTATTATTTGCTTCCGCCTCAATTTCAAGCTTCAGCCTACCAAGCCCGAAAACACCTATAGTCATTCCTGAAAAAATGGCAGACTGCGTGAGGCAAAGCCCAATTAGCATCCATGTAAAAATTTCATTCATTGCGAGTCTATGACCTCTATAATATCAGTATAAAATATCAGTATAAAACTATCGAATCCTTAATCAGTTTATCTCTTATAAACTTAATCTCATAAATTTAGGCGTAATCTAATGCTTTAACTTTTCGTAAGTTGATGTTTTTGTTTTCTGTTTCATTATTCGTACAGGCTATTGATGGGATTTGATTGTTTTTAATTCTTTAAGGTTTATTCTTTCTTAACGGGAGAAGTTTTTACCTTGTTCTTAAGTTTAATAAATGTTGAAACAAACTATAAGCATATAATTAGCTTCTGTGAATTAAAAAAGATCTATTTTTTGCTTTACTTTTTGGTTTTTGCTTTACTTTTTGGTTTTTGCTTACTCTTTGGGCTAAGGGTGATATTGCTCTCTTAAATGATAACCAGTAAGTTTGTTTCAGTTATAACTCAAAATTAGGCTCTTTAACAATAGAATTTAACAATTCCTTTGTAGATTTAATCTGTTCATCGTTTCCATCTATTGCAAGCCAGATAGCGCCCTCAGCTCCATTTACTCCGCCACCTGCAACCTGTTTTGCACCTGCACCAGTAAGAAGTGAAATTGCTTCGATTTCAGTGACAATTTCACCGGCTACGGGTAATAAACGGGGACCATGCGAACCTGGAGCATTTAATTTCAGTGCTAAATCGTTTAAATCGTCGTAAACGCGTTTCTCAAGTCCTGCAGGAAGTATTAACCTGACACGCCGGCCTACAACTGCCTGAATCGATGCGGCAATAGTTCCGCCATGTGGATCTCCAATGTAAATGCCTGCCTGTCCTTTTGGAAGGTTCAATGCATTAACTCCTTTTAAAATCACGTCTCCTTCCTTCAAATCATCCACAACGTTAAAAATGGTTTCTCCCTGCTTCCAGACACCTTTTTTAATTACTACATCCCCTGGAAAACCAGTTTCATCTTTAATACGGCCGGAACTGGTTACAGGATCTCCAGGAGGCAGTACAATACCCCTGAAGAACCTCTTTCTCGAAAAATTTTCTGCTTGACCTGTGATAGACAATATTTCTTCAGCTACGTAACCATTTGTAGTTCCAGCAATTATAACAATGGTTCCACTTGCAAGAGCTTCATTTACTGCTGGATGTTTTGCCAGAGCTTTTGCTATTAATCTTTTACCTGCAGCCGGGGTCATTAAAAACTGTTCCATTTATTTTCACCCTTAATTATTGACTCAGCTCTAAAATCTAATAGTAGAGATAATATAACATCGTTACTCAAAACTTATAATCTTATAATTTTGTGATGATGTTATGGTACAACACTGGGAACTATAATCTAATTCTTAATCAAAAATCCAATTTTTAATTAAAATTTTTGTCAGGAAAAAGCTGTTGCTATAATATTCTCGTCAGCCTTCTTAAAAAAGCTCGCTTGTTGACCAAAAACCCAATTAGAAATGGTTATGTAACTATGAAGACCAGAGACCTTTATCCAAGGTCTTATTTTTCATATTACTCTTTTTCAGATTCCTCTGGCCGTAATAGCTCATTTATATACATGTCAAGAATTGTCAGGATAAACTCAAACTACAGCATCGGATCTTTATGGATATCCGTTTTGAAAGCTTTTCCTGTCAGAGAGCAGGCTTGCAATTAAGGCGAGCAGATAGAAAGTTAAATGAGAATACGCATAATCAGGCTATCCGTATTCAAAGCTAACCATTATTCAAAGCTAACCATAATAGTGAGTTCAAAAAAAGATTGTCATCCATTATGGAGCTAATCCCGTTTAAAACCCTTTACTTTGAGGAAGTAAGAGACATCTGTTTACTCATCACTTTAAGCTTCTTGATTGCTAAGACTGTTGCCTGAGATTCTTTGTAAACCCTGTCTTCGTAATAACTTATGATCTCGTCAACCGGAGCTGTAAGAGAATAGATCTTCATAGGTCGCCCTTTTCCGGACTTTTTTTCCGAGCGCATACTAACCCAGAACTTATTGCACATTAACCTCATTACAATGCTTACTTCGGGCTGCCTTAATCCAGTACTTATTTCAATTTCACGGGATGAAGCCTCTTCTACATTCATAAGGTATGTCATGGTTGTAGCGGTATTTCTTGACATCCCGAGATTGCTTAATGCTTTAATAAAAATGTAGTCATCTTCGTCCAGCATTTTTACTTCAGAGTCTTTCATAATAACCCCTTGATATTTCTAGTTTTATGGATAGTATGTCAACTTAAAAAGCGTTTTATAATTACTTATTAAAATCAATGGTACCTTATAAACATTTTCAAAATATATGCATTTAATCTATTTTTGAAGCTTGAAGTTTAAAAAATGCTGATTTTTTGGTTTAATGTTATTTATTTAAATAGTTTAATAAAGGACAGGGACTAGCAGTGCAAAGAATCCAATTAAAAGAATATTTCGATTCAGTACAGGCCTATTTGTAACTATAAGGGTTCTTCCAGATTATATTTGTCCTTTTGAATATCCGCTGGACATACAAACATAAACTGTCTGATAAGATGTATTAAGATGTATTACCAGCATCTAAATATACTTGAAATGAAGAGAAACTGCGCTGGTTTCTACACCGGTACAGAGTACACTCTTATGTTATGCCAGATATGGAAAAAGCAGAATTCTAATCGAGTCTACTTTGATTTACGTAACAACATTTAAAGAGTTATATGAGATTAGGCCTAAAAAGCAAATAAGTAAAGGAGCCTTGGAAGATTAGAAGAATATCAAATAAAGTTAGCTTACTACCAAAGTTAGCTTACTATCAAAGTTAGCTTACTACCAAGTTAGTTTACTATCTTTTTGTTCTGCCCCTACAAAAGAGATAGCCGGTTTTATTCAGCTCTGAAAAACGTATTTTTACCTTATTATTTCTCTTTCGCATCCTGAACAAATTACGTCTGCCATAGTCCTGGGGTGCTTAATACAGAGTCCTCCATATTTGCACTGAACCATTAATTTTATTCCATCATTTACCAAATTGCTCTTATCTCTCTTTCTTTTTATCATCGTCTCTCCGATTCTACCTCTCTAACTCGTTCTGGCAGCTTATTAAGTTGTTCCTGTCATTTAGCAGAACATTTATAAGTTCCTTCATTTTCGCTTTCTGTTTTGCGCTTTTCTTACAGTAACCAGGTACAAATGTCAGGGCTATAGCTCCTGGACTAAGATCAAATATATCCCGGACAGCTCTACAACGCAATTAAAACAAGTAATATGAATATTTTTTCAGTCTTAACCCGCTTCACTTTAAATTATCAATTGCATCTTTTAAAAGGATACGATAACAATAATCTTCTGAATCACAGTCTGATACAAGGTATACATCATGTAACTTGCTTTCTTGTGCAATAATTTTTATCAGCTCCTGGCAGATTGGATTTTTTAGTTGATTGAAATATTTCTTTTTGAACCCATCCCACGTTACACTACCCAGCTTATACTGGCGGAGCAATTCGTCGGGTGGAGATAAGTTACTACATTCCTGAATCTGATTAAAGCAAATGTATTTAGGATGATGTTGCATTACAATATAGAATTGTGCCTCTGGATTTTTGCAGAGAATATCTTTCAAATGTGCAAAATCAGTTTCCAGTAACATTTTAACCTCCAGTATATCTGTTAAATCCTTCGTTCGTAATACCATATTTTTCAGGTAATTGAACTTTCATCTCTGCCGTTTATTTTGCTGTCTTCATCTTTTTATTTTCCAATTTTTTACTTTCAACAATCTTATTTCATTCTTTTATCCAACACTATATTAATTTTTTGAATACTTAAATGTATTATTCTGGTAATACATCCATTTGTTATTAGAAAAGCATTTAATAATAGTGGTATTTATGTTTCATCAGTTAACGATTTTATGCATAAGTTTGAATACTGCCTGTAGCGTATTTCAGACATAATTCTTAGATCTTGCATACAGAATACCGTTTTTAGTATTTATTGTCTTAATTGAATCCAGATGAGTACATTTATGCATACATTTATCGTTATTGTGCATTATACACCATCCTGATAAAGCTAATAAAAATATATAAAAAATGATGGGGGAAGTATGGAACTCACTTCAATTCAAAAAAATATCACTATTGCGTTAATTAACCTGCACAGGCAAAAAGACAGATCAATTAAAGGGGAAGAAATCGCTGAGGTTATCCAGCGTAATCCCGGAACTGTTCGTAATCAGATGCAGTTGTTAAAGGCTCTGGGTTTAGTAGAAGGTATCCCCGGACCAAGAGGAGGATACAAACCTACAGGAACTGCGTATGATACTTTGCGCATCCAGCAATTTGACAATGAATCAGCGGTTCCGATTTATATAAATGATCTTGCAGTTAATGGTGCTACAGCTGCAGAAATAAGCTTCACGACAGTAAGCAATTCTGAAGCCTGCAATGGAGTCATCCGCGTACTCGGAAGCACAAAGGACTTTTTAATGGACGACAAAATTCAGATAGGCCCGACTCCTGTGAATCGACTGACAATCCGAGGAGAAGTTACGGGAAGGGATGATACCAGTAATTCTATTCTCTTCAATATTACCGAAATGATATCTCTCCCTAAAAAACACGTTAAACACTATATGAAGTATCCTCCTTTGCTTGTAGATCTGAATGCCAGTATTCAGGAAGCAACGAGACTTTTTTTAAGAAACAATGTTCACGGAGCTCCTGTTGATAACAAAGGAAAAATAGTAGGGATAGTTACCTACACAGATATTGCCAACGCCATTGCTCAAGGAAAACCAAGCGTAAAAGTAAAAGATATCATGACAAAGGAACTTATTACCGTTGATGGGGATATGCAACTCTATGACGTAGTAAAACTCTTCCGCAAATATAGTATAGAAAGGCTTATTGTAACAATCAACGGGGTACCCAAGGGAACTCTGTCAAAAACCGAAGTCCTGAACGAACTTACAATTTATTAAGACCAAGATAATGGGCTCAATTCTCTATATTATTTGTTCTGTATGTTCTACATGACTTATTTTAACGTACAAAATAAGTTCCTGATTTTATATTTTAATTTCCAATCTCAATACCAAGCCGCTTTCATGAGGATATCTATTTTTGAGAATCGAGAAAAGCCTTAAATCAGCAACATCAAACTCAATACGCTAATCCATTAATAATTCACGAACTCAATCAAAGAAGATACTGTCTCTCCTTTTTATAAGTCCCACTTTTGTCCAGTATCTACAATTAGTACAATAACGTGTTTTACCGTCTTTGCTTACTTTCAATTTGGCATTACATCTTGGACAAAATTCTAGGCGTTTCGTGAGTAAAACCTCTTGAATTTCCATTATTAAATTGATAAGATCTATAGAATAAGTAATGTAAGAAGAAGCCCGGAGGGTGCTGCGTCTATGTATCCCCCAATACAGTATCTTCGAATATTATGCTCCCCATAAACATTGATTCGAAGAAGAATCAGCGACCTCCAGGAGATTCTTCTGTTTTTGATAATTTCGTATTAAGCTGAAATAATGACGATTTGATTAAATATACTCTTTATATAATTTCTTCCCATTTCGCTTTTCTGCATCCCCACTTTTATTCTGTTCTATCACTTTTCGAATATCTACTTATTTTTTTCCTGTCTTTGAGTACCTTTATTACTTTGTCAGCTTCTCCACTTCTTTCTTTTCTGTGAGTTTCTGAATATTCATTAGTTTTTTCTTCCTGTCTTTGAGTACTTGTATTCCCTTTTCGAACTCTTTTGATAAATCCTTTCTTTCAACCTCAGTAGTTAATTTATTTAATGATTCTATTTTCCTGTTTTCAAGAAATTCTATCGCTCTGTCCAAATTATTTTCTAAGTTATTTTCCAATTCTTTCATTTCATTATTCATTGAGTTTTTAACCCCCATAGAGTCATTTTAAAGATTAACAATTATTTAACAGTTTAACCGTGTGAACTACCTGGACCTAAAAATCTCGGGCTTTTTAGCGCTGCGATCCCAAAATATGTTTATAAAACCTGGTAAAGGCATAAATGGAGCTTTAAAACAAACTCAAAGAAAGAAGAATAAAAAGCAATGTAAGAAGAAGCCCAGAGGCACTGTATCTACTGTATCCCCCAATACAGTCTCTTCGAATGTTATGCTCCCCCAAGCAAATAATTCGAAGAACGGATCAGCAACCTCCAGGAGATTCTTTATGTGGTAGATGATACCCCAGCTGTTCCCCAACTCCAGCACATAGTAATTGCACAAATTATATTAAATAAATTATATCAAAAATTGTTTTCAAGCAAAAAATAATTTGGCGTGAAAAATTTTGAAGCAAATTATAGCTATTTTTAAACAAGATTTCTCAGGCGCGCAGGATCATATTATATTCAACATTTTTCAACACAGTTTGCCTGTTCACTGGTGTATATAAATTTCTTGCACGGATAATCAAAAACCGTGATAAGCTCGCCAGGCACAAAACCTATTCTTCTGTAAAATTCCCGTGCT
Source organism: Methanosarcina hadiensis (assembly GCF_046529725.1). Classification (GTDB taxonomy): domain Archaea; phylum Halobacteriota; class Methanosarcinia; order Methanosarcinales; family Methanosarcinaceae; genus Methanosarcina; species Methanosarcina hadiensis. The sequence goes on along the minus strand of NZ_CP136241.1, from coordinate 1,293,352 downwards.
GCTTTGCCTTTTGGATCATCCTCCCGGTAGGTTATAACGGTAAAACAGCTACCTTCAGGAAAAAGGGCAAACATATACCGGATTAAGGCAGTAGCCGCGCCCAGCCTGCGGTACTGAGGGTGTACCGCGAGAAACTCGAGCTCCTTTGATTCTCTTGAAAACAGCAGGGCTCCAATCAACACATCATTTTCTTTCGCTACCAGAGCACCCTGTTCTAGCATCCTTGTTGACAGCCCTTTTTTATACTCTTCCATATCAAGACCCGGAAAATTGTCTTTTACGAGCTCCAGTAATTTAATCCAGCTATCGATATCTTTATTTTGCGCAAATCCGATCTTCATAGAAATACCACCAAATCAAATTAGTAACCTTAATTCTCATTTTTTGTAGGAAATACATTAGGAAATATATTAAATCTAAGGGCTATTGTTTGGCACGACTTATGACGGTTCTTAATTGAGCAAAATAAACTCTCTTTTTAGTTATTGATTTTGCATTAACTACCTAATTTTTCTAATGACTCCCATAATATGCTTTTTTGAACTCGGTTATTCTATATTATACAGGAATATGCAATATATGACCGATTACTCCATCAAAAGCAAAAAAGTATAAGAAATACAGGCACTTTCTTGGTAGTTACGAACATCGGTTTTGTCGTGCAAAAGCAGAACGAAAAGATAAATAAAGGATACTTTTAATCCTTCGGAGGACAGCTATAATTGCATGTTCGCCTGTAGCTGGAAAATTTCTTATCCCCCAAAGACATAACAGTACCAAAAAAAGGAAAAGATAAAATGAAACCAACACAAGTTCCTAAAAATCCCTGTTTTTCTTCAGGGCCCTGTGCCAAACATCCAGGTTATTCTATTGAAGAGCTGAAAGATACGCCTTTTGGCCGGTCACACCGGAGCAAACCCGGCAAGGGAAAATTAGCTGAAGCAATTAAAAGAACAAGAGATGTGCTTGGACTTCCTGATGATTATCTCGTAGGTATTGTACCGGCTTCCGATACAGGCGCTTTTGAAATGTGCTTGTGGTCCATGCTGGGGTGCCGCAGGGTTGATGTTCTGGTTTGGGAATCTTTCAGTAAAGAATGGGCAACCGACATCACTAAACAGTTAAAATTAAAAGATACCCGAGTTTTTGAGGCAGAGTACGGGAAATTACCGGATTTAAAGAAAGTCGATTTCAAGAATGATGTCGTCTTTGTCTGGAATGGGACTACCAGCGGAGTCAAAGTACCCGGCGGCGACTGGATTCCTGATAACCGCGAAGGTCTCACGCTTTGCGATGCCACCTCTGCTATATTTGCTATGGATATACCCTACCATAAACTGGATGTCATTACCTTCTCATGGCAGAAGGTTTTGGGTGGGGAAGGTGGACACGGAATGCTGATTTTATCTCCGCGGGCTGTTCAGCGCTTGGAAAGCTATACTCCTGCCTGGCCATTGCCCAAAATTTTCCGGCTGACAAAAGGCGGTAAACTGAATAAGGAGATTTTTGAAGGCTCCACTATTAACACCCCATCCATGCTTGCTAATGAAGATTGGCTGGCAGCATTAAAATGGACAGAGTCTGTAGGAGGGCTTAAACAACTTATCCAGCGGACAAATGAAAACCTGGCAGTCTTTGAGGCATTTGTTGCTAAAAACAACTGGATTCATTTCTTAGCGGAAACAAAAGAAATAAGGTCCAGCACCAGTGTCTGCTTTAAAGTTGATTTACCCGACGAAAAGCTTAAAGCACTGATTAAATTACTCGAAGAAGAGAAAGTTGCTTACGACATCGGTTCTTACAGGGATGCTCCTTCGGGTCTGCGTATCTGGTGCGGTGCTACCATAGAAAAAGAGGATTTACAATGCCTCTGCGAATGGATCGAATGGGCTTACAATTCGGTTAAATAATATAATAATTAAATAATATAATAATTAAATAATATAATAATTAAATAATATAATAATTAAATAATATAATAATTAAATAATATAATCTTTTTGCGATCAGCAAAGAAAGGTTATAGAGATCGTTAATACCTTTTTGCTGATCGCAAAAGTATGTTTTATCCCAGAATATTTCGCTCTTTAAATAATAAGAAAGGAAGATAAAGAAATAGTCCACTGGGATCAATTCATTTTCTTAATTTTAAGTAATGTTTTTTCTCGAAAGCGATATTGTCTAAAATTAAATGAAGAATCTTTGATTTTTCTTTGATATTAATTCCTTCAGATTCTTTTTTTGCCTGGTTCAGTGCTTCTTTCAATTCTTCAAGTTCCAGAATAGTTGCAGCAATACAATAATAGCTTTTTGAACGGCCTTCGTTAAAATCTTTTAACATCTCTTTAAGTAAACACTCTCTTTGCTTCTGTGTTTTTTCAAATTCATCAATGCCATTCTTACATATAAATGAAATATCCTTCTCGAGAGTTTGATAACATTTGAAGGAGTCAAATTTTTCACCGGCTTCTCTGTGTTTCTTCCATTTCTTACAGGTGTTGCTTTCTTCGCATTCCCAGCAAAATTCAATTTCTTTTTTCTTTACAGCACATGTGATAAATAGGCAACCGACAGCCATTCTGGCAGGACTCTTGCATCCTGAGCATCTGCTTTTTGCTTCAGTATTATACATAGGGCAAAGCCTGCAAGAAAGTCCGCAAACTCCGACCTCGGGATAGTTGATATGCATGATTATCTTTTTAGTGTAAGTAACTAATTGCATATTTTTTTTGGGTTTCATAAATGGAAACCGCAAGAGGAAAATAAATAAACTCAGTTTTGATCCCCTGTTAATTATTATTTTGCATCAGGTCCGGATAGTACCTTCTACCAGCATGGAGATTTATCTATAAAACTGATCTATAAAACTGATCTATAAAACTGATCTATAAAACTGATCTATAAAACTGATAGAATCTTACCAAAACTACGGTTTTTTCAGATTAATCACCAGAATAGTAAAACGATATAATGAAAACTGGATGACTATAGTAAGGGATAGAGGTTCTGGAAAATCCGTCTCTGGACTAAGGGTAGCTATAATTACAAACTTTGAGCCCAGGAGTGACCTGAAAACTAAGTTTTCCATAAGGTCTTTTTGAGATTATAAAAGTAGATACGCACCAGATAGTCAAAAGCCAGTAGAAAGATCTTTCTTACGCTTACTACATTATTCTACATAACTCCGAGAATTATAAAGACACATGGGAGAAATTCTTTAATAAAAACCTTCTTAGCATAGGGCTTTATAGAAATCACTACTATATATGAGGGGGTGATATTCTGGCAGATTTTGAACTGGGGGATGATGGCGTTTACCGAAATACCAGGGTTTTCGATGAACTTCTTAAGTTTACAAAATTAGAGTGGGGAAACGATATAATAATTTTGGAAGAGATGGGAAGATTAGTGGACAAAGATTTTATGGGTTGGTTTGTTAAAGATAGAAACGGTTCAATTTTCGTTGGCATTGAACTCAACGAATCAAGCGATCATAAGTATGACGAAATCATATTCTATGATAAGAACAAAGATGATGTAACAGTATTCTCTGTGATGAGAGACGAAGCTTGAAAAACATGTTTGAAAATCGAGCTCTCATGGACATTGATGCTTCAACAGTGCAGTAAAATTCTATTTTTGAAACTTATCATATTGCGTAGTTTATCTGATTTTTCGCATTATTACTGCAAAATATTACTTTACATGCAATTTGTCTACCTTGGATAGGCTCTTTATAAGCCCGAAAAGCCTTTCAGCTCCCAGTTCTTTCAGCTATTTTCTTGCTTTTGCGCAGGATCCCAGACAAGATGCATGCGAATCCAGACTATAATGATTTAAAAACCGGCTGAATGGTATAGTATTAATAACAGATAGGTTGTACTAAGATTCTTAATCAGTCAGTTCTGACAAAGAAAATATCCTGCAAAGGCGTTATTTCTTAAAAATCCTGATAAAATCATATATAATCTCCAGAAATCAGCTATAGTCTTTCAGAATTAGCTACAATCTCCTTAAACTCTGTCTTTCGAATTAAAGATCCAGTCCCTCTGATCAGTGGTAAACATGGTAAAGGAAATGAAAAAAACCGGAGCACCTGGTGAAGTTCCGGAGATATGCCGCACTGATGACACTCCTGACAAAGCTGCAGAAAAACGGGTAGTACTCCTTATTGCGATACTTTCAGGGTTCATCACCCCTTTTGACGGTTCGGCAGTGAATATTGCACTGCCTACGATCGGGAAAGAGTTTCATATGGATGCAATTGCCCTCTCCTGGGTTGCAACCGCTTACCTTCTGTCTTCGGCAGTATGCCTTGTGCCTTTCGGGAAAATTGCGGATATTTATGGAAGAAAAAAAATTTTCCTTTACGGCATTACTGTCTTCAGCCTTGCTTCCCTGTTAATGACCATGGTCCCTTCAACTGAAATGTTTATCCGGGTACGGGTTTTGCAAGGCATAGGAAGTGCCATGATCTTCGGAACCGGGGTTGCTATTCTAACTTCTTCATTTCCTCCCAGAGAGCGTGGGAAGGTTCTCGGGATCTATGTTACTGCAGTCTATTTCGGTTTATCTCTGGGTCCTTTTCTTGGCGGCATGATGACGCATTACCTTGGCTGGAGGAGCATTTTTTTTGTAAACGTACCTCTGGGCATTATTACCGTTCTTCTGATCCTGTGGAAGCTGAAAGGCGACTGGCTCGAATGCAAAGGAGAGAAATTCGATCTGACAGGCTCCTTAATTTATAGTACAGCAGTTGTTGCTACCATGTACGGCTTTTCAGTTCTCCCGGACATTGATGGGGCTGTTCTCATAGCAGGGGGGCTTGTCGGGGCTATTGTTTTTGCACTTTATGAGATGAAAGTACCTTTCCCTGTCCTTGACATCCGGCTCCTGACAAAGAACAGGGTATTTGCCCTTTCAAACCTGTCTGCGCTTATCAATTACAGTGCAACCTATGCGGTGACTTTCCTTTTAAGTCTCGACCTCCAGTACACAAAAGGCTTTACTCCAGAGAATGCCGGAATGATCCTTGTAGCTCAGCCGATTCTTCAGGCTTTGATTTCCCCGGTTGCCGGTAGGCTCTCAGACAGAATCGAACCTGGCATCGTTGCATCTGCGGGAATGGCAGTAACTTCTTTCGGGCTCTTTCTCCTTATCTTTCTTGAAGAGACCACTCCAATATGGTATCTGGTTATTTGCCTGCTTGTTCTCGGTACCGGCTTCGGGCTTTTTTCGTCCCCAAATACCAATGCAATTATGAGTGCGGTTGATAAAAGATTCTACGGCGTTGCTTCAGGCATGAACGGAACTATGCGGCTTCTTGGCCAGATGCTTTCTATGGGCATTGCGATGATGATTTTTGCGGTTGTTATCGGCCCCGTGCAGATCACACCCGAGTATTATCCGCAGTTCATTTCAAGCCTTCACTATGCATTTATCCTGTTCACTGTATTCTGTGTCATAGGAGTATTTGCATCTCTGGTTAGAGGAAAAACCACTCCAGCTCATTCAGAAATTCCTGAGAAAGGCAAAAAATAATATGTTGATCCTGTGTAATTCATTTATCAAAAGGTGATAAGCATGAAAATCCTTGGAATTAATGCGAGCCCGAGAGGTAATGAAAGCAATACGCTTCAGCTGGTGAAATCCGTGATCACAGGTGCGGAAGCCGAAGGTGCGGAAGCCGAACTGATAGATCTCTATAAACTGAAGATAGAGTACTGTACAGGCTGCGGAGCCTGTTATGCTACCGGCGAGTGCCCACAGATTGATGACTTTGAAGAGCTTTTTGATAGGATTCTTAATTCCGATGGAATCGTCTTTGGCGCCCCTAACTATATCAATTCCGTTCCTGCCCCCATGAAAGCATTCTTTGACAGGCTTTCGGATGTCATTCACTGCCAGATGCTGAATGGAAAATTCGGGTGTTCCGTGTCCACCGGAGGGGGCAATGCAGATGTTGTCGTAGAATATATGAACAGCGTGCTCACGACTCTTGGCGTTACTGTTGTCGGAGGTCTTGGCGTGGTAATTGCAGGGGACCTCTCCGCACCCCAGAAGGCTGCGGAAGCTGCCGAAGAGCTTGGTAAGAAGCTGACAAGGTCTATACGCGGAGAAATAAAGTATCCGGATCAGGACGAGCAGCACCGCCAGAATACGGAATATTTCTGCAGGCTTGCACAATCCAATAAAGAGAGATTTGCCCATGACTATGAATGGTATGTGAAGATGGGCCTGATAAAATAATAATTATCGAATGCTCTGGATCATACCGGGACTGTGCACTGGAAATTAATATTCAGATTTGAGATGCAGAGCAGGGATACCCACCGCAGCTCCCTTTTTTTGGTGTTTCAAAGTTAAAATCCACTTTTTGGGATTATCAATATTTTACCGGATCTGGTATTTTACCGGTTCTGTTTCTATTCCTGCTTTGCTCAAGTAACTTTGAGTATGCTTGATCGCCAGTTTTCAGTTAACGAAGTGCTGACTTCCTTATGAGTATATCTCAATTTTATATACTTTATCCGACATTTTCTGATAAGGAGTTTATGAAATCTATAATCTGGCGGGTTCTTCATTTACTGTCGGATTTCGGAGAAGCTCTGCCTTGGGTAAATAGGTATTGAAATGTGAAATATGACTATCTTAAATGTTGCCAGGGGGATTATTTAATGAGTTTATTTAACCAGAATAAAGAGAAAGGGAACCATGTTTCCGGAATTGACAGGGGCAAGGTCATGATGTACGGGCTGAGTACCTGCGTATGGTGTAAAAAAACAAAGAAACTTCTCACAGATCTGGGTGTGGAATTTGATTACGTTTTTGTGGACAGGCTCGAAGGGGACGAAGAAAAAGAGGCTATCGAGGAAGTAAGGCTTTACAATCCCTCAACTTCTTTTCCGACAACTATCATAAACGGAGAAAAAACAATTGTCGGTTTTAAAGAAAAAGAAATACGCGAAGCTCTTGGTTTTTAAGGGGGGAACGGGTTGAAAGAAGAAGAAGCTTCTGAAGAAGGCATATCCGAAGAGCAGGTGGATATTGTCTATAAGCGGCTGAAAAATGAGGTAGAGAAGTCGGGCTATCATCTCAATCCTGATGCGGAGTTTACAAAGGATCTTGTACGTGGCCTGCTGGTTAATGAAGAGCGCTATGGTTACTGGTCCTGCCCGTGCAGGATCTCTGCTAATAACAGGGAAGAAGATCTGGACATTATATGCCCCTGTTATTACCGGGACCCGGACCTTCACGACTATGGAGCCTGTTACTGTGCACTTTATGTTTCGGATGACGTAATCCAGGGGGAAAGAAGAGTAGAGTCAATTCCTGAAAGGCGCCCCCCAAAAGAACAGAGAGATTCTGAAAGAGCCGAAGAAAAGAAAAGAGAGGAGATGATGGATAGTATGGAGTTCTCAGGAAAACTTTCAAAACCTGTATGGAGATGCAAAGTCTGCGGATATCTCTGTGCCATGGACGACGCTCCGGGAGTCTGTCCCATATGCAAGGCGAAGAGGGAAAGGTTCGAAAGATTCATGTAACTACTGCATGGAATCCTTTCTTATTTTTTAAACTATTTGACGATAAATTCCATTAAACTATTGGCTGATAAATACTTACACATAGTTTCTGAATTTAAAGGGGGTTCTGGATTTTAGCTGGATATCAACAATTTAATACAGAAATTGAAAGAATTCAAGCAGCCCTTTAGCTTTCTCTTTGCGCAACCTTACATTCGCTTGACTCTGGTTCAAGAGTTCTTATAAAAATTATAAGATTTTCTTTATTTATAATCTTCTTTTACAAATTATCAATATAAATAGTAACATTTAATAACCTTAGTCTCAGTCCTTATAACTGACGGCTAAGAAAGAGCCGATGCCTTAATATTTAGCCTTAAGAGCTAACCCTTAGAAATCATGGACCGGGACAGGTTCTCGAAGGATGGTCCCCATATGCTGGCAGAAAATGTGAATTTTCGATTTTCTCAATCCGTAAATCAGGCGGCTATCAGTAAAATCAGGTGGGTTTCAGTGTTCCTGGATTAACTTTAAACTTTGCATAGACCGAGAAAAAAAAGTACAGGACTTCGATTTGTATAATCAATGTGGCGAGGGGATTCCTATTACCATTAAATCAAAGGAAGATTACGATCTATACATTGAAGCAGACAGGATAGCTTTAGGAAAAGGCTATAAAAAACCCAAGATAATCGGCGACGATATATGGAAATTTCAAAGATTATTAAGAAAGGCCGAGTATTACAATAACTGTAAGAAGTCTTTTATTCACAGGTTGTATTATAAAATTGTATTATTTAGATTTCAAAGGAAGAGCATCCATCTTGGATTCAGCATTCCGATTAATGTTTTCGGTCCAGGGTTATGCATAGCTCATAGAGGAACAATTGTTGTAAACAAGGATGCCAGAATTGGAGAGAACTGCAGGATACACGCCTGTACAAATATCGGATCTGGCAGAGGCAACGATCTCATGGCACCAAAAATAGGAAACGGCGTATACATCGGCCCGGGTGCCAAAATATTCGGGAATATTGAGATCGCTGACAATATTGCAATCGGAGCTAATTCCGTGGTAAACAAATCCTTCTATGAAAAAGGCATTTCAATTGCAGGCGTTCCTGCTAGAAAAATAAATAATAAAGGTTCGGACGGAATGGTAACTAAAGCAACAAAACTTATTTCTGCCCGCGCCTCACAGGAAATCATTGAGCACGCCATTGTAACTTAACGAATTATTCAGGAACCTGAATGACTGAGAAAAGCAGACAATTACGGTAACTGACGCTTTCTGGCAACTTTTCCAGTTTCTTTTCAGGGGCTTTTTATTTTATTACTGGATTACTTTCCAGGCTTTGCATTCCTTCCAAGCCAGATTCCAGCCGCCCCCAGTCCTATTAGCAATGCGATCAAGCGTACGAGCCAGCCCAGGAGAGGAATCTGGTACACTATAGTAAAAATAATAGTTCCAATAAAATAATACATCAATTTACTGGACTCTTTTTTAAAGGCTTTATTATAGATAACTGCGCCTGCGAGAAGTTTAACCGGCACTGTGGCGATGAGTAATGCAAGTGAAAAAAGCAGAATCAGCAGGAAAGATAAACTCCATCCGAAGGCTGTAAACAGCAGAACTAAGGATGTAAGAGGGACTAAAATAATGAGCAAAAGTCCAACCAGGCCGGCTTTAAGTGTTGAAAACCTTACAATTTCCGCAAGTCCGGTTACAAAAGCTGGGAAGGTATAGATCAGGATAAAGCCCAGAACGAGAGCTGCCAGAAGCTCCAGGATAAATGAGAATAAAACAACAACACCTGCAGGTACACCTGCATAGGGTCCCTGTGTTCTGGTGGCAGCTGTAACATTCAGATTTCCCAATACGTTTTCTTCAAGGTCAGGAGGATAATTTTCGGCTTCTAATTCAAGGTCCCCTTTAAGCTCAAAATTTTCTCCTGTCCTGAGAGTCCCTGCTGATACCGAACCATCGCCGTTAACGATCCCGTTAAGTGTTATTTCCCCTCCGGCAAGCAGGATGTCCCCTTCAACCGTGCTGTCCTGAGAAAGAAAAATCTGCCCTCCGGCTACTACCAGGTCCCCACCAACATCTCCGTTTACACGGACAGTACCTCCGAATACCAGGATATTCCCTGAGACGTCCCCGTTAACAACCAGTTCTCCGCCTGCTCCGGTGAAATCATCCATTACATTTCCGTTTATCTCAATTCTAGAACCTGCAAGCACAAGATCTCCCTGGATATCCTGGTCGATCCGGAAATTGTCCCCAGCACCGAAAGCATTCCCTGAACTGGTATACGTAAGGTAATCCTCTTCGTCCGCAGCTCCTGCCGAAAAGGGCATTACAGAAAGGAGTATTGTAAACAAAACAAATAGTGACAACAGCTTCTTTTCCACAGACTCACCTTCAGTAGTATGTAATAAAATATTTTCACTAACTGCCAGAGTATGTAATAAAATATTTTAATAATTGTCAGATATTTATTGAAATTCCGGCTAATATGTTCCGTTTAATACCATAAACAGGTATAGGAATGCATTAGAATTATTAAAGATGATTATGGAGGCAAAAAAACGGAGAAAAGGCCTCCAATCTGGGCTCCTGCCCTAATTAAAGAGGCTTTACCAGGAGTTGTCATGGATTCTTGAGACTTCGTATCTTGACCTTCCTGGCTTTTCTTCTGCAGGATAACCCAATGAAATTGCAGCAAATGGGACAATATGCTCAGGTATACCAAGCAGCTCCCTGGTTCCGGCGACAAGCTTTTCAGCAGGGTAGATTCCTATCCAGACCGCCCCAAGCCCCTGGTCGTGGGCAGCCAGCAACATGTTTTCACATGCAGCAGAGCAGTCCTGAATCCAGTAATCCTTGAACTTCGGGACATTCGGGTCTGCACAGATGAGTAACGCAGCAGGAGAATTCTTAAGCATCTTTGCATAAGGATGCATTTCCGATATCTTTTCGAGCAGGTCATGCCTGTCAATTATAATGAAATGCCACGGCTGCTCATCCCCGGCTGATGGTGCACCCATGCCTGCTCTCAGGATACTTTCAATTATATCTCTGCCGACCGGGTCCGGAAGATATTTGCGAATACTTCTTCTTGTTAAAATCGCTTCCATTGTCTCCATAAATGTTATCCCCATTCGTTAATGTTTTTTTATAATGGATAAACCTTAGGGTTGACCTGTTTTTTATCAAAACGATGACAAATAGAATTGCTCTGGAATAGGGTCTGAAAACACCGTCAAGGTCTGGAGCAATCATAATACCGATTTGAAATATCAAAGACTGTATCAAGAAGTTTTAATACCAATCACTATCAATTTATTTAGTATGAATGTCGAAAATCAAAGCCTTCAGTTGAATACAAAAAACTTGAAGCCTCACCACACTAATTTGGAGCTTTACGGTGAAGAAAATGCAGATTACAAATTAATTGAAAGTATCAGGGAAGACGGGCAGCTTGAACCACTCATCGTTATAATTGATAAAGAAGTTTCAGGGGATTATATCATAATCTCTGGACATCGAAGGTGGAAAGCACTTAAATATCTAGGGAAAGAAGCAAATTGCCGTCTTGTGTGCTTCGAATACGATGAAAACGAGCTTGAAATAAAACAGGCTATCATTGAATCTAACAAATATCGCAAAAAAAACAACACACAAATTTCTAATGAAGTTGCTCTGCTCAGGTCAATTTACGCTGAGAAAGAAAAAAAGTTACAGGAAGTTGCTTTAAAACAAAATGCCGATATGAAAAACGCTGTACAACAGGGAGAAAACAATAAAGAAGTGGACAGAACCAGAGACCAGGTTGCAGATGGATTGGAATCCGTGACCGTGCTTTTTTATCAGGTATTTTCTCAGCTTTCCCGCAATCAATCACATTAGCAACCAATTGCATTAAATCCAGTGCTCTGATCTGCTTCTCTGGATATGGTTCAAGTTATCATCTTCATATAGCATATTAATTTTTTCAGTAAGTTTTATCAGTATAAAAATCCTTACTTACTATAAGGAAAAATCTTCAAACTGTCAATCACTTTTTACTTATTTTTACATATAAATCAGTAATGAGAGAGACCATGATCAGCTACAACCAGTATTATGTCACTGTTACCTTGAGGCAGAGTGAATGCGGAGCTGCTTTTTATGAAACAAGGAAGCCTGTTGAACCCCTCGACTGTAAAGAAAAAACTTTCGGGCTTTTTGAAGAAATCTTCAAATTAGGGAAAAATGACGATGTAATACTGTACCCAATTATGTTTTTACGAACTTCCTGCGCTCCAAAACCTGGAATTGAACGCCTGATCATTAAAACTGCAAGAAATTATTACAGGCCATCCGAGGATATTGTGGCCGTAGCGGTTGAATACCGTTTCAATGGTGTTTTCAATAATATGGGGACCGAATACCTGCAAAACCGCATTTCTGACAGGAAAAATCTGCATTTTGTGGGAGCATTCCATAAGAAATTCGGAAAATCCTCATGCACGATACATGTCTGCCTGATGACCGGAGAAACATGGAATAAGTACTGCGATTCGATAATTAAGGAGTCAAAGGATGGCTCAGATACTTCTGGCTTCAGTCCTCTAATCCCCGCGTAATTTCTGTCAGGAGAATTTTACGTATTATCCTTTTTATGAGCTTTTTCAGGACTCTATTTTCTTATATAAATGACTGCACTCAATAGCACTGCAAATACCCAGGCAAGGCTTATAAAAGAAACATTATTTAATTCCTGAGTAGAACCGTAATTCACTTCCTGGCCTCCTGAAGTCTTTGTTTTCTCTGTCGCTCCCATATCGTCCTCTTTACTTACAGTCAGATTTTTTTCCCGGTTATCTGTTGTTCCCGTAATTTCTGTTTCTCGGGTACTGGTTGTATTATCTACAGTCAAGTTTTCCTTTTGCCATTTCCCCTGAGCCTTCAGTTCTTCGACTACTTCTTCCCTGTCTGAGACAGGGTGCTTCCCTGGCTCGCCAATAGCAACACGGAAAAGCTGTTCATTGAGATTTTCATCATTTAGCATTAAAAGCACCGATTCATTCTGAATAAACTTAGCTTCGGTTGAAATGGCTATATTAGTCCCGATTTCACTTCTTACTTTTATGTCTTTTGTGGGTAGAGGGTTATAGAGCCACTCATTAACCTTAATTGTAGCAATTGTATGATCACGGTGCATATCAATCTTACTTACCGTACCAGTAACTATGCGATCAGAGTGGTTTATCTGGTAAGGTATTTCAGCAGCCTCTGAAATAAATGAAGCTGCTGCGAGATTGGAAGTCCAGAAAAACAGTATTAAAATTAAAAGGATAAAAAGCGAACCTAGAGATTTCATGAGCATCCAGTCCTTTATTTCTCATCCAATTCTCATTTCTCATCCAATTCTCATTTCTCATCCAATTCTTATTTCTCATCCAATTCTTATTTCTCTTCTGTTCCTCTATTTCTCATCTATTCCTTTATTTTCATCTGTTCCTCTATTTCTCATCTATTCCTTTATTACAACGGGAGCGCAGAGGGTCACGAATACCCCTATCTTTAGGTAGGGGATGAAGTGAACCCTCGCCTCTTCGTTTTTCTCTTTGAATATCTAAACCATAGTTTCCTTGTATAGAGATAGTAAATTGGACCGGAAACCGAGGTTAAAATTTCAATCACTTATGTTCATGAAACCTCTTTAAAGGATACTTAATCATCTTTCCTAAGTAACCGGGCGGGCGGCCCGAAGCATACCCCATCCTTTAGGGTGGGGTGGCCGCCCGCAATTTGATTTTCATCTATTCTTCTATTTTCCATTTAAAAAATATTCAGGATTTATAAATCCTCCCAGATTTAAATATTTCTTACGAATTCGGGCTTTAAAAATATGTAAAGCAAAGTATGTAAAGAATACGAAACCAGTACTCCCTCATTTTTCTGCATTGGTGAAGCAGATTATATATTCCGTGCCTTTGCCTCTTCTAAGCTCTATTTCGGCGTCTAGCTGAGTAACAAGGATGTTTACAAGCTGCAGGCCAAGGGTCTCCGGGCTTTCAATATCAATATTTTCCGGAATACCGATTCCATTATCAGAAACAACTAAAGTATACCTGATGAATTCTTCTGCAGGTTGCCCTTTATTATCTGACTCGCTTACATACCTTTCGCCATAAAGTTTAATTTTGATATTCCCATTTTCTCGGCCTGGAAATGCATACTTGAGAGAATTTGAAATCAGTTCATTGACAATCATTCCCAGCGGGACTGCGATATCCATGTCAAAAAAGATATTTCCTTCAAGATTGGTATCAAGATTAATTTCAGTATTTCCAACTTTGTAAGTCTTGAAAAGATTTTCTATGAGTCTCCGCAGGTATAATGAGAAGTCAAGTGCGTTATCCTTTTCGCCTTCATGCAGTTCCTCATGGATAAGCGCAATGGACATCACTCTGTCCTTGCTCTCCCTGAAGGCATCAAGGACTTCGGAATCCTCAATACATTTTCTATGATTGAATTTTTCAGCCTGGAGGTCTAAAAGAGAAGAGATAACCTGCAGGTTATTCTTAATGCGGTGATGGATTTCCTTCTGGCGAGCGATCTCGATACTGGCAAGGAACTCTTCTGTCTGTTTCCTTTCAGTAATATCCTTTATTATTCCTACAGCTCTGAACGCCTTTCCTTCTTCATCCCTTAGCCAGACCCCGCGCATTTCCAGATAAATATAATTCCCGTCTTTTTTTCTTAACCTGAATTCTTCCTGAATTCTCTGTAATTTCCTGAAAAAGCCTTTATGACTTTTAACCATCCTATCCCTATCGTCCGGATGTATATGTTCTATCCAGAAAGATTCATCAAGACTCCTGAATTCATCAGGGTCGTACCCTGTTATTTCCCGGATGGCTCCTGCCCATTCTATTTTTTGTGTATCCATCCTGAAATCGAATACAAGCTGCCCTGTTTGCTCGGCTGCCATGCGGTAGCGCTCTTCGCTTTGCTGGAGCTTTTTACTGGCAAGTCTCTGTTCCGTAACATCCTGAACTATTCCATTCACCCGCACAGGGGTATTCTGCTCATTGCAGACGACTTCGGCCCGTGAATGGACAACACGTCCTTCCCCATTCTCCAGGATAATGCGGTAGTCAATGCCATCCCTAGCTCCTCCGTCCAGCCTTCCTTTGATGGTGTTTTCCAGACGCCCTCTACTGTCAGGATGTACATAATTTAGAAGTTCTTCGTAAGATGCGCCGGGTTTTTGAGGATCACGCCCGAATATCCTGTAAAGTTCATCAGACCAGTATACTTCACCGGTTATGAGGTCCCAGCTCCAGTTTCCGAGATGAGCCATTTTCTGGGCATCTGCAAGGCCCTTCTCGCTTTCTTTTAATGATTGATAAGCAGCCTCAAGTTCTGCTGTGCGTTCTTTAACCTGATTTTCCAAGCTATTGAGCGTCTCTTTAAGCCTTGCTTCTGCTTCTTTAATACCCGTAATATTGCGAGAGATAGCAAGGACAGAAGTCACTTTACCGCTGGCAAATTCCGGGACTATCTGCGTATCAAAATAACATTCTTTCCCTTCAGGGGATTTATACAGATACTCAATTGTTTCGGGTTTGCCTGTGGCAAAAACTTTTTCAAAATATTCATTCCAGAACTTCGTTTTTTCAGGACTTAATCGCAGTTCAGTATTGGTTTTTCCGATAATCGATTCCTGAGTAACCCCATAAAATTCAACAGCAGCAGGGTTGATATACATATAGCGTTTTTGTCTATCCAGGCGAGCAATCCAGTCCGGAGAATTTTCCGCCAGGGTGCGGAACCCTCTTTCACTTTTTATCAGATCCTCTCGAGCCTGTTTGTGCTCAGTAATATCAGTTAGCGTGCCTGTAGAACCTGTAAACTTACCATCTTTATTAAATACTGACCTGGCATTTATAAGCGCCCATAAAAATGAACCGTCCTTACGTATGAATCTAAGTTCATAGCTCTCATCAACACCCTGCTTTCTTCTTTCAATGATACTTTTGATTACTGACTTATTTTCTTTATCAGTAAAGTCCCATGAGTTTCTGCCAGCGATTTCATCCTGAGTGTATCCCAGTATTTCAGCCATTTTCTTATTTGCATAAGTAATTCTGCCTTCAGGGTCGACTACCCATATACCCTCATTAACCGTTTCAATAATATTGCGGTATTTTTCTTCTCTCTCTCGAAATGCCTCTTCAGCCTGCTTGTGTTCAATAATCTCGGTACGTAACTCCTGATTAGCTTTTTCCAGCTCAGCGATACGTTCCTGTACCTTAATCTCCTGTTCTTTTGCACCCAGGCTGTTATAAGTCATGATTTTCCAGCTCTGCTTTAATAATTGGCAAAAATATGCTCTCGACGGAATATTCCGGTAATATTATCAACAAAAATTTATCTCTTTTTTCTATTAAAAATATTCTTCGATTTGAGGGACTTACATTGTTTGTTTAAAAGAAGGATATCTGTTAAGGGGGCATTTTTATAAAATAATTTTGAATTAATATATCTAATCTTATAAATATTGTATTCTTTGCTTATAACGTTTTTGTGAGAACTGATATTGAAAGCGAATATCTGAATATAATGATATTGAATGCGAATATCTGAATATAGTGGTCTGGCATTTATTTATTACTATATTCTTCCTGCAATTGCTGTTTCGTGTTAACCGCAGAACTCTTCACAGGTTTTTTTCCGGATCTCTCCCCAGGAGTATAACTGATTGTCGATTTCAGGTAGTTGTTTTTATTATCTTTTTTCAAGCCCGGAATGTAAGTCAAAGAAAAGTAAGTCAAAGAAAAGTAAGTCAAAGAAAAATAAGTTGAAGCAAATAGATAACTGCATTAGCTATTTTTACAGTAATAAATTGCTTAATCGAATGCGAATACCTAAATATAGTAACCGAGGACATTATCTGGGGGTAATAAAATGGCGGAAACAGCTACAGAGACAACAGCGGAAACTATGAGATTATCACCGGTTACCTGTGCATATCCTGACGATGAATATAAAAACCTTCAAATAGAGGTAATCCTTCCAGGAGTCAAAAAGGAAGATATTTCGTTTAAGATTACTGATATCAGCTTTTATATAAGAGCTGTAAAGGAAGGAGTTACGTATGTTGACAGTTATTCAATTTGCTGTCCCGTAAATCCGGAAAAAGCAGTCGCTAAATACTCAAATGGTGTGCTTAAAGTTACAGTACCTTATCTACAGCCTCTGGAGAACCTGGTGGACGTGAAAATCGAGTAACGTGAAAATTAAGTAATTACATCCACTGAAAGTTTTCCTTAGAAATTTTTCTTTAATAAAAATCTCAATAGACAAAGGAGCCAAAAGCTCATAATCTTCTAAATATTATAAATAATTTTAACATAAATATTTTTGAAATTAATATTTAACATTATATAATTTTTTGATCCTTGTTTTCAGTTTGGAAATATCACTGAGTATATCTAACTTTTCAGTACATCCAATCTTTTTTGTAACTTTCAATGCAATTAAAATTTTCAAATTAATATAATTATTTAATTATATTGAATTTTAAAATAAAAAACAATTTTTCTTATCAATTATGATATATATTTCTACTGCATTATTGTGTGTGCTTAGATTAAGAGTAATAGGGTTTCCTCTTAATCTTTGGGTTGGATCGCAGGTAGGACTGAGAATAGGGACTCAGATCCTACCATCTACTTCTAAACTGATTTTAATGAATAGTATCCTTTCTGATTGCCGAAACTTTTACTCTTCTGACTCACGCATGCTATTAAACATGTCGGTTTTGTTCATTCCTGCACCTGCAAGTAAGTCGGGCTCTTTCTATTCCAGAACGTGCACACTCGTCCATAAGGCTGGATAGCGCAGCGCCGGATTTTGCAGGTCAAACATTACATTGATACCTTTACCGATTAATTTTTCTTCTATCCAGCCCGTAATCCAGCAAGCGACTGGATTAGCGGATGGGATTTTCTTCTTTATCTTCCGGATCAGTCAGGATATCGAATAACAGAAAAACAATAGTAATAGAAAAAAACAATAGAAACAGAATAGAACAATAGAAGAAGCCCAGAGGTGCTGCATCTACCGTATCCCCCAATACGGCCTCTTCGAATGTTATGCTCCCCCAAGCAAATAATTCGAAGAAGGATCAGCAGCCTCCAGGAGATTCTTTTTTGATGATACCCCAGTTGTGTTCCCCAACTCCGGCACATAGTAATTCTACAAATTATATTAAATAAATTATATCAAAAATTGTTTTCAAGCAGAAAATTATTTGATATAAAAAATTTCAAGCCTACTATATAACTTTTCTATGAAATTTTTGCTTTCTCAGCGTGTTTGAAATTGTAGATGGTATTATTTTTCAATTCTATTGAAAATTTAAACTGGAATCAATCTTTGGCATCAATTATGATATATATTACCAGGTTAGTATAGACGTCTGGATTAAGGGTAATAAGGTTTCCTCTTAATCATTGGGTTGGATCACAGGTAGGGATTTGAGAACAGGAACTCAAAACCCTGCATTTTACTTCTGAACAACTTCCTGATCTGTTCAGAAAGCGTCCTCATAAATGATTAAGAAAATAAGAAAATAAAATGATTTAAAAAAACGAAGGATCTGGATACTGGCGAGGTTATAAAGATGGAAAAAGAAGCGTACCTTATATTTGACGATCATGAAGATTTCAGAAGAGCAATTGAAGAAGCACTCAAGGATAGAAAGGAACTGAATGGAAATCTCGCAATGGCTTAAATCCTTTTTCAGATGCTCTAACTAAATAATAAGATTTTGAGGCTGAGAAAGCTCAAGCTTTCTGGGGACTGCTTTAGCCATGACCGCTTTAGCCTCTCGATATCTTTCCTGAGTTGACCAGAAACATTTTAGTTTACTTTTAGTTCTATTCTAAATATGTCATTTTAGTTCTATCCTAAATAAGCAAACCCCTGCCTTCATTTTTTTGAGGCATTAAATAGGCTTTCAAAAGGCAACTTTTCTTCTCTTTTTTCTCCATCTAATTATTCTTTTTATTACCCAGTAAAAAAGAATCATTTTAAGTATATAAAGAAATACAAGAAACGTTATCATGCAGTGCTCCTTATCGATCAAATCCGATATATCGAAGAGAGGCAAAACATGATTTTTTGTCGCCTCTTCAGTTTTCATGTTTCAGACAACTTTAGAATGCAGGCATCTGATATTTTTCTCCGGTCCGCAAATGCGTAACCAGGCGCCCCTATACAAAAGAGCGTATCAGGCTTAAAATATCATACCACTATTGCAGATATACTTGCCGTTTTATTCCAGTAAATCGATAACAGGACTATATAACACTGACTCTCTGTCAGGCAGCAAGCTAACTTTCAGTCAAATACATGACACTACATACAATTAAAACATAATAGAACATAAAAGCCGGAAATACAAAAATAGACGGAAATTCACAAACCCGGGGAGTTAGCAAGCTGGTGAAAGCTTATGATAAAATCAGGTGGCTCTTTTTTATATAACGGAGCACGCTGTACCATAGGAGCTGTAGTCTTCCTCAAAGGGCTTCCTTACATGGTTACGGTTTCTCACATATTCAGGGGTGAAGGAGACTTCCTGACAGCTGACGGGATGAAGCTTACTGTCACAAGGATTTTGAAAGACTATGATTTAGCCCTGGTAAGGCTTCCTCCAGACAGTAAGGTTAAAATCACCGAATTTGGCGCCTCTGCCCAGCTGGAGCAAGCAGAGATGGTTAATGATGTCCATACCCTTCAGTGCAGGGTGGTTAATTCCGGAGCTTCACTGGTTTATCTGGCTTTTCGGCGCTTTGATATGCCTGAACCCGGAGACAGCGGTTCTCCTATTTTGCAGGGAGGTAAGGTAATAGGGCTTATATCCTCTGTGACGCTGAACAATTGTATGGGGACTGCAATCTCATCTAACATTCTTCTTAGTTTAGAAAAATTGCTAAAATAAGATTGATATCATTTCTCAGTTTAGAAAAACTACTAAAATAAGATTGATATCATTTCACAGGGTGAAAGTGTGCTATCCCATACCGAATGCACCAAAGTCAGGTCATACAGGCAATAGTTTACGGAAGTGCTTGCCCTTAGTTAGCGAATTTTTACGTTAATTTTCAGTGTACAGCATACATCTGATGGTATCCAGGTATTTTTCAATTCCCTGCCTGTCAATCAGGTCCCCAAGCCTCTCTCCGTCAAGACCTTCTCTCCTGTAGTACTCAAAGGTTTTTTCAAGGATTGAAAAAAGCTGTTCTTCGTCCGCAAGCTCAATAATCTTTACCCCCTGTTTCGGCTGACGGCCTGCTCTGCCTCCAACAAAAACGGTGCAACCGGTTTTTTCTGCCTTTAAGGCATCTTTACGGCAAGCTGTAATGCAGGCTCCGCACAGGATGCATTTTTCGGCATCTATATGGGCTTTCTCTTCAAGGACTTTTATTGCTCCCATTTTACAGGCTTTTTCACAGAGCTTGCACCCGACACAATTCTCTTCAAGGGTCTCCGGCTTTACAGTACCCATAACGCCAAAATCATTATCCTGAGGCCTTACACAGGCTGAAGGGCAGCCTGTTACTGCAATCTTGAGTTTCTTCGGGACAGGCTCCCCAAAATATTTTTCATCGATCGTGTATGCCAGATTTTCGCAGTCAATCAGCCCATGCCTGCATACCCTGTTTCCCTGGCAGGCGACCACAGCTCTTACCTTTTTTCCGGCAGAGCCTCCTGAAATGCCTTTTTCTTCGAGTTCATTTCTTGCTGCTTCCACATCTTCAAGTTTGACAAATGGAACTTCAATCTGCTGCCTTGAGGTTATATGAACATAGCCAGAGCCGTATTTCTCGGCTGCATCTGCAATTGCCCGCAATTTTTCGGCATCAAGGTTCCCACTCACGACTTTCAGCCGCATTGAAAACATATTTTCCTGCCTCTGAGGCAGAAAACCTTTACTTTTTATTGAAGACATGTCAATCTTTTTCTCAGCCATATAAGTCACTTCACTTTAGGAGGCATGATGGATGGTATATATCAATTTTGTGAATAATATAACTGGTCTGAAAAATATTAGAGATGTTTAGAGAAAAAGAGATATTAAAGTATTCAGAGGAAAGAAAAGGCATTGAACTGAACAAGTGCCATATAAAGCCCTGTGCCTGCAAAGATGCTGAGCATCGCGTTCCTTTTCCAGAAATGCAGCCCTGCGACAACCCCTATCGTAAAAAGTTCCGGAATCCCGTAAGGGGCTGAAACCCACTGTACATCTTTGAGGCAATAAATAACCAGCAGCAAGAGAATCATTGGAGGCAGATTTTTCTCAATAGTTGAAAGCATTGCTGGCGGTTCTCTTGAACCAAAACACAGGAAGGGAAGAACCCTTGTAGCAAATGTCGCAAGGGCTATTACCATAATGGTTACGAGCATCTGCAGGGCTTCAGCCATCAGCTTTCCTCCTTTGAAGTTTCTTTAACCTTAACTGGCTTCATTGCCGCTTCATGGTCCTTTCCTGTTCCTATGCTCAAACTCGCGTTTCTTTGAGTCAGTTTTTCTCTTCCCATCAGGATCAGAGTCCCCAGGATAATTGAAATCAGCAGCATATTGTCAGGACTGAAGAATATGAGGGAAAGGACTCCCGCTCCCACCGCCGCCACAAAAGGAAAGCGGGCTGTGGAATTGAAATACTGTTCTATGGTCAGCACCACAAAGAGAGCGGTCAGCACGAAAGCCATGCCTTCAAGGTTAAGATCCAGCAGGGAGCCAAGAACTGCTCCAATAGCAGATCCCATAATCCAGTAAAGGTGGTCCAGGGCTGTAATGTAAAAGTAAAACCTTGACTTTGACCCGCCTTCCGGGACTCCGGTTGTTGTAAGGAGTGCATAGGTTTCATCGGTTAATGCAAAGATAAGATAAGGCTTTACTCTCCCGATGCCGGAAAATTTTTCCAGCAGGGACAGCCCATAAAATGCATGCCTGAGGTTAAGGAGCAGAGTGGCTATGACAAATTCCGTGAGCCCAGCTCCGGCTGCCAGTAAAACCACAGCCAGAAACTGACCTGAGCCGGCATAAATGAAAAGGCTCATAAGAATAGCATAAATCCAGTGATATCCTGCGCCATCCAGCAGAAAGCCAAAGGCCATTCCGAGAGGTATGTATCCGAGAAAAACAGGGGTCGTGGTTTTAAGGGCACTCTTAAAAAGGTCCGTGTTGCCTTTCCCTTTTTCCTGCCTTTTTGCCTCTTTTTCAGTCATGCTATCTCTTCTACTATCTTTTTATCTCTGATATACCTCTTCCGCGCATCTTTCCCTGAAAATGAAAAACACAAATTGTATTTATTATATTTAAAGTTGGTGAATAATATTAGAACCATTTCCCTGTCAGATTAAAGTATGACTATTTTTTATAGATTATATTGCAAACTTACAACTTATGCAAATTTGTGAACCGAGTTAATCAAAATTATAGCTGCATAAAAATAATATAACTCACTGCAACTGATGAAAAGATGAATTTATGAAAATTTATTAAAGTTTATGATAATTTTACCATATCCAGACAATATCCAGAATGCGAAACGGTTTTTGAACTCAGGCTGGATTCCGGACCTGAATAAATCTTGGAAAAGCTGCCACATTGATATATAAAAAACGTCATATTTAATTGTATGAGAATTCTCCAGCGATTGAACTTTCTTATTCTGCTGGTCCTGATACTTTTTATTGCATATATTCGATATTTGACTGACTTTTATATTTTTGAGGATAGGTCTCTGCTCGATGCTCTTCTTGTCTCTCTAATTGTACTTTTCCTGGCCTATGTGGTAAATTTCCTAGCTGGAAATCTTATTCTCAGAAGGGTTTCGACTGCCAGAGAAAGATATACTTTGAGAAAAACAGCATCTATTCTCATTACAGTTCTTGCTTTTGCCTCCCTTTTTGCAATCTGGATCGAGAGGACAAGCACTCTGCTCATTGCCTACGGGATTCTGAGTGCCGGAGTTGCGATTGCGCTTCAGGACCTTTTAAGGAACATAGCCGGAGGGATTCTTATAATTGTATCCCGCCCCTTTAAAGCCGGAGACAGGATCCAGGTGGGGGAAAATACCGGCGATGTGCTGGATATAGGGAGTTTCAGCACCGCAATTATGGAGATAAGGGAATGGGTGGATGCAGACCAGTACACTGGCAGGATTCTCCATATCCCTAACAGCTTTGTTCTGAACCAGACGATAAAAAACTATACCAGGGATTATTCTTTTATCTGGGATGAGATCAGGATTCTTTTAATCTATGGCAGCAACTGGAAAAAAGCTGAAGGGATTGCCCTCAAAGCAGCAGCCCCGATTGTTGGAGAGTTTGAAAACCTGGCGCGGACCGAACTCCTTCTCATGGGAGAAAAATACTTTACTACAACCTATGAGGTACAGACAAAACTCTTTATGAGATTGGAAGAGAACTGGATCGAAATGCGGCTAAGATATGTGGTGGAACCCAGGAAAAGGCGGGCAGTGAGCCATCTTCTAATCTCAAGCATTCTCGAAGCTCTCGAAAAGGAAGATGATATAATGGTAGGGACAGCTGTAGGTATCGACCTTATAAAACCTCAGGGCGAGGGATGAATAGGCAAGGGATGCGCCATTCTGGATATGCATGGGCTGTGCTATCTTTAAGAATGATGCTATCTTTAAGAGGAACGCTATCTTTAAGAGGGACAATAGTTCTATAATTACCCGGTTTTACAATTACCTTACAGATCTGAATCTCTCCCGGGGTTTATATCAAACTCGGAATCTTTCCTGTTTCTCCGGTTCAACCGGACATTTCTCCGGGAGGAATCACTTGATTCCCCTTCTTCTACCGGAGGAATGCTCAGGACATGCAGTTGTGGAGCTCTGATGCCGTTTTTCTTAAATTCTATCCAGGCTCTTGTATGCACATCGGATTCAAACTCGAATTCGTCTCTCAGGTCGTTTACGTATGCTCTGGCTCTCAATCTGGTATAGAACGGGAGAGACTTGTGCAGCAGGGTAATAGGGCTACTTCTGGAGATATAGACATACCTCGAACTTACAACTGTTTCCCTCAAAATCTTTATTGCAGCGTTTATATCTGATTCGGATGCGATATACAAGTCTATCACAACCATCATTTCCGAAGCCCCGTAATTTCCGCTGGCAATCGACTCGCTAAAAATCAGGCTGTTAGGGACGGAAACAGTATCATCATCCGGTGTGACGAGTTTTGTTGCCCTCAGCCCTATATCGGTTACCTCGCCATAATAGTTACCAATGGTGATTTTATCTCCCACCTGGTATGGCCTTTCAAATGTAACCACAACTCCCCCAACAAAATCTGCAAAAAGGTCCTTTACTCCAAAACCGATAGCTGCACCTACAAGCCCTGTCAGAAGAAACAGTTCAGGTCCGAATATTGTGAGTATTTCCCTGAGGATATAAAAAAAAGCCAGGATGTAAATCCCAAATTTTATAGCAGGGATGATCATCTTTACTTTTACGCTTCCACTGCGGCTCATTTTCTCTGATATTTTTGAGAGTACACTGGTGACTATCCTGCCAAGGATGTATGCGACCAATAAAATCAGGACCATGTCGATGAGAGTTTGCATCTCTATCGATCTTATGGTCTCAAGAAGTTGTTGTCGGCCTGATTCTACAGCGTCCTCTCCATTTACCATTTACCACACCAGCCTTAATTTTTCCAGATATGCAATGACACTGCGCAGGGCTTCGGGTCTGACACGGAAGGACCCGTCTTCACGCTCAAAGATCAGTTCCTGGTTAAAAAGCCGGAAGATAGCCTCATTCGTTCTTAACATAGAGCCTATAATGTCAGCAATTTCTGTTTTATTCAGGCCCTGGTATGAAAGAATAAGGTTCAGAACGTAAGCTTCCTCGTCCTCGAGTTCTATATCATAAGAAAAGCTACCTATATTTTCAGGCTTCATGTAAGGGTAATCAAGCCCAAGCTCCCAGATTCTCATTGCAATCCCAGGGTTACCTTTTGATTCCAGAAAAATCTTCTCAAATACCTGGTACTCGACAGCTTCTTTTTCCTGTTCTTCTTTCCGTTCTTTTTTCTTATTTAGAAAACGATTCTTAAGATAAGGGATATTTATCTTTAAAACAGGAATGCCAAATGTCCTGCCCAGTGAAGCTATTTCAAGAGGATACTCTGCCACATACAGGGGAGATTTCTCTTCAAATTCTTTATCTGTATCAAATATAATTTCATTTTTTTTGTATCTTTTGAGAGTAAGGATTTTGAGATTTTCTCTTTCAAAAGAAGGGACTATAACCTGTACTGGAAAGTACTTCCCGAGCCCGAATGTCTGGTTTAAATAGTTCCATGAGTACATGTTCCAGGTAGTGACAAATATCCTTTTCCTAGAGCTAATCATATCAAGAAACTCGTAGAGTATATCAAAACCGCCCGGCTTTCTTGTGTAAAGAAAGTGGCAGTTATCAAAAAGTATTACTCTTTCTATATCCTCGGGAAGAAAAATCTCTTTTTTATCCCTTACGATCCCCGAGAAAACTATTTTTGTTGCCCTGTTTATGTTCAGTCTTTCAATTTCATTAACCAGTGTAGTCTTCCCCCCGAGGAGTCCAGCTATAATGGCTACGTTCAGTCTTTTTCCGACCTCAAAGTCAGCAATTGCCTCCTGAATTTTTCCGATCTCGTCCCTGAGTCCGAGAACCTCACCAGTATTTCTGTCTTCGGGCTCAATGTTCTGAGTTCCCATTATATCCCCTATCCTACATTCTGTGTATTGTACTTAATAGATACTGCCAATCTCCCCAGAATTGAGCTATTTTTCAGGAAAAGAATAAAAGAGTGAGCACAGGCATTTTCAAGTTTTCTCTGATAATAATAGATGCTGCTGGAACTTTTTTAAGACATTCTTTTACAGTGACAGGATACTGCTGAAGCTTTTAAATATTTATAGCCATTTATAGAGTCTGGATTTATTCTCGAGATTTATTCTTTGAGATCTATTCTCGAGATTTGCCCTTTAAGACCTATTTGCTCTTTAGAATCTATACTTTACTCTGCTGTATGAAAAACCAACCCTTATGGAGAAACAACTGTGGAAGACTGGATGATTTCTACACTTATCCTTTTCCTTGCCCTGCTTATAGTTTACCTGCTCATTAAATACATTAAACTGAAAGGCAGGGTTGAGTCCCGTGCAAGAGATATGTATGAAGAATGGCAGGCAAGAGAGATGGAGCGCCAGGTCTCCGAAAAAGCCGATACTCTCTTCAGGACCTGGAAACTTGATGAGGAGAAAAAAATCAGGCAGGACGCAGTAAAGAAAAGCGAAGCTGTTATCCGCGGCAAGGTTACGGAACATCTTATCCCCTATTTCCCTGACTTTGAATACAACCCTAAAGATGCAAGGTTTCTCGGGACTCCTGTAGATTTTATTATTTTTGACGGACTTTCTGAAGGAGAAATGAATAAGGTGGTTTTTGTTGAGGTAAAGTCCGGAAAGAATGGCGCCCTTTCGCAGAGAGAAAAGCTTGTCAGGGAATGCATCAATAGAGGAAAAGTAAGCTATGAAATTATCCATAACAGGGAGTAAACCCCAAAATTTCATAATTTCAACAACTTCCGCATCGTTTCTGGGACCTGTTCCAGGTTCTCTTTCTTTATTCCTATTTATTACCCCTGAATCTCCTGACCAGGTCGTCAATTAACATCTTTTACTTATTTCTTAAGAGTTAAAGCTAATTTTCGTATCAGAACAGAATTATTGATGCTTATAAAGAATTACTGATGATTATGAAAAATTACTGATGATTATATACCGGAAAGAAAAGGACTTATCAATTACGGTCATATTACCCTGTATAAATTAATCTAAATCCATTGAAAAATAAAACCTATCGGAATTTAAACTTTTATTTATGGGGGGTAAACCTTGCCAGAAAAAGCCGAAAACAAACCTGTAATATGGAAAGAACTGGTACTTGGGTTCGCTGTAATCGAATCGTGCATATACCACTCTATCCGCACAATACCCGTAGTGACCGCAAGTAATACTCAGGAAGCTCTTTTTACGGATAATCTCACCAGACTTACGAAACTCGAGGAAGGCGAAACTGTAAAGGGAATCCTTCAGGTTCCTTTCCCAACATACGAAGTGACCGGGTCCGTAACTTCCAAGGGGGAAGAATTTAGCGAAGTATTTCTTTTAGGGTATGAATATCCCGGAGTACGGTCTCCTGACTGGATTCAGGTCCTTAAGAAGGAAGCAGAAAATCCAAGGAGGTGCCAGTAAAGACGCATATAAGGTCTGAGTCATGTAAATTTTCTTTTATGGCTGTACAGGAGTGAGCTACCAGAAAATCTCAAAACTTTTAACCACTCCAAGGTGGTCATACTCCTTTCCGGAAGTAAACAATTCTCGCGGCTGATATGTTTTCCCGATTTTCATATCCACGATACAGTCACGGTTTCCGGGTTCATAAGGGTAAATCCCTGTGCAGTCCACAAAAACCAGGCCCCTGTCTGTGGTATTGAAAGCATTACATGCATGTCCGGCCAAATAACCTTTAAAATCTATGCTGACCCATGCTGCCTTTATGCCAGCCGCCTCGGCATTGTTGTGAACCTGCTCAGCGAAATCCCCACACATGAAACTATCCGGATCGTATTCGATTTCATCAGTCTTATCAGATCTCAGGAATGTGAGCATCTCCTGATAGGTAGGATCAGTCGAGTTTGGATTGTTTATAAGTTCAATCGGCTCTCCGGTTGCCCCCACATAATAAAATCCGCTGTTTTCCGGATGAACCATATCAGGGTCAGCATTTCCACAGAATAATATAGTTGCCATAGTAATAACAGTATATATAATCCAGAGTATCTCACTTATTATAAGCCCCAAATCCACTACCCCAAACAGCTTTACACCGTATAACTGTTTTCCAACCCATAGTGATTGTTTAAAAATAATGTACTTTCTAGGCTATGTATCTTGTCAGTATCCAATTCATAATAATAGTAAAACATTTTTTTAGTGAACAAAAATCGCATCAGAGGCAAGAACTATCAGGGATCTGAAGAAAAAAGAGAGGTAAAAAAGAGAGGAGAAAAATGAGGCAAAAAAGAGACAAATAGAGAGGTAAAAAGAGAGGAGAAAAATGAGGCAAAAAAGAGACAAATAGAGAGGTAAAAAGAGAGGTAAAAAAGAGCAGTAAATAGAGAAGAAAAAAGAGGAAAAATGGCCATGGAAGCATTGGAAACATTTTGTTAAGAAGCGAGTAAGGTCCGGTTTATCATAAATAAGATTTGCCTCAAAATTTTTTCTGGGAATTGATATGGATATGTGCAATTTTCAGGCTCCTGGAAATAACGGAAAGGAAATATCGATTCCTTTCCCACAGTACGAATCTGTTTTATCAATCCTGTTTTAACCTTCGCCAGGACATTTCTTTTCCAGCACCAATTAAAGTTCGTGTTTTTTTATCTGGAGAGCTGCCCTGATTTATTGAATTTCTTTGAGATCTCGCAGACATGATATGCTATCTCAAGCGGGTCCTTGCCTACGAGAATGCTTACCGGTTCTTTTCCCATAGCTCCTGTCTCGGAGAAAATCCTAGGGACCTCACCTCCGGCAGCCTGAATAGCTTCTGCGACTTCCCATGTTGCAGATACTTCGTCCGGGTCTTTTATATTTTCTGGCTCGGAACGCCTGTCTATCCCTGAGAATGTCCAACTTTTTTCCTTGCAGTATTCTTTCAGGAAATCGGCAATTTGAGGAGAATTTGCAAAATCTATAGCAGACCTTATTTCCGGGTCGTGCTTTCTGATTTCCAGAATCAGGTTTGCCATATATCCTGAAACTCCGAACTTTATTTTCCCGGCAGCTTTTGGAAGTTTATCGACTACAGTAATCCTTCCGTCAACTGCAAGAACATCCCCGGGATCAGCTGATTCTTCTGATGCGTAAACGAAATTTGTCCTGACCTCAGGGATCAGTGCTGAGAACTCTTCACAGCTTTCAAGCTGTTCAAGAGCAAGATACAGACGCCCTGTCATGTCTATTTTCTCGTTAAGATCCATAATTACCCCCTTCTATACCAAATTCATCCCGCGTAAACCGGGCAAAACCATAAACAATTGAAGAATTTATCCGGTATCGGTATCATTCGTCCTTAGCTGGTAAAAATGATACTCATAAGGTTCCCAGGTATCTTTGATAATTCCTTCAGTAACGGATACGGTTCTGTTCTCCCATAAAACATCATAAGTCCCGTCTGGCACACCGGTAATTGTTGCATTATTTGCCGTGTCATTCGCTTCAGTAAAATCAAGCATGCTTGATGATGCAACCAATTCTCTCCCCTCTGCGTCAGTAAACAGGTAAGCAGTAACTGCATCGATTGTCCCACCAGGATCCGAAGTTATATTTGTCCTGCCGCCTGTTATGTCCGTTTCCAGAAGCGTCCTGTTGTCATTCATAATCCAGGGCCAGACCTGTTCATATTTTGGCTTAAAATTGACCCACCCGGTGTAGGACGGGGTATCTTCCGCATACTTATAAGCATATGAGAATACTCCCTGTGCCCCACCCAGTATTCCCATGACAATCTGGCTTTCGTGACGGTCAGCCACTTTTTGCGAGGTGCTCAAATCCGGATCCAGATCATTTACCTCTATAGCCTGACCAAATGCTTCTGTTGTTACATATACGGTTTTTCCCGCATTTTTCCAGTCAGGTGCATTGGCAATAAGGTTACCATATACCCAGGCATGAGGGCGTTCAGGATGGAATTTAGTATAGGTGGTGAAATAACAGACATCCAGTCCCGGAATAAACTCTTCGTCATCAGGCCCGGTTTGCATGTCACCCAGGTAATCGCCTGCAACAGCATTGGGGAAGTAGTTTTTCATGCCTGTGTACATGCTGATAAGCGTTGAAGGGTCATCTTCCTCGTCAGGAAAATACACTCCATAGAAATCACTGTCAGTAACACCCGTATCCCTGACTTCTTCCCAGAAGCTTTCAGACTCCATCTGCGGGCCGCCGGTAGCTACCAGATACCTGGAGATCCCCAGCTCTTTGCCTCTATTTACGTTATTAGCAAACTGTTCCGGAGTTATGTAAGTACTCCACCCAAGGTGAACAAGCGTGGCATTATCCGTTAAAAATTGGGTGCCGGTTTCCCATCCCATCATCCCGTACGGAGGAACTGTACCGCGCGGATATGGAAATCCATTCTCTTCCGCTGAGTCATTGTTAAAGGCATTTTGTTCGTCAGAAGGCTGTGCTGCTGATGAGCCGATAATTGATACGCAAATCAGGATTGCTGAACTCAGGAATGTCAGGCCTGAATTCTTCTTACCTTTCATCTATTCCCATCCCCATTCTTCTTCTATCTCATTGTGTATATCAGTAATTCTATGATCTTTATAAATAGGAGATTATATTTATAATTGCAGGCGTATGATCTATAAATCGAAAATATCTCGAAAAGTTAACAGTGTTATCTGCGAAAGCCAATAGAGAAGAATGGAGATGGGTTTCCATGATATTCGGTTGATGTTCTGATTCGGTTGATGTATTTACCGGGCGTGTCTGCAGAGCGAATCCAGCATTTCCAGTAATTTTGCTGTGGCCTTAAGTTTGCAATTCTGGGATAAATACAGGAGATAAATGCAGGAGATAAATGAAGTAGATTATTAATGAGGGAGATTGATGAAGAAGATAAATGCTATCGAACAAATTTCCAGGGAATGTACACAGGCTATGACACAGGGCAGGTGTGGACGGTGAAACTGTTTTCTCCGGACAGGGTAATTTTTGAGCCCGGATCTCTGGACTATCCCCTTGGACAGAAAATATATGACTATTTTAAAGGCACGTCCGCTGAAATCATAAAAGCGCCCATTCAAAAAGTATCCTCCATTATTCCCGGCACCACAGAAGGACAGAGATACGCAAGCGGCAAGAAAACCCTTGTCGTTACGGTTAAAAAAAGCCTGAGATTTGACGTATGCAAGCCGTCAGCCGATTTTGAGTTCTCTCTGGTCACAGGCTGCCCGGCAAGCTGCGAATACTGCTACCTGTATACCACTCAGAGCAGCAAGCCCTATCTCAGGACTTATGTAAACCTGGAGGAAATATTTGATTCCAGTGAACTGCCCCGCCCTGCCTGATGGCGAGGACGGAGCTTCCTTCGAGTGATTATGTCATTTGGATATTTGCAGTGATGCAGGTATCCATCTGTAATCCTGTTTGTCGAAGATTATCAGAAAACTTCTGATAGCTTGTCCACAAAGCATTTTGTGATAAGAAACGCTTCATTATATTGATAGCACTATTTCTATCACGATCAATTACGTTTCCACAATCACATTTCATAGTTCTTTCCCAAAGTGGCATGTTATGTCGTGTTCCACAGATACAACACTCTTTGGATGTATAGCTTTCATCAATTCTTATTACTTTTTTACCTGCAAGCTCCGCTTTGTAGGTCAAGAATTCGATGAATCTGGAAAGATATCCTTGATTTTGTGTTGATCTGTTCTGAGAACGTTTTCTTTTTCCAGTTACTTTCTTTGACTGAGCCATACTTTTTACGTTAAGATCTCCCACGATTATTGTATTGGCTCTGGTGTTCTCGATCATTGTTTTAGAAAGTTTATGCTGGAAATCTTTAATCTGATTAGACTTCTTTGCTTCCATTTTTCTGTATGTTTTGTGTAGTCTATTCCATCTCTTGCTTCCTTTTTTACAATGATCTCTTCTGGATTTAATTGAATCTATCTTTGTATTCCAATATTGATCTGCTCTGGGTGTTTTTACTTCAAAGAATTTACCTTGAGTATTTACTGCTGTAACTATTTTTATAATACCTAAGTCTATCGCTTGATACAAATCGTTATCAACATACTCTTTTATTGGATTTTCTTCATATGTAATTGATACATAGAAATTACCCCTACCTTTGTATGGATTATCATTATAGATTTCAATCTGCTTGATTGTCAGCAAATCAAAAGCATTTCCAATTTCGAAAGACAATGGAATTTCGTTTGCCTTATGAGAGAAACTGAGCTTTCCATTATTGATTTTGAATCCACTCTGATTATAAACCAAAGTCATAAAGTATTTTCCACTTCGAAACTTGGGGGGTCTTGCAGATTTATCCCCGTTTTTCCAGAGCGAAAAGAACGATTTATAATTAGCATCGAGCTTTTTAAGAACCGATTGCAATACTTTGGAATACACTATATTGTATTCAGGGAATTTTACTTTTAGTACTGGAAGCTGATTCTGTTGTTCTACATACTTTACACTTCTCTGTTCAGTTTTCCACGCATCTTTTCTTTCAGCTAAAGCGAAATTATAGAGGCATCTACACTGTTCAGATAGTTGCCAAAGAACATCTACCTGTTCTTCAGTCGGATTTATCTTGATCTTCTTCGTCAGATGCATATTTGCCTTGATTCTCCACATATTTTTTAAGTACGTCTAGGGTTACTTGCCCTGTCGATGCGATAAAATACGATCTTGACCAAAACGTATCTTCCCATAACATAGTCTTTACTTCAGGGAAGTTTTTACGAATCTCCCTTGAAGTTATAGTTTTGATTGTGTTGATGTATTTTGGAATATCAAGCGAAGGTTTTGCTGAAAATAATAAGTGGAAGTGATCTTTGTCACACTCGATATTCAGTACTTCAACATCGTATGTTTCACTTATGTTATGAATTTTAGTTTTAAGAAAATCGACAACTAAAGGGTTCGTTAGAGCTTTTCTTCTATATTTCACACACTGAACGAAATGATAATGGAGTGAATATACAGAATGGCTTCCACGATCTAGTTTATACTGCATAGTTATCACTATATTGATGTAACTATAAGTATAAATAATTATGCTACTGTTGTTTTGTAGAAGTTGACGGCTTTCATCCCCCACCTGTCGGGCTACGCCCTCCGAGGAAGGGGACTTCCCGCCTTAAAGTTAAAAAGCATATATCCCGGAACGACAATCGGTTGACTACCTTTGAGGTGGCAAGTGCAGGAGACCCTCTTTCCATCGAACACATTACCGGAAGCCTTTCAAGGACGATCGAATTTTTTGGAGGGCTGGACAATGCAAGGCTGCGTGTCGTAACAAAATTCAATAACGTGGAGCCTTTGCTTGGTTTAAAGCATAACGGTCACACACGCTTCCGCGTAAGCATCAACTCCAGATATGTCATAAAGAATTTCGAACATAATACCGCCAGCTTTGACGAAAGGATCGAAGCAGCTTCAAAGCTCGCTGACGCAGGCTATCCCATCGGTTTTATAGTGGCTCCAATAATGATCTACGACGAATGGAAGGAAGAGTATCTTGAACTGTTTGATGAGCTAAGGAATAGAATTGATGCGGTTAAATCTGCTGAACCTGTTACCTTCGAGCTTATCCAGCACCGTTTCACTCCAGTTGCGAAAAAATTTATACTCGAGCGTTTTCCCCATACGAGCCTGGATATGGACGAGAGCAAACGCACCCTGAAGTGGGGAAAATTCGGCAGGTATAAGTATGTCTACCCAAAAGAGGACGCGGCAGAACTAAAAAAGTATCTAACCTCCCTGATCAATGAGAAATTTCCGGGTGCGAGAATTGAGTATTTCACCTAATACTTCCAAAAAAACACTTTCAAAAAAACTTTCAAAAAGCACTTCCAAAAGAAATACTTCAAAAAAGAGAAAAGATGGGTATGTCAAAAGTCATTCTTCTGACATATCCCTGCCATTATGTGCACTGTCCTGTCTATTTTCTTTCAACTTCCTCTGCAGTACCATATGGTGATTATTATATGGGCTAAAACTTTTGGTCATCCAGCATTATATGGTTTTATTTTCTTTTGAACAGGAACATACCAATTATGCAGATAATACCGGAAACTATCTCAAAACCTGGCATTTCCGTACTTTCTTTGTCAGAAGTGTTCGGGTTTTGATTCTGCTCAGGTAATTGATCAACATCTGTTGCCATATTCCCATTGATAGATTCATTCTGTGTATCATCTGCGGCTGACTGTGTTTCAGTTCCAGTTATTTCTATCTTACCTGTTATTGCAAATGAAGCGAATCCCGGAGTTTTTGCAGTGAAATACAGGTATTTGCCATCTTCCCCGAGCAAGGTGGTTGGAAGTTCATTCCATTTTTTATCACTGTACCTGTTGAGGATTATTGAATTCCGGTTTATATTTTGATCCTCTGTCCAGGACTTTTCAACCCTGAAGCAAATGGATGCGTTTTCAAGGTTGTTTTCATCGTTTCCATATCCACCGTTTCCGACCCAGATGTTAAGGTAGTTATAGACCTCATCTTCCGGTGCATCAGGAGTAAGGCTGGATTTGTTTCTGAGCATCTTAACAATAGTTGTCGTCTTTCCAGCGGTTTTCTCCGGGTCAAAGCTTATGTTAACGATAGCTGTGGCATTCATTGGGAAATCAAACTCAACCGGGTTTCCTTTTGCAATAAATACCTGAGAGATTTCTCTGGCTGCAATATTTTTTGCTGGCTCGGGAGAACCGCCTGCACCGCCACTGCCGCCATTACTGCTACTGTGGCTGCTTCCCCCGCCTGATTTGCTGTAAACGCTGGAACTGCTCTCCAGTACAGTTATTGTAGCACTTCTGGACGCGGTTACATTTTCACTGCTTGAAGTCAGGCTAACAACATAATTTCCTGGCGATTCATAGGTATGTGAAGGGTTTTGCAGGGTTGAAGTAGCTCCGTCTCCGAAATCCCAGTTCCATAATGTTGCGTTTTGAGAGAGGTCAGTAAACTGGACAGTAAGAGGATCATTCTCATCGGTCACAATGCTGCTGAAGTTCGCCATAAAAATTACTGGTGTAACATTTTCAGAAACGATTATTGTAGCTAACTTCGAGCCTGAACCGTGTGAATTGCTTACTGTAAGGTTAACGGTATAGTTTCCTGCTGATAAGTAAGTGTGAACAGGGTCCTTTTCGTTTGAAGTAACTCCATCTCCAAAGTTCCACTGCCATGATTCTGGTGTTCCTGTACTTGCATCAGTAAAGGCAATAATCAAAGGTGCAGTTCCCGAAGTAATGTTGCTTGTGAAATTTGCAACAATGTTATCTAATACTGGTGCATTTGAAAGATCATACAGATAAATATCTCTTACATCCGGGTCGGTTTCAGGACTGCTGGAGTCTATGTATATGACATTATTGCCATAAACAGATGGGCCGTGTGCGCGGTTACTATCAGGTATGCGGGTTATTCGGGAAGCAGATATATCATAAATATAAATGCCTCTATTCTCCCCTGAGCCATATTCGTATGCTATCCGGTTGCCGTAGATTGCAGGCTCATATGCAGTTCCGCTATCAGTTATCTGGGTTTTTTTCCGGGAAATTGTGTTATACATGAACAGGTCGTGTGATTCTGTCCATACTACGGTATCTCCATAGATATCGAGTTCGGTTTCTGGTATCGAGCTGTTCAGAGTTGTCAATATTCCTGTCCGGTTAGCAGTTATATCATATTTGCAGATATCATAGCCACTGCTACTATTGGCTTGAGACCATACAACCGTCTTATCGTATATTGCAGGAGAGCTGTAAACGCTGGCTATTTTAGTCTCTCTGCCGGTATTGATGTCGTACAGGTAAATACTGTCATTTTCGTGATAGCGGTCGTAATAGTTTGTATATACGACGTAATTTTCGTAAATGTCAGGGAAAGACCCGTAAGGTGTTATCTTGGTTTCACTACCTGTAGAAATGTCGTACATATAAACAGCTTCACCGCCGTCACCAGCCCATACGACCTTATCGCCATATGAAGCAATCTGGTTGTATGCAAAATGCCCATCAATGTCTGTTCGTTTTCCTGCAGTCAGATCATAAGCATGTACGCCATTTCCGGCAGACTCAATCCAATAAACATAGTTTCCGTAATATGATAATCCAGATGTTAACCGCTCATTCTGCGTGATCCGAATCTCTGTTCCAGCCGATACAAGTATCGCTGATGCGATAATAATTAAAAATGCTAAAAGCGTTGTTCGAGCTTTATTTATCATATTCAGCCCTCCCAATTTGATTGAAGGGATCAAGGCATGTGTGATTTTATTTTACAGTTTGCACTGTCAGCTATAGATAAATATAATCATATATGTTAGAATAACAAATAACCAGTCAATATATAATCATATTCAGGATAAAATTATTAAAATAGAATTATTAATGTTGAAATTTAATTTTGTATCGTTCTAAACTGTAAGGTGCTTTCAGCTTAATTTTAGGTAATATAGAGCTACCCAAAAAATTAAAAATTGTATGTTTAAAGAAAAATATTTTAGATTCTTTATTTCGGAAAAGATAACTTTTGAATAGGAGAGTACTTTTAACCTATTTTGCAGAGAATGATAAGTTTAAGCTAGTTTTCAGACCTTTCAAAAATATAAGTTCCTCAAAAATAAATCTTTAAAAATATTCTTATTAAAAATATTAACTTCGTATAACTCTTAACTGTAATATGTGTATTTCGAGTTATATTTTACTATTTAAAATTAACCTTATTTTAGATATTTAATTTTTTTCATTATTTTTGGAGGTATTTCTTCTTTTTCTTAACTATTTTTTTTCATTATCATAGTTTCACTTATTTTCAAATATACACAACTTAAATGATTATTGAAATGTCAGGAGATCTTTAATGAAAACCCGGAGTATTATTCCCAGAACTAAATTTATAGAGCTTTTAATCATTATTACTTTAGTTATTTCTACTTTGGGATGCATGAGTCTAGACCCGGATGAAAACAATTCGGGCCCTAATACAAATGCACAGGTGATATCCCTAAATTCTACAGAAACGACATCATCAGGTACATCTGCTGAAGAATGGTTTGAAATCGGAAATTTCTTTATTAAAGCAAATAAATATAATGAGTCAATTGAAGCCTATAATCAGGCTATAGAGATATACCCTGAATTTGCCAATGCATGGAGTAATAAAGGCTATGCTTACTATCAAATGGGTAAATATAATGAATCACTCCAGAGTTATGATAAGGCCATAGAAATAAATTCTCAATTGACCGAAGCTTGGAATAATAAGGGAAATATTCTGTCCATACTAGGTAGTTATGAAGAAGCGATAAAATCGTATGACAAGTCAATTGAAATTGACCCTAAAAATTCCTTTGCCTTGCGTAATAAAGGATTGGTTTTGTCTAGTTCAGGCAATTATCGAGAGGCAGTAGAAACTTATGATATACTAATTAAAATAAATTCTACAGATCCAAATTCGTGGGCTGATAAAGGAAATGCTCTGTATAATTTAGGTGATTATGAAGAAGCAATAAAAGCCTGCAACCAGGCAATTAAACTTGATCCTCAACATTCATCTGCTTGGTGCACTAAAGGATTAGTTCTATCCAGTTTAGGCGACTATGAAGAAGCGATAAAAGCATATGATAGAGCGCTTGAAATTAATCCTCAAAACTCACTTGCCTGGAACAATAGAGAAATAGCATTTGGCCATATGACTAATTACGAAGAATCTTTAAAAGCTCATAACAGAGCAATTATAAGTGATTCTGATGATTCAAAAGGCTCATTGAACGATCAGGGATTAGCTCTTTATAATTCTGGTCGCTATGAGGAAGCAATAAAAGCATTTGATAAAGCAATTGAAGTTGATCCAGAATACGCGGATGCTTGGTATAATAAAGGAAACTCCTTTTTTAGTCTAAGCAATTACGAGGAAGCAATAAAAGCATATAACAAAGCGACTGAGCTCAACCCTCAAAACTCATTTGCTTGGAATAATAAAGGATTAGCCTTTAATAACTCCGGTAATTATACCGAAGCATTAAATTCATACGATAAAGCTATTGAAATTAACCCTCAAGATTCAGTTGCATGGAATAATAAAGGGAACACTCTTTCTAGTTCAGGTAATTACGAGGAAGCAATAAAGGCTTATGATAAAGCAGTAGAAATTAACCCTAACTACTCAAATGCCTGGTATAATAAAGGATTAACTCTTTCTCAGTTAGGTCATTTCGAAGAAGCGATAAATGCCTTTAATAAAGTAATTGAAAATGATCCACAAAACATTGATGCTTTAATTAACAAAGGAAATTTTCTTTCTATGCTGGGTAGTTATGAAGAAGCAATGAAAGCATACGATAGAGTACTTGAAATTGATCCTCAAAATTTACGTGCATGGGTTAATAAGGCAATCAATCTTAGTAAAATAGGCAACAACGATGAAGCAATGAAAGCCTTTGATAAAGCACTCGAAATTGACCCTAAAAATTCACTTATCTGGTATAACAAAGGACTGGCTCTTTTTAAACTAGGCAAATATGAGGAAGCAATAAAAGCATATGATAAAGCGCTTGAAATTGATCCCAATGACGCAGAAGCCTGGAACGATAAAGGATCATCATTTTTCTGGATAGGTAACTACGAAGAAGCAATAAAGGCTTACAGTAAAGCAATTGAGCTTAATTCTGCATTCTCACTTGCTTGGTATAATCGTGCATGCGTGTATTCTCTTACTAATGAAACAGATAGATCAATATCTGATCTAAAGCACGCTATAGAAATCAATCCGGCATATAAAGAAATGGCTGGAGTAGACAGTAAATTTGAACATTTGTGGGGTAATGAAGAATTTAAAAAACTATTAAGCACCAATGAGAAGTTCTGAAATTTCAATGAATATTGAGATTGTAACCTCAATATTCAGATTTTTTAAGAGTATGAAAGGACAAAAGCGCAGAACAAAACCAATGAACATAAGAAGTAAGATTTGTAGTGTCCCATATTATGTATTTCATGAATTCCTGAAAAAAATCTAATCCAATAAACTGCTAATATAGGCCATAGTATAACTACAATGGAAAAAAATAACCACGTAAATGACCTCGCATCTACATATATCATTATATATTTGAGCAGCTTTTCAGAAAATTCTTGAATATTACTTCTCCCTAAGAGAAATATTATGATGTAACTAGCTAACGCGTAGAATATTAGCATAAATAATTGAAACAAATGAGCTAGGGGAAAAAGAAAGAGAAGTAGAAAAACACTTCTCTCTTCATAAGTGTGAGAAGCCATCCAGCGCCTTAGAAGATTTGGAGGATGAGTTACTTGAACAAGAAGCCATTGTTTAAACGACTCTTCCTTTTTCAGTTTTCCTATTACTTTCAATGAACTTTTGCTAGAATTTATTTTTGATGTCAACATGAATCTGTCTGCGTTAAGTTCTGCAGACCATATGCCTGCAATAGGAAGAGTAAAGAAGGCTAACGTTTGGAAGAAAATAACTATTGGGTCTGTCAGTGTGTATAGAAGGAACATTCTAGCTAGAAAGGTGACATTAGAGGCAGATTCTGTCAGGTCAATAAAAACTAGAGATATCTGAATTAATAGAAAGAAGGCGATAATACCTATAGAGTGCTTAACTACAAATTCAAAAAAACTACCTGATCCGAGAATTAAAGCATCTCCATTTCTGTAATGACCAATCTCATGAAGAAGTACTTCTTGAGACCTTTCTCTGTCTAAGCGCCAGGATTTGATAAACTTTCCAAATATTGCTATGCCTGTCTTACGGTACCCTACAGGATAGATAAACACTTCATCACTTTGGCTAATAAGGTTAGTCTTGATTTTTAGATTGGGGGCGTGCAATTTGAGAAAATCTTCAATTTCTATTATTGCAGGGATTTTCTGATAACTTCCAGTTAATTTATATTTTTTTTCAACGTAATACGTCCGTATGAAGGGGAACAAAACACTTAAAGCGCCTAAAAATAAAAATATGGAAGGAATCCAGTAGGGAGCATTTACTAACTTAAATCTGGTAATAAGAGTCAAGTTCGCATATGCGGGATCTGCGGAAAATAAAAAAGTTCCAAGATCTTCTCTAAATAGTTCTATTTGACTAGGTAACATATACACGTACAAAATAAACCATATCCATAACCATGGAGGAAAGGACTGGCATTTTGTACCTTCGGACACATTATCACTTCGATGCAGCAACCCTTTCCACGAACTCTAGTGAAACTGATGGATTTTTTCGCAGTGTAACAAGAACATTTGCAATTATCCTATCGCACTGTTCTTCAGGAAGTCCAGCAGCTTCTAATTCTGACGAAAATGTGTTAAAGAGGCTTTTTAAAGGTTTTTCGTATTCTTCCGGCAGCTGATCAGTCTTTTCCTTTGTCTCACTTTTACCAAATATACCTAGAAGATGGCCTATGCCAAGAAAATGGTACACTTCTTCAAGGTAGAGATCGTCTATTGACAAAAACTGGGGTATAAGATGGGCTGTAATAGATATTCCTTTTAAGATCCATGGAAATAGGAAAATGCCCTCAGTTAGTCCAAAAGCTCCAAGTCCTGAGCTTTCCTGTTTTATAAAAAGAGATTGTCTTTCCTTTCCTCCTTGGATGAAAGCTTCGGTCATAAGAGGTGCTAGATCAATTTCATCAGGAACAGCGGCCTCTGCAATTTTCATGGATAAATCGGTCATAATGTCCATATATATCCCCTAATAAGAGAAACATGTCTTGAGATTCAAACAAAAGCATTTATGTTCGAAATGTCTCTCACTTGTCAGTTAATTTCTATTTGAAAATCCTGCATATATATTTATTGTAACAATTATTATTATATTATCTGTTACTTATTTTATACATTATATTATAAGCTTTATCCCGTACATTAAAAACTGAAAACTTTAAAGATTTTCTAACATACATAATAAAATCATTATCTGACTTATAGCGGCATAGATCAAGATATATCCAGTTTATGCCACTCCTTTAGAACCTTACTCTAATGTCAAAGTTATTTAGCTGTCCACGATGCTCCAATATTTATTTATAGGATTTTTACAACCCAGCTGAATAATCAGCACAGTTTTTAGTTTATAATTCTAATTAGGGGTTATCTCTGTAATCTAGAGAAATGTTTCAGCAGATATTGTTTTATGTATGTACGGATAATTCAGGTAGTAATATATTAGAGGTGTTTTGAGTGTATTGCCGTTATCTCATAATAGAAAATCCGGATTCAAACAGCGAAACCTGTACATGCGAAGTTGCTCCAAAAAAAGGTAAATTATCTGCTGAAATGATATCGAAATACTGCAAAGGGGAATACGAAGACTGTCAAAGGTTCTTATATCGCTCACGCTTGATGGCGTAAGTAAAGGGTTCAGGCTCTTCCGCCGCTGACCTGATTTTTCTGTTTTTGTTCCTTTTTTCTTTGTTTCTGCTGGCTGCTGGAAAATGTAATTGTTCAGGAAGGCATTCGTGAATTTGAATTTGATTTTTCGCGTTAAGATTATGAATAATAAGGATCTCGAGTTTTTACCTTTTAAATAGAAGTACACAACCCAAATTTAAAAGAGGTGCCCTTATTAAAAAACGACCTGAATT
Organism: Methanosarcina hadiensis; assembly: GCF_046529725.1. Taxonomy (GTDB): domain Archaea; phylum Halobacteriota; class Methanosarcinia; order Methanosarcinales; family Methanosarcinaceae; genus Methanosarcina; species Methanosarcina hadiensis. Next base: position 1,252,308 of record NZ_CP136241.1, on the reverse strand, counting down.
CCATAATGCAAATTTAATAAAAAGTTAATTTTTTAAGTGTAATGCAAGTTACAGTAACACCTCTTTCTACGGTAATAATTCTTAGCTATTGCGCAAAATATTTTCTTAAAGCTTTTATTCTATTGTTCCATAGTAGCTTCGAATTAAGGACATGTTAACAGGCATCAAGCTATTTTGATAAAGGTGATTTTATATTTCATTTAACAAGTTACATCTTACTAGTAACACTGCTGATATACTTTTATAAGTTTATGCGTGACGCTACTGGTGCTCATCTTTTAAAAAAATGGAAAAGTATCGAGAAGAAAGATGTCGTGTCTGTAAATGAAACAATGCTTCCGGAAGTTATTAGAATCCAGGCAGAGGCATTCGATAGTAAGAACCAAAAAAACCTTATAAAATATTCAAAAAAATTGGCAAAGATTTTTTACGTAATTAAAATCCAGGATAAAATTATAGGCTACTGTTCATATTATCTAAAACCGGAACTTTCATTCAAAGGGCTGAGAATAAAATCTATAATTTACTCGACTGCAATTGACGATAAATTCAGGGGAAAAGGATACGGAAGGAAGCTTCTTGAAGAAAGCATAAAGGAAATGAAGCTGAACAGGATATATTCAATTCTACTGTATGTAAATATAAAGAATACCCCTGCTATAAAGTTGTACGAAAAAATGGGTTTCCAAATAATTGAAAAAACAGAGAACGTATGTGGCCAAAACGAGAAATGCTATATTATGGAATTAAAACTACTCGAAGACTGAGTTATGCGATGGATCGGCGAAAGGAAAAGATAGAGAGTATACCCCTCTGTAATCTTACTGCTGAAGTTCGCATCCGAAGTCGTCCGGATCGGTAACAACTATGTAACCCGGTCTTGTCGTTGTATTGTTCCCTATAATGTTTTCCACAGTCAGGCTGATTGTATAGTTTCCTGGTTTTGTAAATGTGTGAACCGCAACTGAATCCCTTGAATTGATTCCATCGCCGAAATCCCAGTACCATGACGCAGGTGCTTCGATTTCACTTATGGCTCCGCCTTTATCCGTTGCAGCGAATAATACGGTTAGAGGTGCTGGTCCTGAGGTTACATTAGTGGAGAAATCTGCTACTGGTGCCTGCGGGGGAGTCACAGTAATATAACCCGGTTTTGTTACCGTACTATTGCCTGCTTCATTTGCTGCTGTTAAAGTAATGTCATATATTCCTGGATCTGTAAACGTGTGGGTTGCATTCATGGCGTGTTTTGAGTAAATACCGTCTCCAAAGTCCCAGTACCATGAAGTGGGTACTGCACCTGTGCTGATATCCGTAAATCTCACGACTAAAGGCATAGTTCCGGAAGTTACATTTGCAGAAAACTCAGCTACAGGAAGACTCTGTACTGTTGAGGAGAGATCATATAGATAAAGGTCTCTTGCCTCACTATATTCCGAATCTCGACTGTCTGCATATAAGATTTTATCTTCATAAATAGATGGACTGAAAGCTGCATTGCTGGTAGTTATGCGGGTTTTTTTAGCAGTAGATATGTCGTAAGTGTAAATATCACCATAGAGGCGGCCTTCTGTATATACAATCCGTTTTCCATAGATTGCAGGCTCGTATGTATCTCCGTTATTAGTTATCTGAGTTTTTTTGCCGGAAGCTAAATCACACATATACACGTTACCTGATTCTTCCCATACTGTTATATTATCATATATATCGAGTCTGGATATATAGCTGCTATTTATAGTTGTTATTACGCTTGTCTGGTTAGTAAATATATCATATTTGCAGATGTCATAACTATCGCTGCCGTTAGCTTGAGACCATACAACTGTTTTATCATATATTGCAGGATAGCTGTGAACAGCAGCTATCTTAGTTTCACTGCCAGTATTGAAATCATGAAGATAAATTGCATAATTCTGGTGATCCTGGTCAGAATAATAGTTCTTAGAATATACCACATCGTTTTCGTAAATATCAGGAGAACTCCCGTTCGATGATATCCTGGTTCCGTTATCGGTAGAAATATCATATATCATGATATTTTCATCTATGTCAGCCCACACGATCTTATTACCATATACAGGAATATTACCTCCCCATGAATATCCTGCATTTATTATTTTTCCGGAAGCCAGATCATATACGTGTACCCCATTGCCGGCAGTCTCTGACCATGTAACTATATTACCGTAAATTGCTATGGAACTGGTTAGTCGCTCACCATTCGTGAGCCGGGTTTCTGTTCCAGCCGACGCCTCGAATGTACCAAGAATAAAAAAGAGTAAAACTAACATTGCTAAAGGTATTGAACGTAACTCTCCCTTATTTTTCATTTATTTTTCTCCACCCCCCAATATCCAGAAATATCATCATTCAAAAAAATCAATGCTAATTAAATCCTAATTTCTTCAGATTTTTTTTCTTTAATTTTAATATGTAATTGCTGAATAATCGAAATATGACGATAATCCAGAGTTGTCAATAATACATCTGTTAATTCAAGTAAAAATGAAAACACAATCTGTAATTTACAGCCTGGATGAAGTGATTGCAGAAAACGCCTGCATAATATGGAACCTATCCGGAAAGCAATACGGGACGTTGAAAAAAATAAGTAATTTCCCATATCCGTTTTTCTTTCTTTTTCCCCATATTGCTAATGGGCAGTAATGTTGATGTAGTTTTCCGGTATTACATCCTTTATGGGGATTAATGTGGGGAACAAAATAATACATCTAATTCTAGCTTTGATTTTTCTAACGAGCTTTACATCAATAGCAAATGCTGGCAAAGAGACTATGATCGTAAGTTCGAGGTTAATATTGAGTACATCAATCTATGGAAATATCGTTACATGGGCTGATACTTTTACTAATGGAGCCTACATGTATAACTTGACTACTGGAAACATAACCGGACTGGGGCATGCGGAAAGTAGCCCATCTATTCAGGGAGATAAAATTATATGGTGTGACGATGGAAGCGTGATTGTATATAACATTTCCACTGGCAAAGAGATTAAAATTGTTAACGCGAGCTCACCAGCGGTTTATGGTGATTATCTTGTGTATGTAAGGTCAAAATCTGTTGACTGTCTGCCTGTCTCTTATCAAAATGATATGTATAATAGTTTGTATTTATACAACTTCAGTACCAATAAAGAAGTTCAACTGGTTCCATATACGCATGCCACCTACCATGCTTCTGTTTATGGGGATAAGATTGTATGGGGACGGGTAAATCAGGTAAATTCAAGCGAATGGAGTAGAAATACTTCGATATACGACATACCCACAAAGAGATTAAGTGACATCAGCAGAAGTGTTAGAGGAGGGGGAGGTGAAATTTACGGAAACATCATCGTGTGGATAGAAAGCAAAAATGAATCAAGGGACGTCTACATGACAGATATTGCTAAGCATGAAACACGTCAGGTAACTTTTGATGGTAATTCGACTAGTCCAGATGTCTATGGTGATAGAATAGTTTGGGAAAAACAATACTGGGTAGGAAATAACTTGTCAAACGATGTTTGTGTGTACAATATCTCAACTAATGAGACAACTGTTATTACATCTGCACATCATCCTGCAATTTACGACGACAAAATAGTATACATTCGCGCAAGCAATGATCCGGAAGACCAGGAAGGTAATCATATATTTTTATATAATCTTTCAGTTTCAAACTCTTAAGGCGAAGCTTCTTTGCAGTACGGAGTATAAAATTGGAAAGTTCCAGATAAGTTACAATTAAAAACATTTCTCATTTTTTTCTTTTAATTCCTATAAAAATCAGAAAAACTATTCTTTAGTGGCAATGGACTGGCGGATATAACAGGAAGTTCATGCATGGGATAAGCTAAAGTTGACACAATTTAAATTTTATAACTTTTTAGAGTAAAAAAGATGACTCAAGACTCTCAATGCATAATTTTATAACTTACTAAATAAATATGTAATATGATTCCTAATTTTAACTGGATATTCTAACTTAAAATCAATGTTATAGCTAGCTAGTTGATAGCAAATTTGAGCATAAATGCAAAATTTATTCCAAATTTGGGAGATGGGGTAAAAGAGTTTTCATAAGGGATGCCAAATGAGCTTCGAAAGTTTTAAGGAATGGGGTATAGCACATCCGAATCTTCTGTATATAGTATCGTGGATTGGCACAGGTGTAATGCAGTTTATGCTCTTTATGTTATTTTTTTTATTGATGCCTGACAATACTAATTTAGACGATCCGGCGTTTGAGCCAATATTTACAATAATAGACTTGATTCCAATAGTGGTTATTGGTTTACCAGTCTCGATTGCGATTCTCAAAATAAAACAAAGAAGCATGTGATGGCTACTATTGTTTTTGTGGTATTCACCATTGTGGTTATCGGATAGTAAGCAGAAATGTAAAACAAACTACATTTATGCAGTATTGGTAGTCGATGCTGTACTTTTAATGTATGGCTTGACATACACAATTGAATATGCAAAGACAAATCCGCAGAATATAATATTCTACGGTTTCTTCATATATTTCATCTCAATGATTTTAGCCGACGTTGCAAATCATGGCCTTGAAGAAAATAATGACCTCGCAGTTGAAAACTCAACAATTCATGACGCTAAAGACCCTGAAGCGAAAGAATAAGCTGCAAGTTATCGAATTTTTCATTTGGCTTTGAGCGGACTTAAACATCTGGTTTATAGGATAGTAAAGCGACAAAAAGTAATATTACACATGTCCATACAGGATGTTGCTCGAGCCACTTGAAGTATTTCTCAGAGTAATCTGTAAATACGTATCTCATCGCCAGTACAAAACTAAAAACGTTAAAAAGAAATAGATAATCTATCACTTTTCTTACTCCTATTTTGATCAATTAAACTTAGTTTTGATTATAATAAGCTAATTCAGGGAAAATAAAACGAGCATTTCTTTATTAGCTTCTTTCTGGTGCTTTTTAAGCTGCTAATGCTCCAATAGCGCCTATTATGATAATGAATAATATAGGCAGAAAAATAGCTATTGCAGATTTCTCCATGCTGACGTTATGTACAAACTTACCGCCCACAATATAGAGGTATATTCCATATAACTGTAAAAACCAGCCTATAACAGGAATCCAGGCGAATGCCAGCACAGAAGATGTATAAGATATGAACCTCACAGTACCTCTATAATCTCCTGTTCCCCCGAGCAATTTATAAATGGCGTCATAAATTGCAGCTCCGAAAAAGGTAGAGATAATACCCAAGACTATCATAAATACAGTCATGAATATGGCAATAAGGCTGAACTCTACAGCACTATCATACAAACCTTCCATAATTTCGGGGTCAAAAAGTACAGTCAAAAACCCAAATATTAGATAGTTTATGGCTACAAAAGTAAGCGGCTCGTTATATGCTCCGGTGGTTGGCATTTTACTATAAAAATCGGAAGGTGTAGAAGTGACTTTTATCCAAGTCTTGATGTAATTTGATGACATAATAAAAAATATGTAAAAGTCTTATTTAAAGGTGCCTTAAGATTATTTGAATATTATACAAATTAGTGCATAACCCCATAATTTCTTAGATTCTTTATATTGAATGTAATTTTTGTAGGGAGATTGCAAAGTTAACTTTCCAGTAAAAGGCCGATTTTTGTGTAAAGCATTTCCCCAGCAGAATTACTAAGATCCAATGTCCTGCTTGTCCGGGATATTTTTCAACTTCTTGTGTTGATACCTTTTTTATCTTTTTCTATAATTTAGAATTAAAAAAGAGTTAAATAGGCGTCAGATAAAGATCCAATTACTATCCCTCACACTAATTTTCGGGGATATATAACAACAAAAGTATACGATGTTTTGTGAGAATCTTGCATAATTGTTAATTTTTAGATGTTGTTTAACTTGGCTGTTGTTTAACTTTAAATTAATTCTTCCCATAGTTTATCAGAACCTAGCCAATAAACCAGCTTTAAGATGTCGGAGCGGATTAATATTCACAATTCATGAACGAAATATTTTGGAATCATTTCGTCACTGATCAAATTTAGCTTCCCTTCTCTCTTCCTAGATTTAAAAACAAAACTCGTTTTTCAAGTTATCAACTATAAGCAAATTTCGATAACTTTATTTTCGTTAATGTGAATAAGTTTGTGTTTCTCTTCAGATACAAAATAGTAAATTTTTCTTAAGTATTAAACCAATTTTTTTGATTAAAAACAAATGGAGATAATAATGTTAGAATTATTTTTGCCATGGTTTTTAACGACTTGTATTTCTGGTATCCTAGGAAATAGGGCTGACTCGAAATTAGTTTCTATTGCACAGAATATTTCAGAGCAAGTTCATGTTGGCAAAATAGTTAATAACGATATGCAAAAGGCATTGAATCGCTCTTTCATATTATCGCTTCTAAGTATTTGCGATAGTTGTTTAAATGAATTAAAGCATGAATATCCCCTGCAAAGAGGTAACTTTAAGTTATCAGGCCAGCTTCGTTGGTTAGAAACGAAAAAACTATCACTTGAAGATGAATTAAAAGCAGTGGAAAAAGCAGAATATGGGGAACCAACAATTGAATTATTGGATGAAATTAAATTCATTTTAATTCAAGGAGATCCAACGTCAGAAGCGTTTCAAAAGATTAAAACTGAACTTATTGAAAGAGCAGAAATTGGAAATGGTAAAGCTCCAGATTGTTACAATAAATCTGTAGAGAGGAACATTTTAAGTCAAATGTGTAATCATTTTGCATGCGAGATCGAGAGGAACCAAGCTTTAAGTAATATTTTAGAAACGCAGTTGCTGATTCAATTAGGTATTAAGATTGACCTAGTATTAACTTCTGTTCCCTCTATGATCCAAAACTTAAACTACATTCCTACTATGGCCTACCAGGTGGATACTATGGCCCGCCAGGTAGACATTATGGCCCAAGCAATGCCACAAATGTTGGAGAGCATTAGTTCTGAAAAAAATTCTAATGCTCCTTGTAGAATATTTCAAGTTCCACCGTTAACCGAAGAGTTTGTAGAAACACCTAAGAAAGAAGAGATCAAAAACTACCTTCTTAATAGCAACAAATCAAGAAGAATACTTTCTATTACCGCGATTCAGGGATTAGGAGGTATTGGAAAAACAACTCTTGCCACTGTACTGGGCCATGATGAGGATGTTCAAAATTACTTTTCAGACGGGATTCTATGGGCTCCTTTAGGACAAGAACCTGATAAACTCTCTTTGTTAAACAATTGGATACAAGCTCTTGGAGATTACCAAACCATTCATACCACAACAGAAACAGCATCAATTCATCTTAGATCACTGCTCTGTAAAAAACGTATTCTTTTAGTTATAGATGATGCTTGGGACTCCAGTGATGTGAAACCTTTTTTAGTAGGTGGGTCTAACTGCCAGACTATAATAACAACAAGGAAAGCTTACATAGCTGATGATTTGAGTGCAGAATCTTATCCTTTGAACGTGATGACAAAAGAACAGGCTTTGGAACTATTTAGAAACGCTCTCAAAGACTGTTGGGATGAAAACGAAAAAGAAAATGCTCTTAAAGTTGCTAAAGGTGTTGGTTATCTTCCATTAGCTCTAAATCTGGCAGCTAAAAGGATAAGAGGAGGTTATTCTTGGACCAAACTTCATGAGGCTCTTGAAGAGGAAATTGCACGCCTTGGTGTTTTAGAAAGCCCACGAATATTTGGAAAGGGGGAAGAAGGTCTAGAAGCATCCTTAAACTTAAGTTTAAAAGCTCTAAGATCATGTAATGAAAACGTATGGAAGAACTTTATCTGGCTTGGAGTTTTGCCTGAAGATGTTAAAATAAATAAAAAAATGGTCTCTACTCTCTGGGATATAGATACCGTAGAAGCTGGAGAGATACTAGAAGGTCTTTGGGGAGAAGGTCTGCTGATCCGAAGTTCTACAATTAATTTGGAGGATGAAAAACTTGAAACATACCGAATGCATGACCTTCTTCACGATATTGCTCTCTATTGTTTAACATCCTCGCCTGATACAAAAAAAGCCACATCTCTTCCTGGATTAGGTGTAAAACTTAAGGAAGCCCACACCTTCTTATTAAACCGTTATCAATTACAGACACAGAAAAAAGAATTGTGGCATACACTAAAAGATGATGCCTACATTCACAGTCACCTTACTTGGCACTTAGAAAAGGCAGGGAAGATTGAATATATTCATTTATTACTACGCGAGGAAAACGAAAATGGTAAAAACGGCTGGTATGAGACACTCGAATCCCTGGAACTAAATGCAGTTTTTATTGAAGATGTAATAAGAGCCTGGAATTTATCTGAAAAAGAGTCGATACACCAAATAGAACAGGTAGGTAAAGCCTCCTCTATAGGACAAGAAACTCGCTATGCTCTTATTTACACTTCAATAAACAGTTTGTCAGCTAATATCCCTGTAGAACTATTGGTTGAGTTTCTTGAAACTAAGAAATGGACTGAAGTTCAGGTATTCACATACGCACAAAAGGAACCGGACCCCTATAAAAGAGCAACTAAATTGATCTCGATTTATCAGAGGATAACAGGTGAGTACATAAAAAAAGAAGAGGTTATAGAAAAAGCTCTTGATGCAGCCTCTAAGATTAAAGATAATTATGAAAGAGCATGCTTACTTTCAGCTATTGTTCCTTATTTGGAGGATCAAAAAAAGGAAGAAATGATAGAAAAAGCACTTGATGCAATCTCTATGATTGAAGTTAATGATTATTGTATATTTATGGCGCTTTCAGCTATTGTTCCTTATTTGGATGGTAAAAGAAAAGAGGGAATGATAGAAAAAGCACTCGATTTAGCTTCCAATATTCAATCTAATGATGAAAGAGCTCGAGCACTTTCAGCTATTGTTCCTTATTTAGATAGTCCAAAAAAAGAAAGAGTTATAGAAAAAGCACTTGATGCGGCCTATAAGATTCAAAATGACAAACACAGAATAGTAAGGGCACTTTCAGCTATTGTTCCTTATTTGGAGGGCCAAAAAAAGGAAGAAGTTATAGAAAAAGCATTTGATGCAATCTTCATGATTAAATATAATGGTTGTTTTATAACGGGGGCTCTCTCAACAATTGTTCCTTATTTAGACGATCAAAAAAAAGAAAAAGTGATAGAAGAAGCTCTTTATGAAGCCTCCAATGTTGTGGTGGCACTTTTAGCCATTGTTCCTTATTTGGGTGGACAAAAAAAAGAAGAAGTGATAGATAAGACCCTTAATGCAGCCTATATGATTGAAGATAATAACGTAAGAGCAGAGGCACTTTTAACTATTATTCCTTATTTGAAAGGACAAAAAAAAGAAGAAACGATGGAAAAAACACTTGATTTAGCTTTCAAAATTAAAGATAACAATAAAAGAGCATTTTTACTTTCAGGCATCTCTCCTTATTTGGATGGACAAAAAAAAGAAGAAGTAATGGAAAAAGCCCTTGATGTAGCCTCCAAGATAAAAGACAATTATACGAAAGTTCGGACACTTTCAGCCATTGTTCCTTATTTGGATGGACAAAAAAAAGAAGACGTGACAGGTAAGGCCCTTGATGCAGCATACAGAATTGAAGATAATGAATCTGAAATAACTGATGCGCTTTCAACTGTTGTTCCTTACTTGGATGAACAAAAAAAAGAAGAAGCGATAGAAAAAGCACTCGGCGCAGTCTTCAAGATTAATGATCATAATAAAAGAGTTAAATCACTTTCAACTATTATTCCTCATTTATGTTGTCAAAAAAAAGAAGAAGTCATAGAAAAAGCCTTTGATATAGCTTCCGATATTCAACCTAATAATGAAAGAGTTCGATCACTTTTAGCTATTTTTCCTAATTTGGATGAACAAAAAAAAGTAGAGGTTCTAGAAAAGGCACTTGATGCAGCTTCCAGGATTGAAAATGATTATGAAAAAGCAGAGGTACTTTCAATTATTATTTCTTACTTGGATGAACAAAAAAAAGAAGAACTAAAGCAAAAAGCACTTGATATAGTCTTCAGGATTAAAGATAATGGCGAAAGAGCGCTGGTACTATCAACAATTGTTCCTTATTTGGATGAACAAAAAAAAGAAGAAACGATAGAAAAAATCCTTGATACCACCTCCAAGATTAAAGGTAATCATTATACAAAAGGAGAGTCGCTTTCAAAGATCATTCCTTATTTGAATGGACAAAAAAAAGAAGAAGTGATAGAAAAAGCACTTGGTGCTACCTATATGATTGAAGATAATGATGGTGACTTTTCTAAAGTTCTGGCACTTTCAGCTATTATTCCCTATTTAGATAGTCCAAAAAAAGAAGAAGTGATAGAAAAATGCCTTGATTCAATCTCCAAAATTATAGGTGACGGTTATGAGTATGAAAGTGTAGCGGCACTTTCAGCTATTGTTCCTTATTTTGTTGATCAAGAAAAAGTAATAGTAAGAGCTCTTGACGTAGTCTCAAAGATTGAATATGATGATGTGAGAGCAGAGGCACTTTCAACAATTGTTCCTTATTTGGATGAACAAAAAAAAGAAGAAACAATAGAAAAAATCCTTGATGCAACCTTAAAAATTAAAGATAATAATTATGCAAAAGCAGAGGCGCTTTCAGCTATTGTTCCTTATTTGGAAAGACAGAAAAAAGAAGAAATAATAGAAAAAATTCTTGATGCAGCCTACAAGATTGAAAATGATCATGTAAGAGCAAATACACTTTTAACTATTGTTCCTTATTTGGATGATCAAAAGAAGGAAGATTTCATAGAAAAAATCCTTAATGTAGCCTCTAAGATAAAATCTGGCATTGGAATATCAAAGATACTTTTGTCTATCGATCCTAAATTAGATGGTCAAAAAAAAGAAGAACTGATAGAAAAAGCCTTTGATGTAATCCTCAAGATTGAAAATGATAATAAAAGAGCAGACGCGTTTAACATTATGTTACCACATTTGAGAAATCTACCTATGGATAATCTTTATTTTTGGTGGAGAAAAGCAATTCAAATTCTCAGAGAACGTACGCGAAGCAATTTACTTTTGGATATTATCGTATTAATACCAGTTATAAGTGAATTGGGTGAAGATGACATTCTATTTGAAATTTCTCAAGCTATTTTAGACGTGTCTCGATGGTGGCCATAAAAAAGTATACTGGAAAAAATTTCTATTTATTGTCCTTTAAAACCTGTCTCCTAAGTTTCAAATCTTAGCCCTAAACATTAAAAAATAAAATTTCTTAAGTCTCAACCTGACCCCCTGAAACCAAGTTTTCCCAAGCTTTAACCCTCTCCAAAACATGGCTGTTGAGAGTAAGCGGTTTATCAGACTTTGCATTCTGCTTCATATAATGCAAAGTCCCCTTAGAAAACCCCAGTTTTTTCCAATCAAAATAAGAAATATTAAGATTTTTTTTGCCTAATTTCTTGAGAAATTATTCATATAAGAAGGGTTAACATCATCAAACATTCTCGCAAGTTTTTTAAGCTGTCATTCAGTATTTAATGCGCATGTCCTCGCTAAATCTATATTTTCTCGGCTTTGAGATTCTGGTTTTAGTGCTCTTTCTGGTTTGTCTGCAAAATGCGTGGCAGCGAAGCTCTCCGGTAGTCTGGCAGCTTTTTGCGGGGGTGATTTTCGGCTTGCTGCTGGAGTGGGCTACGATTCAGCAGCTCGACGCTTATGAGTATGGGAGCTTTCTGGTAATGCTTGGGCCTGTCCCTGTGGTTGTTGGGGTGGCCTGGGGAACTATTATCTATAGCGTGCGCGGCTTTTCCGATAAAACCAGCCTTCCGGAGTGGGCACGGCCTGTGCTCGACGGGCTGATGGGCCTGAACATCGACCTTTCCATGGATGCAGTAGCCATCCGGCTGGGCATGTGGGATTGGGGAAAGGGGTTTGATCACCAGTACTTCGGTGTTCCTTACAACAACTTCTGGGCATGGTTCTGGGTTGTGTTCTTTTTTTCGGCAAGCCTTCGATTGCTGTCAAAGCTCCCTGGTTTTTGGGGGCGCTGGTTCTCCCCTGCAGGGGCTATAATATGCGGCACAGCAGGCGTGCTTATTACCAACGAGCTCATTACTAACATTCCCAATGACCTGATACATTATGCTACCATCGTTGCAGTCTTAGGAAGCGCCCTGCTATTGATACTGGCATTACGCCCGAAAGTCCCGGCCCGTTCCCTGGCAGCATTTGTTTTTCTTGTGCCTCTCGGATTTCATGCCTATTTTCTGATAGCAGGATTAGTCTCAGGAGCCATCCTGAACCCGCCTTTTTTGCTGGTGGTAAGTATAGTTATGAGCATAATAGCACTTGGGCTTCACCGAGGTGCTTTGAATTACTGGTACAGGTCTAATAAAGAAAGCAAAACAGAGAAGGTAAGTAATCAGACCACCGACTAACCCCATTTTACAATCCTTAAGCCCGTCTTTTAAGGGCCGACTCAACGAGGGAGCATTACAAAAGAGCATATCTAACTTAGGGAGGAGAAAATAATGTCCAGATTTCCATTCTCAACTGGGATGGAAAACAAGGATCTCATTAGAACTGAAAGTTATTCCTTGCGTCTGAGACACACTGGGACTAAGAAACTAACTGAAGAGATTAATTTGTGGTTTAACAAAAGAGTTAGCTATCAAGGCAATATGACAATGTGGAGTTATGTCATGTTCCTGAAGACTAGGGAATTAGATCAGTATTTGGTTGGTAAACGTAAAAAGATTGATTTTATAAACCCTCAATATGAGACAAAACGACAAGATTCAAGCG